>CAKUKP010000039.1 GCA_934663625.1 uncultured Clostridia bacterium
TACCTACGCCGATCCTTCCGAATGGGATAAGAAGGCAAAGGATCTGGCTTCCAGATTCATCAAGAACTTCGCCAAGTACGAAGGCAACGAAGCGGGCAAGGCGCTGGTTGCGGCTGGTCCGAAACTCTAATTCGGTACATTATAAAAGCAGTCATGGTGGAACAAACCACCGTGGCTGCTTTTTCGTTTAGCGACAGGAGGAAAACGGGTAGGAATGTATTCTTTGTTTCCACATTGGATGAATCAATTCCAGATAACAAAGCAACGCATTCAATCTTGCTTTTTTTCCGGTTATGCGCTATAATGAATACGTTCGTTGAGGGGAGAGGTGCTTTATCGATAAGTTTTGTCTGTTGGATGATCAGAAAATCTGCGATGATTGCGGCGAATGCCAGCGCTGTGATCTGGATCCCAACAAGATCTGCGATAACTGCATGAAGTGCGTTAACACCGGCGCGGATTACCGAGCCATCGAAATTGATGAAATCATCGCGCCGCCGGACAAAAATGAAACCGGTGAATCGAACTGATGGATGCGCATTTCAGAAATTTGGCCGAATCCCGCGTCGGGAGAGAGGAATTCGGCCATTCTTTCTCCATCCATATCTATGCGTAAAAGACAGCTTTTGCGAAAAGATACTTCGTATCTGTTTCGCAAAAGCTGGGACTCGGCAATAATATCCAAAAACTTGCGCTGAAAAGATACTTCGTATCTGTTTCGCAAAAGCTGGGACTTCCAGATATCATCCAAACTTGTAGCGGAAAGCTGCTGTGTATCTGTTTCGCAAAAGCTGGGACTCAGCAATAATATCCAAAAAACTTGCACTAAAATAGATACTCTGCGTATCTGTTTCGCAAAAGCTGTGGTTCAACGAAAAAGATAAAGAATCCCGTATTTATCGCTCTAAATCCACCGGAGGTTTGATTATATGTCGAATTATGCATCGGAACGCGCCAAGGAACTGAAAATCCTGACCCGCGAAATTCTGCGTGGGCTGCCCGCCGTCTGTTCGGATTTTATGCTTGCCATTGAAAATACCACGCAGCCGCTGACGCGCTACGCCTACGCAAATGATTTGAAGCTTTTCTTCAATTATTTAACGTCGGAATGTCCGGCGTTCGGATCGATCGAAATCAGCGCGATCACACCCGCCGATTTGGGCCGCGTTAGTACCCGCGATCTGCATATGTACATGGAATATCTGGGTCTGTACGTTAAAAACGATGTGGAAATTACCAATGAAGCGCTGGGCAAAATGCGGAAACTCGCTTCTTTACGCTCATTTTACAAATATATGTTTAAAAACGGGCTGATCGAATCGGATGTTACACAGCTGATCGATATGCCAAAGCGGCACGAAAAGCCGATCCTGCGCATGGAAATCGATGAAGTCGCGCGAATGCTGGATTACGTAGAATCCGGAGAAACCATGAATGAACGTCAGAAAAAGTACAATGCGCACACGCGGGCGCGCGATCTGGCGATATTGACGCTGTTTCTGGATACCGGCATTCGCGTAAGCGAACTGGTTGGCATCAATATCGGCGATATCGATTTTTCGATCAACGGCTTCATGGTCACGCGCAAGGGCGGAAATCAGGCGATTTTGTATTTTTCGGATGAGGTCGAAAAGGTTCTGAAGGATTATCTCGCCATCCGTCAGGAAATCACGGCAGTTTCCGGCGATGAGGATGCGCTGTTTTTATCGCTGCAAAACAAACGCATTTCCGTGCGCGCCGTGCAGGTTATGGTAAAAAAATACGCCACGCAGGCCGCACCGCTGAAAAAGCGGTTGAGCCCGCACAAACTGCGTTCCACCTTCGGCACGAATTTATACCACGAAACCGGCGATATTTATCTGGTCGCCGATGTACTCGGCCATTCCGATGTAAACACCACACGCAGGCATTACGCCGCTATGAGCGATGACCGCCGCAGAATGGCGGCGCAGAAAATTCGCGCGCGGGACGATACAAGGCGGACGGATGAAAACGGAGATTCGCAAAAATAGAATTCCCTTCCCCCATTCCTTTTATAGCGCAGAATAGCCCATTATCAGGTAGTTGCATGAAAACATCATGCGACTACTTTTTTGATTGTTTGGATATACTAATGGATGTTCACAGATTCATAAATGATTATTATCAATAAAGCTATTGCTATTGATTATAAATAGTGATATATTTATGAAGGCAGGAAGGAAAGCATTCAACCTGTCAGGCGCGCTGCGCATACAATCCATATGGAAAGGATGATGTATCGTGAAGAAATTTCAGAATATTGTGGTTGCCGGCGGCGGCGTATTGGGAAGTCAAATCGCTTTTCAGGCGGCGTATTGCGGTTTTCAGGTAACGATCTGGCTCAGAAGCGAAGGCAGCATCGGCAGAACGCAGCCAAAGCTTGCCCATCTGAAGGAAACCTATCTGGATACGATTCGAAAGATGGCGGCATTGGATGAAAACAACCGTCAAATCTGGGCGTGCGGCATCGCCGATTACGATGCGTTCGATGCATCCGAATGCACGGCGCGGGTGGAAAAGGCGGCAGAATCAATCCGGTTGGAACTGGATCTTGCCAAGGCGGTTGAAAACGCAGATCTGATCATCGAATCGATGGCGGAAAACGTGGAAGATAAGATCGCGTTTTATAAAAAGCTCGCGCCCGTGATGCCGGATAAGACGATTCTGGTCACCAATTCCTCTACGCTCTTGCCGTCGAAATTCGCGAAATACACCGGACGACCGGATAAATACCTGGCGCTGCATTTCGCCAATTCTATCTGGAAAAACAATACGGCGGAAATTATGGCGCAGGGCGAAACGAGCCAGGATGCATTCGACGCGGTGATGGCCTTTGCCGAACAGATTCGCATGGTGCCGCTGCCCGTACACAAGGAAAAGGCGGGCTACCTGTTGAATTCCATGCTGGTGCCGCTGCTCTTTTCCGCAATGGATCTATATGTAAACGGCATTTCCGATCCGGAAAGCATCGATCGCGCGTGGACGCTTGGTACGGGCGCGCCGAAGGGGCCGTTCCGGATATTGGATACCGTCGGCCTGACCACGGCGCACAACATCGTAAAGCAATATGTGAAAATCCCGCGGTTCCTCGCGCCGTATAACTTCCGCGGAATGGAATCCATGTTGAAAAAGTATCTGGATGCGGGAAAGCTGGGCATGTCCTCCGGCGAAGGCTTCTTCAAATACGATAAATAAACAAATAAACGCAAAAATGCACGCCGCTCCTACCCTGCGGCGTGCATTTCTATGCTTCCGGTGGTTATTTAACGCCTGATCTGCGCTTAATTTCGCCGGTCGCCAGCGCGTCGCAGCGGTTGTTGAATTCGTTATCGGCGTGTCCGCGCACCTTATGCCAAACGATTTCGTGCGTCTGCGTAAGCTTCAGCAGCATTTCCCACAGATCGCGATTTTCTACCGGCTTTTTATCGCTCTTGATCCAGTTGCGGCGCACCCAATTGCCCATCCAGTTCTGCTTAAAGCAATTTACCAGATAGGCGCTATCGGAATATACGTCTACGTGGCACGGCTCCTTCAGCCGCGTAAGCGCTTCGATCGGCGCGATCAATTCCATTCGGTTGTTCGTGGTGTGCGCTTCAAAGCCCGATATTTCAAGCCGTTTCTGTCCGTACATCAAAATAGCCGCCCAGCCGCCGGGGCCGGGATTTCCGCTGCACGCGCCGTCGGTATAGATAATCACTGATTTCACGTTTCGCTCTCCTGATTCTTCTGATAGGCTTCCGCAAGGCTTTGCGCGTTGCAACGCTGCGCGTCAAAATAGCCGTCCGCGCCGTCCTGCGCGCTGTGCGTGGAAAGCACGTCCAGCAGCGCGACGGTAAAGCCCGCGCCCCGCAGCGCTTCTACAAAGGTTTCTGGCGCCTGTTTTTCAATCAAAAGCACCGCATCGCGGTATGGCGCGAGCGACTCGATACAATCGCGCAATTCCGTATCGCGGAAGGCTTCGCCGCTGTCGCGATCTACGCTGTATACCACGTTCAAATCATATTCGTTTGCGATGTAGGTCAGCGCTTCATTCATGATTACCGCTTCCCTGCCCTCGATTTCACCGGCGATTTCATGCATTTCAGCGGACAGCGCATTCAGCCGCCCCTTCGCGCTTTCCAGATTGTTCTGATACAGATTGGCATTTTCCGGATCAACGATCGTCATCTGTGCGCAGATGCTTTCCGCGATCGAAATCATGCCGTCGATACACATATAGATATGCGGATTTGGATCCAGAAAATGCGATTCGCGATCGGGATCGATGTGCGCCGTCTGCGGATTTTCCGCAAACTCCATGTTGTACAGCACACATGCGACTGCGGGGCCCGCATCGCCCATGGAATACAGCGCGCTCTCAAAACTTTCCAATCCGCGCCCGCCCGCGATCACCAGATCGGCGGAGCGCTGCAAAAGCGCATAATCCCAATCGGACATCTGATAATCGCGCAGACATCCATCCTGCGGCTGCACCAGACAGGAAAGCTGCAGCTCCGGCACATCCGCCGTAATCATCTCCGCACATGCGTACAGCGGATAAAACGTCGCATAAACGTTCAATGTTTCCGGCTGCGCCTGCGAATCCGTGCGCGCACATCCGCCGAGCGCCGCCGTTATCATGCAAAGGGCGATCAGCGCCGCCCAGAACCTGCAAAACCGATTCATGTAAACCTCCTCATTCACAGGTTCGATTATAGCACATTTGGGTTATAAAAACAATGCCGAAGCATTCCTGCTTCGACATTGCGCTCGATCACCAAAGCTTTGTATATTCGATGCCTTTGAAATAGTGCGAAATGATATCTTCCGCCTTTTTGCCATCCTCCGCCAGCTGATAAGCGCCCCATTGCGAAAGACCTACGCCGTGGCCAATCCCCTTGCCGGTAAAGGTAATGGAGGATTCATCCATCGTAATGGAATCAATCAGCGTGCTTTTCAGCTTCGATGCGCCGATTTGCAGCCGGAACGTGGGCGCGGACAGGGATTTTCCGTTCACCAGAAATTCCGCCGCCCTTCCAGACTGACCCTTTTTGCCGATTTTGAAGCTTTCAATGGAATTGAGTTCGACGCCGCAATTCCTGCACGCGCGAATCACTTCATCCATCGTGAATTTCGCCGTCCAGCCGTTCGCGTATTCCGGCGCTTTTTCCGATTCTGTGGATTCTACGCTTTCCAGATATGCGGGATCTTCGCTGTAATCCAGCGCCATTGTGGGCAGCTCCGTCACGCCGCCGGAATGCGAATGGAACCACGCATACGGAAATTCACCGTCATACGTCATCACGATGCCGCGCGTATCGTTTACGGCGCTGCGCACGCGATCGTTCACGGAATCCGCATCGTACGCCTGCGCTTCCTGCACATCGGTAGAAATATCCGCATCGGCGTACTGCGATTTCTTTTCGGAAACGAACTTCATCGTATAGGTTCGGGCGAGGATCGCCTGCGCCTTCAGCGCTTCTTCCGGCCAATCATTTTTCATTTCTCCCGCCACAACGCCCATGATGTAGGTTTCCAGATCGATTTCGGATACGGATTTCGTCTTTGCGTCGTACAGCTTGATCATCGGTACGCCGTCCGCGTTCCGTTCCAGACGTTCCGGAATTTCCGGAACGCGATTCGTATCCGTGCCGCCGGACATGCAGCCCGCCATCAGCGAAGCGCACAGGCACAGCAGCAAAACGATTCCCAGCTTTTTCAAAATGAATCACCTCGAATTCATTTTGATCGAAAATCACGTTTTTTATGCGCTCAATTTGCGAACAGCCCCAATGCGCCGATGGCCTGCGATACGGTTTCCACGCCGACAATATACGCGCCCTCCGGAATTTTCAGATTGCGCAGACTGGATTTCGGCAGGATGATGTGATCAAAGCCCATGCGAAGGCATTCGTTGATTCTGCGCTCCGCCTGTGCGATGGCGCGCACCTCGCCGGCGAGGCCGACTTCCCCCATCACCGCCCAATTGCCCTCGGTCGGGCGATTGCGAAACGATGATGCGATCGCGCCGCACAGCGCCAGATCGGCGGCGGGCTCCGTCAGCGTCATGCCGCCCGCGATATTGATATACACATCCTTATCGTACAGGCGCATGCCCGCGCGCTTTTCCAGTACCGCCAGCAGCAGCGCAAGCCGCCCCTGATCCACGCCGCTCGCCATTCTGCGCGGCGTGCCGAATACGGTGGTGGATACCAGCGCCTGCACATCGGTCAGCAGCGGGCGCGTTCCTTCGATGGCGCACATGATCACCGATCCGCTGGCATTGTGCGCGCGCTCCGAAAGCAGCGCTTCGCTGGGATTGAGCACCTCCTGCATACCTTCATTGGTCATTTCGAACATGCCCAGTTCGTTTACCGATCCGAAACGATTCTTCACCGCGCGCAGCAGGCGATATTGATGCTGATTATCGCCTTCGAAGTACAGCACCGCATCCACCATGTGCTCCAGTACGCGCGGGCCCGCCAGCGCGCCCTCCTTGGTTACATGTCCCACCAGGAACACGCTGCACCCGGACAGCTTCGCCAGCCGCATCAGCCGCGACGCGCATTCGCGCACCTGCGATACGCTGCCCGGCGCGGATGACATTTCCGGAAGATACATCGTTTGGATCGAATCGACCACCATGACCGACGGCGATAACTGCTCCATGCGCTTTTCTACGGTGTTCAGATCGTTTTCAGATAATACGTAAAAGAGCGATGCGCTTGCGCCCAGGCGATTTGCGCGCATTTTGATCTGGCGCGATGATTCCTCGCCGGATACATACAGAACCTGCGCGCCTTCATTTGAAAGATTTGCGCACACCTGCGTGAGCAGCGTGGATTTTCCGATGCCCGGATCGCCGCCCACCAGCACAAGCGATCCTTCCACGATGCCGCCGCCCAGCACGCGGTCCAGTTCGCCGATGCCGCTGGGCGTGCGCAGCATATTTTCATCGGGGATCTGATCGATGCGCAGCGCCTGCGCATCGTTGCCCGGCGCGCGCTTTAGCTTCTTTTCCGGCTCCAACGGCTGCTGCACCTGTTCGGTCAGCGTATTCCAGCTGCCGCAATCGGGGCATTTGCCCAGCCAGCGCGGCGTTTCATAGCCGCAGGAACTGCAAACATATATGGTTTTGGATTTTGCCACGTATTCGCCCTCCGAAATTCATATTGGAAACCCGCTCTGAGTTTGCCCAATTGTTTTAATGATAATTATATTATATCATAAGAATGCAAGCCTTGATAGAAGTTGGATTTCGTTTTATAATATAAAATAGATATTATTGTAATTTGGGGATAGTATATGCAGGAATCTGAGAATAAAGGTCGGCACGCCGCGAAGCATTCTGCCGAACCGGATGTTCTGATCAACGTATCTTCCGCCGATGAATCGGCTGAACCCAAAAAGGAACCGAAACCGGCAGCCGAGGATGCTTCCAAAACCGCACCGCCGATCGACGGCGATCTGGACGAGGAGCTTTTCGGCACCGAGGATGAGGTTCCGCTTCGTATGCGCAAAAAGCCATCCGGCAAGCGCAGAGAAGCACCCAAGACGAAAACGCGCGTTCGCCAGAAGGCGCAGCCCCGAACGAAGCGCGTAGGCGGCGATGGAAAAACCTATTCCGAAAAGGCATTTCATCAGAAAAAAAGTCTGTTTGAAATCATGAGCGCAGCCGGCGGCGGACGGGTTCAGCCGATTCACGTATTCGGTCATGAAATTCGCTTCTGGCCG
Source organism: uncultured Clostridia bacterium (assembly GCA_934663625.1). Classification (GTDB taxonomy): domain Bacteria; phylum Bacillota; class Clostridia; order Christensenellales; family Aristaeellaceae; genus SFTH01. Next base: position 7,735 of record CAKUKP010000039.1, read on the forward strand.
CTGATCATTGTGCTGGTTGTCGTATTGCTTTTGAGCCTGCTGGTGGTCAGCAATGGCGATATCACCGTGCTGGATGAAACCGTTACGGTCGTCGGCGTGCACGATGATCTGGAAAAGTACAAAATACTTGTGATTTCGGATATGAACGCGAAGCGCTTCGGCGATCAACAGGCGACGCTCACGCGCAAAATCAACGGCTTGCAGTACGATATTGTGCTGTGCCTCGGCGATATGGTGGGTTCCAGCGGGGATTACGCGCCGTTCATCGAATTCCTGAACGGGCTTTCAAACCCCGGCAAGGTATATTTCATCTGCGGCGATTCGGACCCCGGACCGTTCGTGGATACGCCGCGTGATCTGACATCCGGCACGCTTTCGGAATATGTGCTGGAGGATTGGATACTGGAAGCGGTCAAGGCGGGCGCGCACTATGTGGACGCGCCGACAAAGCTTACCGTGGGCGAAGCGGATCTGTGGCTCACGCCCAGCAATCTGCTGAATACCGAAATTACATCGCTGCTGGAGGACTGGCGCGCGCAGGAAGCGCAGGAAGAAGAAGGCACGCTTTCCGGACTGACCAGTGATTACAATTCCGTGCCCTTCACCAGCTATCGCAGGCAGATCGCCGAAAAGACCTATGCCGCCTACAACAGCATGAAATCATCGGATATGCTGATCGCGCTTTCGCATCAGATTCCGGATGATGAATTTATACTCGCCACCGCGACGCACACCGAATCCGAGGGAAAATTTCTGCGCGAGCCGAGCCTGATCGTCGCCGGACACAACTGCGGCGGCGTTTGGCAGATACCGATACTTCGACAGGCGATCTATGTACCGAACCGGCTTCTGCCGCGCGGCGGATGGTTCCCGTCCAGCGAAGATACGCGCGGTGCATCCGTCATCGGCGATTGCCAGGTGTACATCACGGGCGGGCTTTCCACCACGTCCTCGGTCGCCGTCCTCCCCTTCCGCCTGTTCAACCCGCCGGAGGTTTCCGTGCTGACGCTGACGGCAAAGCTGCAGGACAATTTGTTCCAGAATGAATAATTTCTGATATGACAAACGGCTTCCCGCGAAAGCGGGAAGCCGCACTTATTTATGCTATTCAAGTTTATCGCTGAATCAGATCGGGGATGATTTCCTCGTGATAGGCGTCATCCACATCGTGCACGGTTTGCAGCACCTTGAAGATTTCCTGCATCTTATAATCCGTTTCGGTGATCACATCGGCGCATTCGCGCAGCTGATCCACGATCTTCTGCGGCACATCCGCCGTCGCCTTATAGCGGATGCCGTGTTCCAGCGTCGCCCAAAAGTCCATCGCGACGGTGCGAATCTGAATTTCCACCGGAATAAACAGCTTGCCCTTCGACATGTACACCGGCACATCCACCACGATGTGCAGGCTTCGATAGCCGTTCGGCTTCGGATTCTTGATGTAATTCTTTTCCAGAATCAGCGAAATATCCTCCTGCGCCAGCAGCAGATTTGCGATCCGGTAAATATCATCCACATACCGGCAAACCACGCGCACACCGGCGATATCGTGCAGATTCTTCTTCGCGCTGGCGATGGAAATCGGGAATCCCGTATCGCGCAGCTTTTTGATGATGCTCGGCAGCGATTTTACGCGGCTTTCGATGTGGTGGATCGGGTTATGGCGGTTTTGCAGCGAAAAATCCTGATTCAGCGTTTGCAGGCGCGCGTTGATTTCACGGATCGCCGCGGTATACGCGGTTTGAATCTGTACGTAATCGGCGCGCAGTTCCTCCATGGAACCATCGAATGAATCCAGCTTTCCGGGCGTAGCCGCCAGCTTATAAGCGTCCATCTTCGATTACTCCTTCTGGGCGATTATTCGATCATCCAATACGTCCCACGGCGTCAGTACGCGCAGAAGCGCGCTGCTCTTTTCGCCGTTCTGGGTGATCAACACCATCGCCAGCTTTTTATTCTGTCTGGATGTTTTGCGAAATTCCTCGCGTACTTCGTTTATGGTCGCATCCGCGGGCATAAAGCAATAAGATTCGCTGTCGCGCTGTTCTACGTTCAGCATATCGCCCAGATCGCGAATGCGCGAATCCTCGTGCAGGCCGTCCAGCCCATTTTCCGCCAGATAATTAAACAGCGCCTTGACGCTGAATATCCCCACAAACACGCCGTGATCCAGCACCGGAATGTGGGAATAGCCGCGATTTCGCATGGCGCGCATCACATCGATCGCACGTTCGTTGATTTCGGTGCACATGATCTGATCTGCGGGCGTGCCGAACTGGATCGCGAGCCGCGGCTTACGTACGTATTCGATGATTTCATCCATCCGTGCGAGCGTCCGGTCAGAAGGCTCCGCGATCGGATAACCGAATTCATCGCTGTTGTGCGTGAGCAGGTTGCGCAATTCGCGCATCGTATCCAGATCGGTGCGAACCTCGCGCGAATCTACGCTGTGCAGATATTCTATGACCACGCTGGATGAACCGATGCGCTCTCCCGCATATCTTTTTTCCAGAAGATCCTCCAATATGCGATACTTCTGCAAAAATAATTCGGCGTTCATTGCATGTCCTCCATGCTCAGGCGTTTTTTGCTTCCTTCGCCTGCGGCGAAAGGTCCATAAACCATGTATATTCGCCCTTCCAGCCAAGCTTTACCGTTCCGAGCGAACCGTTTCTCTGTTTTGCGACGATCAATTCAGCGATGTTTTTCTCCGCCGTTTCCGGTTCGTAATAATCCTCCCTGTGGATGAACATGACGACGTCCGCGTCCTGTTCGATCGCGCCGGATTCGCGGATATCGGAAAGCAGCGGCCGGTGATTGGATCTTCCCGCCGGAGCGCGCGAAAGCTGCTGCAAGGCGAGCACCGGCACGCCCAATTCGATCGCCAGCGCCTTCAGGGATCGCGAAATCTGCGCGACCTCCTCCTGACGGCTGCCGAACGATCCTACGCCCGTCATCAGTGAAAGATAGTCGATCAGGATAATGTCCAAACCGCGCTCCAGCTGCAATCTTCGCGCCTTGGATCGAATCTGCGAAACGCTGATGCCGGGCGTCGCATCCACAAATATCGCGGATTGCCCGATGCTGATCATCGCATCGCACAGCTTTTCCCATTCATCATCATCGATCTGCCCTCGGCGAACGCGCTGCATATCCACGCGCGCCTCGGTACACAGCATACGCATCGCCAGCTGCTCCGCGGGCATTTCCAGCGAAAATACCGCCGCTTTTTTGCCGCAGCGGATGGCGGCGTTTTCTACGAAATTCATGCCGATACTGGTTTTGCCCATGGCGGGACGGCCGGCGATCAGAATCATTTCGCCGGGATGAAAGCCGGTCAGCAGCTCGTCCAGCTCCGTATAGCCGGATTCCACGCCGTCCACCCTGCCGTGGTTCTTCACCAGCAGTTCGATCTTTTCAAATGTTTTCAGCAATATGGGCTGAATTGCGACCAGTTCCTCGCCGCCCTTGCGCATCGTGATATCGTAGATCTGCTTTTCGGCAAGCTCCAGAATATCCTGCGTTTCTTCCTCGCCCGCGTAGCACGCCTTGATAATCGCTTCCGATGCGCGAATCAGCTTTCGAAGCGTGGATTTTTCATCTACGATTCGAATATACGCCTGCGCGTTTACCGCGGAGGGCACGCAGCGGCTCAATTCCACCAGATAGGCGGCGCCGCCGACGGTATCCAGCTTTCCGCGCCGCGTTAATTCCTCATCCAGCGTTACCAGATCGATCGGGCGCGATGCGGATGAAATGGTCTGCATCGCGGAATATACCTCGCGATTGGCGGGATCATAAAAATCATCCGGCTGCAACGTTTCGATGGCAAGCAAAGCGGCCTCGCGCGAGCGAAGCATAGCGCCCAGTACGCTGCGCTCCGATTCCGGATGGCAGGGCACCTTCTGTATATCGGCTGCCGATGTGTATTCCTCCATCAAAACGTTCCTCCCGAACGATAGCTTATTTGGTTTCCACCTTCACGTTTACGATCATTCGGGTAGAAATACCCGCCATCAGCTTCAACGTGAAGAACGCCTGACCCGCATTCTTGATCGGCTCTTCCACTTCGATCTTGCGCTTGTCCGCGTCTACGCCCAGCTGTGCCTTCACCGCTTCCGCGATCTGATCGTTGGTAATGGAGCCATACAGCTTGCCGTTTTCGCCGCCGCGCACAGTAAGCTGCACGACCTTGCCCTTGAGCTGATGCGCCAGCGCTTCGGCTTCCTGACGGCGCACATCCTCGCGGTGCTTGTCGGCGCTCTTGGAACGTTCGATGGCGTTCAGCGCTTCCGCAGTGGCTTCCTTCGCCAGCTTGCGGGGCAGCAGATAGTTGCGCGCATAGCCGTCCGAAATTTCCATGATCTGATCCTTCTTGCCGGTTCCCTTAATATCCTGAAGCAAAATAACCTTCATTTCAGTTCCCTCCCTGATTGTTTTCGTTGTGATCGTTTTTATCGTCCATGTCGTTTTTATCGTCGCCCGGGTTATTCTTCATTCGCTCCATCACCTTCTGCGCCATAAAGCCGCGCGATCCGAATATGGCGGAAGCGCAGCCGTAAATGGAAACATAGAACGCGCCGCCGAGCAGGATCGCCAGAATCAGCGCGACATACAGGAAAATCCGCAGTCCACGCCGGTTTGTTCCCGCGGAGGCTCTTCTGGCGATGGATCCAAACGCCTGCGCGCAGAATGCGTATTCCGAAAGCGTCAATACTACCATCAGCACAGCCTGGCTGTTCTTTACATCGAAGTTGTACAGAACAAAACTGACCGCGATCATCAGAAGCAGCCCGCCGGTCACGCTGCCCGGCAGCGCCCATTCGCGCAGCGGCAGATAGCATGTATCCGGTATCAGCTTTCGCCGGTACAGATATCGATTGCCGAAGGTTACCCCCAGCAGTCCGCTTAAAACCGCGCCGCCAATCAGCGCGGCGGGAAAGCGCATTTTGCTGTCTGGCAAAATCAGAGTCATGGCGCTGTTCATCAGCGAAGTTGCCTGATCCGCGGATAGCTTCAGACCGTTTATGGATTCAAATGATTTTGCAATCCTATCCAGGTACGCCTGCGGCAGCGTATTCAGCGATTGCGAAAGCAGCGAATACAGCCAATCTACAATATTTCCGCCTATCAGCACGGACGTCAGCAATGCTGACAGGATCGATCCCGCGGCGGTTACGGCGATTCCGCCGCGCAGCTGATCGCCAAACGGCCTGTGCGTTCCGATTCCGCGGGCGATGATCAGCGAAGGCACCACGCCGGCGCAGAGCACGATAAACATATATGCCCCGCCCATCAGCAGCGCCGAACCCACCATTTGGAGCACGACCGCCGCTATGTAGGTTTTCCGCCCGCCAAAGCAATACAGAAACGGAAGGATGATCGCAGGCAGTACGATAAACGGCGTACCGGAAAATGCCGCGCCCATCATCAAAAACGGCGTAAACAGCACCGCTGCCAATGCGATGATGCAGCCAACCGGAAATCGCCAGCCGTTGCTTTTGGGTTGTTCCTGACTCAAGGTATACCTCCACACCATAATATCACATTTTATTATAGCACATGTTTGAGCCCGCTTCAACCCCGACGCTTGTAAGATTTACAGGAACGCAAAGAGAGCCTGCGATTTTTCGCAGGCTCCCATTCTGTTGATAAAGTCAACAGAATGGTCAACCCTGAAAAACGCTGCAAGACAAGGAAACAGGAACTGCAAATGAGGGCGCATAGTTTGACCTATGTAACCGATTTTGCAGTTCCTGTTGACGCAGTAAGCAGAAATTTTCACTTCGCCAGAAGTATTTCAGGAAATTTCTGCGGTTGCGGCGTTTGTCAGCGGTCTGAGAGCCTGCGATTTTTCGCAGACCCCCTCCTATAGCTTTACAATCACAGAAGCTTGTCCAGCATATCCACCGCATCGAAATCGCCGATGTTTACCGCGATTTCCATCAGCTCCTCCAGAAGCGATGGATCCGCATAGTGCGCGTAATGCTCCACATGCGCCCAATCGCGGTTATCCGCAAGCGCAAGCAGCATCTTCTTATGATATGCCGCATTGCAATCTTCGATGATCAGATCGATCATTTCATAATCTTTGTTTTCCAGCGCGGTATCCGCCAGTGCGGCGGTCTTTTCCGCGTCCAGATGCCGGTGCGCGATCTGCGCCGCCAGCACCTTCGCGCCCGCGCTGTACGCGCTTCTGCAGATATCCAGCGCCGCATCATCGATATCCAGCTGATCGGAATATTCCTCCAGCCATTGCCAGTTTTCCGCCTTCGCCGCCGCGCGCGCGACATAGCGCTGCATGGGCTTTTCCATCTTCCACGCATTTTCGCCGAGCCACTTCCAATTGCCGTTTGCAATGGAGGAACGGATGGTGAATTCATCCGCGCATCCGCCCATGTACGCGCAGATCCAATCGTACATCTGCTTTTCCTGCGCCCTCGCGGCGATCGTCTTTTTCAGTTCCGGATCGTTTTCGATTTCATCGATGTGCTTTCCGATCCATTCCCAGTTATCTTCCTCCATGGCGCGCAGGAAGGCGCGCTTGCGAATCGCCAATGCACGATCGGAACGCCCGGAAGCTTCCGTATTCGCGGAATTGCCGTTGGAAAGATCGTTGATCGCGGTAGATACTTCGTTGATCACATTGCCGCCGAAGCGAATCGCCTTCTGCACCGCCTGCCCTACGCCCTTGCCGATATCATCAAACGCCTTGCCGATATCGTTGATCGTTTTGTTGATATTTTCGTTGTTATCGCGAATTTCCTTTTCGCCGGAAACGATGCTGCGCGCCATCGCGTCCACAGCTTCCTTCGACATAAACGGCGCCATTCGGCGTACATTATCCCAAGTCAGCGTCGGATTGTGCTTTTCCAACAGCGCGGAGATGCATTCGGTCGTTATATAAGGCGCCAGCTTTCCGATCTGCTGCGCCGTCATGGGCGTTTCAATCTGCATTGCAATTTCGCTGACCGCAGTCTTGGTCATATAGGGCGCCATTTGCATAAGCTGCTGAATCGTCATTTCATTTTCCTCCTTTTGATTCGGTAAATCTACCTGTTTTTCCGGTTCTGTGGGATCGTTCATTGCCGTATTCTCGGTCGCGGCAGGTATATCCGCGCCGCCTTCCAACAGCTGTTCCACGGTAACGCCGAAAAAACGCGTTAAAAGCAGCAGGGTTTGAATGTCCGGAAGCGCCGCGCCGCTTTCCCATTTGGATACGGCCTGATGCGATACGCCGGTGATCGCCGCCAGCTGCTGCTGGGTAAGCCCACTGTTCTGCCGCAGACGGGCAATCTTCGCACCGACGATTCGGTTATCTATCATTTTGCATCGCTCCTTTATATTGGCTTCCCTGCTCAATTCCGATCATAGCATAATCTATTTATATTTGCAAGCAACCGTTGGTTGAATTCATAAATTATTTCAAAATAAAATATCAGCACTCTTTTTTGTTGAGTGCTAAAAAGTTCTTGACTTTTGGTTTTTGCGTGCTAAAATAGACTTATACAATTCCAGGAGGCGAATGAACATGACAGAAAAAGGAACTGTTTCCATTAATGCTGAAAATATAATGCCCGTAATCAAGCAATGGCTGTATTCGGATAAGGATATTTTTGTACGCGAGCTGGTTTCCAACGGCTGCGATGCGATCAGCAAGCTGAAGCGGCTGGTTTCCACCGGCGAAGCGTCGGTAGAAGAAAATCCGGAATACCGCGTAGACGTACAGGTCGATCCCGAAAAAAAGACGATCACATTTACCGATAACGGTCTGGGCATGACCGCCGAAGAAGTGGTCAAGTACATCGCGCAGGTGGCGTTCTCCGGCGCGACGGATTTCGTACAGAAGTATGCCAAGGACGGCAAGGACGATGGCGAAAACGGCATCATCGGTCATTTTGGTCTGGGCTTCTACAGCTGTTTCATGGTATCCGATTGCGTAGAGATCGATACGAAGAGCTATCTTCCGGATGAAAAGGCCGTGCATTGGCAGAGCGAGGACGGCATGGAATACGAAATTTCCGATTCCGATCGCACCGAACGCGGCACCTGCATCACGCTGCACATTTCCGAAGAGGATAAGGAATTCCTGAATCTTTGGACGCTGCGCTCCACGCTCGAAAAGCATTGCGCGTTCATGCCGGTTCCGATTTACGTATCCGAGATCAAGCCGGTCAAGGAGGGCGAAGAAAGCAAACAGGAAGCGCCGCAGCAGATCAATGATACCAATCCGCTTTGGATGCGCCGCCCGAACGAAGTCAAGGACGAAGAATACATCGAATTCTACCACAAGGTATTCCACGATATGGATGATCCGCTGTTCTGGATTCACCTGAACGCGGAATATCCGTTCAACCTGAAGGGCATTCTGTACTTCCCCAAGCTGAAAAACGAATTCAGCGCGAACGAGGGCGTAATCAAGCTGTATAACAATCAGGTATTCGTCGCGGACAACATCAAGGAAGTCATTCCGGAATTTCTGATGCTGTTGAAGGGCGCGATCGATTGCCCCGATCTGCCGCTGAACGTATCCCGTTCCTTCCTGCAGAACGATGGCTATGTGAAAAAGATGTCCGCGTACATCACGCGCAAGGTGGCGGATCGTTTGATCAGCGAATTCAATACCAAACGCGAGGATTACCAGCGCTATTGGAACGATATTCACCCGTTCGTCAAGTACGGCTGCATCAAGGATGCGAAGTTCTACGAGCGCGTGAAGAAGGCCATCCTGTTCAAGACCACGGACGGCGAATACATGACGCTGGAGGAATACACCAACAAGAATTGCGACGGTGAAGAACGCACGGTGTATTATACCTCGGATGAAAAGCGTCAGGCGCAGATGATTCGCATGTACAAGGATCAGGGCAAGGACGTTGTGGTGCTGGATACGCTGATCGATACCAACTTCATCAGCTTCCTGGAGTACGATGCGAACGAACAGAAGCTCAGCTTCAAGCGCGTGGACGCCGCCTCCGACGGACTGACCGAGAACGGCGATGCGGATGAAGAAACGCGCGCCGCGATGGAAAAGCGCTTCCGCGATGCGGCGGATGATCAGGAATTGCAAGTACAGATGAAGCCCTTCAAGGCGGAAGATACGATCGCAATGATCACCGTGGACGAACAGAACCGCCGCTTTACCGAAATGAGCGCGCGCTGGGGCGGCCCCGATATGAAGCTGCCCGAGAAGCGTACGCTGGTTCTGAATTCCAAGCACCCCGTGATCGCCTATCTGAAGGATTGCACGGATGAAGATCTCTCCCGTGAAATCTGCGCACAGATCACCGATCTTGCGGAAATGGCGCGCCAGCCGCTGGTGGCGAATCGCATGGTGGAATTCCTGAAGCGCTCCAATCAGCTGCTGACCAGGATCATTCAGAAGTAAAAAATTCATACCAAAGGGGAGCGACAGTATGCCGCTCCCCCATTTTATCGCTTTGTTCGAATGCTCCAAACCATTTACCGGCTGCTGGTCATGGCCTCCAGCACGATAAGTTCTTCCTGATTGATTCCCTTTTTGGTTTTCAGCGCTTCTTCGATATCCATATCGCACATTACGCTGTTCTGGATCGTCACCACGCGATTCGTACCGCCCTCGGCGAGAATCTTTACCGCGCGATAGCCCATGCGGGTTGCGGTCACTCGATCGCGCGCCGTGGGTGAACCGCCGCGCTGGATATGTCCCAGCACGGTAACGCGCGGATCGAGGGAGATTTCATCGTGAATGCGCTTCGCGACATCCACGGCGCTGCCCGCGCCTTCGGCGACGACGATCATGTAATGATTGAAGCCGTTCAGATGCGCGCTGCGAATCTTTTCGATTACTTCATCCTGGAAGCTGCTGGGATTTTCCGGAACCAATACCGCGGTAGCGCCCACGGCAAGGCTTACGTACAGCGCCAGATGGCCCGCGTTTCTGCCCATGACCTCTACGACGGAGCAGCGCTCGTGCGACTGCATGGTATCGCGCAGCTTATCGATGCACTGTATCGCCGTGTTTGCGGCGGTATCGAAACCGATCGTGTAATTCGTGCAGCCGATATCATTATCGATGGTCGCGGGAATGCCCACGACGGAAATGCCGTGATGGGACAGCTCCAGCGCGCCGCGGAACGTGCCGTCGCCGCCGATGGCGACGATGCCGTCCAAACCGAGCAGCTTGCAGATGCCGACGGCCTTCTGCTGGCCTTCTTCGGTTTTGAATTCTTCGCTTCGCGCGGTGTAGAGAATCGTGCCGCCGCGATCTACGATGTGCGCAACGCTCTTTTCATCCAGCTTTACGACGTCGCCGGAAATCAGACCGTTCCAGCCGTGCCGAATGCCGATCACTTCAATCCCCAAGGACAATGCGGAGCGGACGACGGATCGCACCGCCGCATTCATGCCGGGCGCATCTCCGCCGCTGGTCAGCACGCCGATGCGCTTGATTTTCTTTTCCTGTAATTCCATAAGTAACTCCCCTTTTGACGATCGTTTATTTTTCGATGAAGCGGCGGTATTCGTCCTCGCCCTCCAGAATTTCCAGCGTGATATCGAAATGCTTCTTTTCGCCCGCTTCGATCATCGGCAGCGTGCCATGATCGATTTCATACTGCCTGCCCGCCGCATAGCAGTTGGTGGGCTGAATGCCGCATACGTAATCGCCCGCGCCCATGGATTTCCACTCCAGCATCTTATCGAACTGATCGCGGCGGAATTTTACGCCCAGACCCAAATTCATGCTGGGCGAGAATCCGCACGCATGTACCTCGGTAAGATCATCGGGCATTTCATGAATGAACACCTGCTCCGTTTCGCCCACGATGGGTTCGGTCACGATGCTCCAGTTATCGATATCCTGCTCCGCGCGTTCGTTCATCGGCACGACGCGCTTGCTGGGAATCACAAGGCGCATATCGCCGCCCAGAATCGGGAAGCCCAGGTTTACGTGCAGCATGATCATCATCGGCATCGCGAAATCGCCTTCGTTTTCTACTTCGTTGCGAATTTCCACGGTCTTGCCGCCGAACTTGGAGATGATCTCGCGGCGCAGCACCATATTTTCGCGGAACAGGCCGCCCTGGCGCATTTCACCGCTGACGCGCAGAACATATTCGCCGTCCTCCCACTTCGCGGTGGCGCATACGTTTTCGGCGGGGGTCATGCGCATGGAGCCATGGAAATAATCATCGCCCGTTTCATCGCGATAATAATTGCCCACGTTCGTAAGACCGCAGGTGTACAGCATGCCGCCCGTGATGCTGCGCAGAAATTCCGGCTGGCGCGTATCCATGTGCGCGCGCTGCTTCGGGCCGGATTTGGACAGGAAATTCAGCGGGATTCCGCGATAGGTCATGTCCAGAATGTCCATGCCGCGGCTCTCCATCACCGTATACTTCAGCAGTCCCGCGTTGACCTCCTTCGCGCGAATGCCATCCGCAAAGCCCTCGGTAATCATCGTGCTGCGCACGCCCGCCAGAGAATCCATTCTTCCAACATAATGCAGAAGGTCTTTTTTATCATAATTCTTTCCGAAATATTCAGGCATGACCGTATCCTCCCTTAAATCTGCAGTGAACAAAAATATCTGCTCAATATAAGTATACACGCGTTTTTCATACCTGTCAACAACGCGCGGGACAAGGTTTCTGTAATGGATGCAAAACTGCGCCGCGGGCGATCTTCCCGCGGCGCGCTGCATATGTTTTTACTCAGGTCATGGCATAGGGATCCATGTATTTTTCAATATCTTCGGGCTTCATGATCTTGCGCTCGACCAGTTCTTCGCGAACGGAAATATTTTTGCGCATCGCGGATTTTGCGATGTCCGCCGCCGCCGTATAGCCGATATACGGGCAGAGCGCCGTGATGATGCCGATGGAATGATTCACCAGATCTTCGCAATGGGCTTCATTCGCGGTAATTCCGGCGACGCAGTTATCTACGAACGTCTGTACCGCGCCCGTCAGCATCCGGATCGATTCGAACAGCTTGTAGAAGATCACGGGTTCGAACGCATTCAGCTCCAGCTGACCGGCCTCCGCCGCCATGCCAATGCACATATCGTTGCCGACGATGCTGAACGCCACCTGCGATACCACCTCCGGAATCACGGGGTTGACCTTGCCCGGCATTATGGATGAACCGTTCTGACGCGGGGGCAGATTGATTTCATGGAATCCCGTTCTGGGGCCGGACGACATGATGCGCAGATCGTTGGCAATTTTGGACAGGTTGATCGCGACCGTCTTGAGCGTGGCGGATACGCTTACGAAGCCGTCCAGATTCTGCGTCGCGTCGATCAAGTTCGGCGCGGATTTCAGATTCAGCGCGCTGATTTCCGCCAGCGCCGGAACGATGCGCTTTACATAATTCGGATCCGCGTTGATGCAGGTGCCGATCGCCGTGCCGCCCATGTTGACGTACATCAATTCTTCCGGAATGGTCAGCAAGCGATCATAGCTGCGCTGGATGACCGAACGATACGCGCCGAATTCCTGTCCCAGCCGAATCGGCACCGCATCCTGCATCTGGGTTCTGCCCATCTTCAGGATATGATCGAATTCCTTTTCCTTGGCGGTCAGTGCATCGATCAGGCGCTTCGTCTGCGCGATCGCGCCGCGAATCAGCTTGATCACCGTCATTTTGCCCGCCGTGGGAATTACATCATTCGTGGACTGCGCCATATTCACATGATCATTCGGGTGGATCACGGTGTAATCGCCCTTCTGACCGCCCATGATTTCGATCGCGCGGTTGGCAATGACTTCGTTCATGTTCATGTTCGCGGAAGTGCCCGCGCCGCCTTGCACCGCATCGGTGATGAACTGATCTCGCAGCTTGCCGGACAGCACTTCATCGCAGGCGCGGATGATCGCGTCGGCGCGCGCGGAATCCAGCTTGCCGATTTCGCAATTCGTTCTCGCCGCCGCCTTCTTGATTTCCGCCATGGATTCGATAAATTCCGGAATCAGACCGGTACCGGTGATCTTGAAATTCTCCGCCGCGCGCAGAGATTGCAGCCCGTAATACGCGCCCTCCGGTATTTCCTGGCTGCCAACCATATCCCTTTCGATTCTCATGCTTGCACCCTCGTATCCTCTTTGCGTTGTATGGTTCTAAGTAGTGTATTCATAAGGTAACCCCTGCCTCCCTCTGATGAGGGAGGTGCCAAAACCAGATGTTTTGACGGAAGGAGAGAACCATTTCATGCATTTGACCAACTTGACGGAAAGTGTTTTCTCTCCCTCAGTCAGCGACAAAGTCGCTGCCAGCTCCCTCACAGAGGGAGCCAAGAATACAGAACCTAGATTCAAACCGCCATTATTATACAACGCAGGGTGAAGGATGTCAATCAGATTCGATTGCTATTTGCAATATTTCTTTCATTTTTCAGGTTTGGTCGCCCCTTGCTTTTCGCAGTTCTTCCTGTTTGAACTGATCATAATCGCGCAGATCTTCATTCCACGCGGAAAACGCATCGTCGCTTCGATGGTCGGTCAGATCCAGATTTTCGCGCATATAGTTCGCCAGATATTTGGATACCTTATCCGCGCCGAATACGTTCAGATGGTTGCCGTTATCCATCGAATCATGGCTCCAATCGAAGCCCATCTCTTCAAGATGCATATTCAGATCCAGATAGGTAAGCCCCATTTCATCCGCAAACGCCTGCGCGCCGTTGTGCAGCTTCATCGTCCAGATGGTGGTATTGGGCATGCTGAACAGGATAATCTGCGTGCCGTGCGACTGGCACAGCTCCAGGATCGCATCAAAATCGCGGCGATTGCGGAGGAACATCCTTCGCTTCTGGTCGGTCGGCTGTATGTAATCCGATGTATCCGCCGGTGCAATATCCGTTTCAAAATGATAGCCCTTTTCACGCTGCCGGTGCGTATAGCGAACGGGTGCAAACAGTTCATCCCATTTCAGCGATTTCCAACGATCGTGGTAGCGAATGATCTTGCATGTATTATCGAAGCGAATTTTCAGTTCAGCCGTGAACGGAACCCGATAGAACAGCGAAGTGGCTTCCAGAAATACGTACTTCGGCGTCTGCGTTCGATAGATTTTTTCCAGAATCGGCCGCGTATAGCACAGATACTGCTGGGGCGACCCTGCCGCATACGAAGTAATTCCGGTGTTGCGCCAGATTTCAAGCGGGTTGATGCCGTAATAGGTAGTACTGTCGCCTTCAAAGATTACGTCCAGCGTGTTTTCGGGCTCGGCATAAACGCCGTTCAGCGTGTATTCGTCGATGCCCGCCTCCTTCGTATTGTCCTTCGGCGTAAAAGCATAGGAAAAGACCATCAGCAGCGCCATAAGCCCCGCCAGAAAAACGACGCTGAACAGCGTATGTTTCAAAAAGCTTTTCATGCGCAGCCTCCTAGAAATTTGCGTACACAGGAACCACGGCGATGTAGCCCTTGCCGTATGCGCCGAAGATCACAATATAGAGAATCAGCGCGTACAGAATCGCCCAGCGCAGCACGATGTTGCGCTTATTCAGCGATTCGCGCATGTGCATACCGCGCTCCTGCATGATGCTGACGACCAGAACGATGATCAGCGTGACGCCGATGATGGCAATATCCTTTGCATCGATCATCAGCGATTTATCGGAGAGCATCGCGCCCAGCGATGCAAAGCTGAAATTTGTAAATATCCGCTTCAGCACGGTGCATCCTGTTTTCACATCCGCGGCGCGGAAGAAAACCTCGCCCACCAGCACGATCAGCGTCGTGCGCAGCATCTGGAAAATCCGGAACCACAGCGCCTGCGTATTGATGCGCAGCAGTTTGTTGATTTTGCCGGTCAGCGGCTGAATCAAACTGCCGCACAGAATGAACGCAAAATGATACATACCGAAGAATACATAATTCCACGCCGCGCCGTGCCACAGGCCGTTGCACAGCCATACGCAGAATAGCGCGATCGAACCGGCGATCAGCGGGCCATAGTAATTGCCGATCTTTTTGCGGGCGGCGGAGGTCAAATTCTTCATGCGCCTGGACATGGTAACCGGATAAAAGATATAATCGCGGAACCATGCGCCCAGCGTGATATGCCAGCGCTGCCAGAATTCCGATATGGTTTTGGAAAAGAACGGCCGGCGGAAGTTTTCAGGCAACCCTACCCCGAAAATCTGCGCCACGCCGATCGCTGCATCGATGCTGCCGGAAAAATCCATATAGAGCTGAATCGTGTAACACACGGCGGCGATCGCCACAATCCCGCCTTCGTAATTCTCCGGATGATCGAAGATCAGGCCGACGAAGCTGTTCAGGCGATCCGCGATCACCATCTTTTTTACCATGCCCCACAGAATGCGCTGCGCGCCCAGCTTCAGATTTTCAAATCGAATGCCCTGTACGTTCCACAGCTGCTCCGCCGTATCGCTGTATCGGCAGATCGGGCCTTCCACGATCTGCGGAAAGAAGCTCATAAACAACGCGAGGCGGCCGATGTTGCCATCCGCCTGAATCGTGCCGCGGTACACATCCACGATGTAGGACATGCCCTGCAGCGTATAAAACGATATGCCAATCGGCACCGCCAGCGCCGGAACATCAAATTTCAGCGGCACATGCGCGACGCGCAAAAGCGAATTGATATTCACGGTGATGAACGCCGAATACTTCAGCCCCAAAAGAAGGCCGAAGTGCAATATCACTGCAAAGCAGATTACGCCCTTCTTTTTGCGGATAAAGGAAGCTTTGATCGTCTTTTTCGCATCCTTTTCCGCCGCCTTCAGTGCATCTGCCTGCTGCCGGTGCAGCCGTTCGATCCACAGTGAAAAATAATGGATCGAAAGCGTGGAAAGCAGAAGAAACGCGGCAAGCTTGCCGCTGATCAGCCAGGAAAAACCATAGCTGATCACCAGCAGCGCATATTTCTTGATTTTCTTCGGAACGATCGTAAATACCAGCAGCGTCATGGGCAAAAAGAAGCACAAAAACGTCATGGACATCATGTTCGTCAATGTGCTTGCAAAATGACCTGCCATAAACAGCTTGGACAGCGTCATCTGGGTTTAATCCTCCTCCTGCAGGCGCTGAATCATGCTCCACATCGCCTTTGCGGAATTGAAGTTCGCGGGAATGATCTCCACGGCGGGGATCGTAATATCAAATTCGTCCTCCAGCTCCGCAATCAGGGAAAGGATGGACAGCGAGCTTAAATGATGCGCGTCAATCAGATCTTCGCAGGTGGAATAATCGATGTCGGGCTGAATGTCCTCAAGAATCTCAATCAGTTTATCCATGGTATGCTTCCTTTCTGATCGGCGAATTGAATTCCGCCGTTTCAATCGTATTTCGCACGCAGGTATACGCGCCGTCCGCGCCGCGCAGATATACGGCGGGCAGATCGCGGCTCAAAAACAGGGCGATGCCCTCGGTGACGCAGTACGCGCCCGTATTTTCAAAGCGCAGCACATCGCCGATTTCGATCTTCGGCAGCGGCGCCTGCTTCACAATAATATCGTTCATCGAACAGAGCGATCCGCAGATGTTCCAGCGCGCGTCGTCCGCTTCGCGCTCCTTCCCCACCACCGATAAAAACGGCTGCTTCATCGCCATGGACTGCCCGTAATACACCATCTGGTGCATTCCACCGTCCACCAGCAGATAGTTCTGTTCGCGGTTGCGCTTCATATCTACAATGTGGGTGTAATATCGCCCGCAGGATGCGGCGATGCTCCGCCCCAGTTCGATGGTGATCTGCGGCTTGTTAACCATTTCACGAACCAGATCGCCAAAGCCCGTAATCAGCGCTTCTTCATCAATTTCATCGGATTTGAAATACGCCACGGGAAAGCCCGTTCCGTATTCCAGCTCCGCCGCGGTATAGCCGTATTGATCGCGCAGCTTTGTGAGGAACGCGTCCAGATGCGCAATTTCGCGGCGCAGCTTTTTCAGCGATGTTTTCTGCGTTCCGGAGAAATACTGAATGCCGATGATTTCGACCTCCGGATGATCGCCGCGCTCCGCGACGATCTGTTCGATGATCGCTTCATCCATGCCGAACTGGCTGTCGTTCGTCACGCGCAGCAGCGCGGGCACGCATTTGCCGCAGCGTTTTGCATCATAACAAATCTGCTGATACTGTTGCAAGGATTCAGCCGTAAAGAACCCGTTAAAGCCGGAATCCGCAATCAGCTTTTCGATCACGGCGGGCGTTTTGTATACGCCGCTGATGACCATCTTTTGGGTGTCCACCTTCAACTGCGCGCAGATTTCCGCTTCACCGGGCGAACAGACCTCCAGCCGGTCGATATACGGCTCGATCGCACCGATGATGAAGGTATTGGCCTTGACGGCGTAGCAAAGCTTTATATCCTCCGGCAGAAGCGCGCGCAGCCTTTCCACGCGCCCCCGCAGCGTTTCGGTATCGAACACATAAAATGCGCCCGCGTTCGCCTGAATCAGGCTCTGTTCCGTATTCATCCGTTCTTCTTTCCTCCGGCGATTTCTTCCAGCTTTCGGCGGTCGATCTTTCCGTTTTTCGTCAGCGGCATTTCGTCCACCCGGCGAAGAACGCCCGGAATCATGAATTCCGGCATGCGATCCTTCATGGCAGCGTACAGCGCATCCTTTTCGATCGCGCCGATGTAAAAGCCCTTCAGGCGGGATTTCCGTTCGTCAAATGTGCAGCAGCAGCGCTCCACGCCGTCGATCGCCGCCATCGCGCGTTCGATCTCCTCCAGTTCGATGCGGTGTCCCATGTGCTTGATCTGGAAATCCTTCCGTCCGCAGAAGAACAGATCGCCCGAAGCGTCATATTTGCCCAGATCGCCGGTTCGATAGATGATTTCCGGATAGCAGGGATTCAGCGGGTTGCGCACGAAGCTGCGCGCGGTCTGCGCCTCCGCACGGTAATAACCCAGCGCCAGCGCGGAACCACGAACGCAGATTTCGCCGACCGCATCCGCTTCCGTCACCGCCCGATCATCCGCGTCCAGCAGGAATACATCCTCGTTCGGAAATGGCTTTCCGATCGGAATGCCGCCGGAATAATCCCGTCCGGCCTCCAGAATGTGGTAGGTGCAATTGCAGGTGATCTCGGTAGGCCCATATACGTTTACAAACATGGCGTTCGGCAGATGCCGCATCCACGTCGTCAAATGCTTGTGCGGCATCACCTCGCCGCTGAATATGATCTTGCGCACCGTTTCCGGCGTGCGGTAATCCAGCCCGTGGAACGTGCTGATCAGACAGAGCGCGGACACCGCCCAGATCATCACCGTGATTTTGTTTGCGCACAGATAATCGATCAGCTGCACCGGCGCGGAGAAAAACCGCTTCGGCACGATCACCAGCGTCGCGCCCACGCGCAGCGCGGAATAGATATCCTTTACCGATACATCGAAATCAAACGGCGCCTGATTGGCGATGACGTCGTCCGGCGCGATGCCCATGATTTCGGTAAAGCAATCGATAAAATCGATCACGCTGCGATGCCCCACCGCGATGCCCTTGGGCGTTCCCGTGGAACCGGAGGTAAAATTGATGTACAGCGGATCGGTATCGATCGTGCGGCGGCGCGCAGCGGCGAGCGCCGCTTCGTCAATTTCGTGCGCCCGCAGCGCGTCCACCGTCGTAACGGCAGCGTCCGCAAAGATTTCCTTGGCGGTATCCGCAAGCGCGGGATCGGCAATCACAATTTTAGACTGCAATACGGCAGCAATTTGTTCCAGCCGCGCGCGCGGAAATTCGGGATTTAACAGCGAATAGCAGCATCCCGCATAGGCGACGCCCATGAACGCGCACAGCGCATCGATTCCCTTATCCATAAATACGATCACCGGCGCGCGGCGCACGCCCATGGCGATCAAACCGCTGCCGACGCGCCGCGCCGCGGACAGAAAATCCGCGTAGCTAATCGACTTTTCCTCTTCAATGATCGCTATCTTTTCAGGATTCCTCCGCGCGGAGGCCTCCAGATAATCCAATACGTTGATCTGCATAACCCACTCCATTTTATTTACCGATACTTATAATAATTATACCAGATACGATCCGTTCTTTCAAGGCTTTAAACTGCAAATCCCACGGCCACAACGACGAATTACAAAAGTATTAAGTCAACGGCAGAAGAGAGATAATCCAGGTCATGGGCACAGAT
>CAKUKP010000040.1 GCA_934663625.1 uncultured Clostridia bacterium
GCGATCCACCTACACGGTGCATCTGGGCAGCGGCGTCATCCATCAGCAGGGCGGCGCGATGCTGCGGATCGCCACCGTTCACTCGCAGCATCGCGGGAAGCTGTTCCTGCCGTTCGTCGAGGATGATCCGCAGACCTCTGAAATCCTGACGAAGGTGCTGTTCCTGTCCGACGATGGCCGCATTCAGGATCCGACGATTCTGGCGCAGATTCGCTGAAAAAGCGATATAGAATGATCCGGCGGAAACCGGAAATGCCTGCGTCATGGAGTCCGCAGGTGCAGATACAAAAAAAGCCTCAGAAGTACCGTTTGAACGGATGCTTCTGAGGCTTTCCTGTGGATAGCAGCCTATCGCGCTATCAGCACTCCTAATAAAAACAGAATTCCAGATGACCCCCAGATTCTAAACCAAACACCAGAATCGTCGTACATTGTAAAATCCCTTTCGCTATTTCGCAGCGGAGATTTATGAAAGACCCAACAGTGTGCACGCCCGCTTCTGTACCTGCTCCTCGATGAGCCGCAGGGAATCGGAAGGAAGATTATAGCGCGAATGTCGCTTGAAACGGAATGTGAGCAAGTGCCTCAGCTGATCGTGATTCTTTCCGTTCATGTATTTTCCGGCTGTCTCAATAAAATCGCCGTAGGTACACGGGGCAAGCGTATCCACATATTGCTGCAGCAGCTCCGCATTTCGCAGATACGCTTTCCCCGCAAAATTGAACAGCGAATTGCCGTGATCAAAGAGCGGAGCCGGTCGGGCAATCGTGTTGGCGGCGTTATCGATCATCAGGCCAAAGTTTCCGAAATGCCTGTCGGTATTGCATACAACCGCATCAAATACCAGCATATCTCTGAGCGCCTGAACAAACGCCTCGCCGAGCTGCTGATAATAGTCAAATACCGCTGCAAAGCCGCCCTCTGTTACGATGTGCCCGATGGGCATATAGGCGTAATCCCTGCTGGTAAACAGCTCGCAGGTGGAACAGAGAACACCTTTCCACTGCGATACTCCATATTCGATTGCATCAATGCCCATGGCCTGTGCAACCTGCGCAGCATAGTATTCAGAATAGGGCTCGTTTCCGGTGTTGGATGCGCCGGAAATTCCGCCCTTATAAAGCAGAACCTTTCCGTTCACCCTGCGCCAGCATTTGGGCAGCATACCGTTCGTCGTAAACTCCGGGCTTGATTCCAGCGATGTGCGATTGCTGCTTCCATAGCCGGTAAACGCAACAAGCCCCAAAATCTGACTGAATCGATTTTCGTAGAGATTGTATTTGTCGAAGCTGCCTTCAAAGCCCTCTTCGACGATCCAATAGCTGTCGTTCAGGGAAAGCCCCTTGCACACGGCGATGATCGACATGGGACGATTCAGATTCAGTCCGCATTTCGCCAACAGAGCATGGACATACGCTCTGTTTTTTGGAATCGTTCTGTGTCGAATCCAGCGGCTCAAGCTGCCGGCTTCCGGCTTCAGATCCAGTGGAAGAAGGTTTTTATGCGCTTCGTTCACCCATAGAACCTTCAAAACAGGCGACGCCAAATCCTCTTCTACCGCAAATTTCAGCAGCGGAAGATCAAACTGTTTCAAAACGTAATTCATTCGGCGCCTCCTTCTTCAATTCTGTACATTCCTATTTTAACCGCATTTACCATATTTATCAAGCGGAAATCCTCTGCTTTGGCATTCGGCGATTCATATTCCACGCGGAATTTGAAATACGGCTTTTCGTCCGCCCAATTTCCGAACCAGCAGCCCTGCATCGCCGCTGCCTTCGTACTTGCGTACCCAGAAATATATCTGCCGGTAAGACACTTGATAGGTTTCCGTATTGCGGTAATGTCAAGTCTGCTTTTACAGGACATGTGCATTATGTTTTTGAGAGAAGCGTATTTTCCGCAATAAATACGATGATATTCCCATAACCCGTATGATCAACATATCCGATTTTCAGATACTGCCCGTTTCGAATTACGCCGCCGTATGGCTCTGTTTGGCTGTAGGCACAGGTGACGCTGTTTTCGGAGTATTCAAAATGAATGCCGTCTACATCGAACGATTCCTGCGCATGGCCTTCCTTGGGCATCGGAACAAAGTTTTCGACATATCCTTCCACGATTTCATAGTTTCCACTTTTGTATGCTTTCACGCACGTATTGTATAGATCGATATCGTTTGACAGGAAAAC
Organism: uncultured Clostridia bacterium; assembly: GCA_934663625.1. Taxonomy (GTDB): domain Bacteria; phylum Bacillota; class Clostridia; order Christensenellales; family Aristaeellaceae; genus SFTH01. The sequence continues at coordinate 2,193 of CAKUKP010000040.1, forward strand.
CGAAAACACGAATCCAGCCATGATCATGCCAAGCACCTGAATGATGCGCATAATCCGCCGGTTCTTTAGCGACATTCCCGGCTTCTTTGGGATGAACGGAATGATGATCAATATCAAAAATGAAATCAGCAGAGGGATATCCAGACGAAAATGTGCTTCATACAATACGTTGGTCATGCGTTTTCACCCCTTTCTCGATCCACAGCTTTCTTACTACGAACCACAACGCAGATTCAATAGCACCCAAACCCACACCCTCTTGCCGCACAGCTGCCCAATTTAGAATACGCTATCTATGCATATACAGAAATTCATGCGTTTCACATCCTGACTCAGTTTCAATGAAGGCGAATGTCTGCGCGCAAGCGATCATGACGTATGGGCCGCTGCCGAGATACGCATCAAGCGCTTTTTGAAAATCCATGATAACGCGATCCCACTCCTTCGAAGGATGCATAATAAAAACCTTCGGATTCCCCATTTCCTGACGGAAATGTTTTCCATCGAAGACGAATTCTCCATTTTGGATTTGAACAGGATGGATCAATGATGGGCGCAGCAAATCCCTTGCACAGTGCGCAAACCTCCATATACAATCGGAACGTTTGCGTTCATGCTGCAATTCCCAGCAAATTCTTTCCTGGCGATTGGGTACAACATATTCTTTGATGAAGTACTCTTCTTCTGCGCTCAATAAACGTTCCATTTTTAATGCCCTTTCGGATAAAATCAATACAGAAAAAGGGGCTGTCTCAAAATGGTTAAAAGCGCCATGAGAGGCAGTCCCTGATTGTGGGGTTATTGGTAAGCTTCCTGTTTCCGAAACCGACCCACCTTGCATTGATAGCTGGTCAGCGCGGTATGCCGAACGCCCAGCAGCGAATCCATCTCCTGCACGGCGTTTTCATAGCTTCCGCGCGTATGATGCGCCAATATGTAATCCACTTCGCGGATTTTTCCCTTCGCCGCCATGCAGAAGGCGCGCATCGGCGCCGCCAGCGCAAACACCCAGATGGGCGAACAGATCGTAACGTGCACATACGCCGAAAGTTCTATACCAATCGGTTCGATGGGCATCGCCCAGCGGTGCATTCCGTAGCGGCCGCACCACCAGAAGCCCAGCGTGCCCGCCGTGCGTTCGGTGGAGTGCACGCGGTATACCTGCGCGCCGGTGCGCTGCGCTTCTTCCATCGCCAGCTTTTTCACATAGCCCATGCGCGAGAAATACACCACCAGCCGATTCGGATTCATGCCGACGTTCGGATAATCCGCTTCCGAAGGTTCCGCGGCCGCAAATTCTTCCTGTCGCAGGAACACATACGCCGCGTACCCCGTCGCCGCCTGTGCAAGCCCGAACACGAAATAGATCGTGGACATGAAGTTCAGCGGGAACATATAAAACTGGATGCAGATCCACAGCATCAGCGTAACGCCGAACGCGCCGCCCAGAATCACACCCGCGCGCTTTTTCAAAAACAGCAGCGCAGCGGCGGTCAGATTCGTAAGCCCGTTCACGATCAGCAGCGCGATTCCGGAAAACGTAAGATTCTGAAACAGCACATCCGCAAACGGCAGCACCTGAAAATAGGGCAGCATCGCATCCATGCCCAGCGCCGCGCCCGTGGGATCGCAGAGCATCCCCGTCGCCCCCGCGACCGCGCCGATTCCGATAAACAGCGTCCAGAAAATCAGCCATTTGCGCGATACATTGTATCTCGATTTCATGCTGCGCCCCCGTTATTGCGCACCGCCGGAAAAGATGCACCTGCGCAGCGCATCGGTATCGCCGCGGAAATGATGACCACGCATGCCGACGCTTTCCGCGCCGGCTACATTCGGCATGGAATCATCCACGAACAGGCATTCGCCGGCATTCAGATGGTATTTGTCCAGCACATACTGAAATATCCTCGAATCGGGCTTCACCATGCGCAGAAATGCCGATACCTCCACGCCGTCGAACAGTTCATGCCCCGGCACGCGATTCCAATACTCTCTCTGGCGCACGCTGGCGTTGGACAGCAAATATACGCCCATCCCCGCCGACTTGCAATCGCGGATCAGCTGTTCCATTCCGGTGATCGGTTCAATGGGATCATCCCACGCGAAAATCAGCCGGTGCGCCGCATCGTGCAGGCGCTCCGGCAGGCGCGCAAGCACGCCCACCTCCACCTGTGCTTCCGCCAGATCACCGATATCCTGTCCTTTCCATTCATGGGATGAAAATACTTCGCGCAGCAGCATCTGCGCATCCTGCGGATCGGTGATTCCGGCGCGCCGAATGAAATGCGCGGGATCGAAGTTGATCAGCACATTGCCCATATCAAAGATTACATTGCGAATCATAATTGCTCCTCAAACCGGCGATCAATTGCGCTTGGCTTCCGCGTTGTGCATGAATTTTTCCGCATCGATGATGAAGCGATCGTGCGTGCCTTCGCCGATCAGACCCGCTTCATCCCACGCGCGCACATCGAAGGTCAGGCGGCGGCGATCGATGCCGGTCAGCACCGCTTCGCAGCGGACGCGCATGCCGATGGGCGTAGCGGAAACATGCTTTACGTTTACCATCGTGCCCACCGTGCCCTGTCCTTCCGCCAGATCATCCTGCACGCAGCGATACGCCGTATTCTCCATCATGGCAATCATTCGGGGCGTGGCGAACACGGGCAGCTTGCCGCTGCCATACGCCTGTGCGGTCATATCTTCGGTTACAACCAGTTCGGTTTCAAATTTCATTCCAATTTCCATGTTGTTATCCTCCATGTTTTGTGCATGTCTATTGTATTTCATATCGGTACTTTTGGCAAGCGTTTTTCGCCAAAAATTGTCTAACCCGCCTGTGCATGACGCCCATTGCCAGATGAACGCCACGAGGCGGGTTAGTGTTTGGGATAATAGGGAGTGAGGGATTTGGAAGGTATATATGGAAGAAGGACTCGCCCTCTGTGCCTATATAATAACCCGCGAATATCAACTGAACATAAACCGGATATATGTCCTCAAAAATCTCACGATTTTTTCGAGTAGAAAAAGGACTGCGGATTCCTGAAAATCTGCGGATTTTCCGGGCGGAATCCTGACCATCGGTATCGTTTTTTCAGTGCGTGGCACTGAAAAAACCAAATTCACCGCACATGTCGCTGAATTTGATTTTACAGGCCGTTCTGCAGAAACCGTTTAAACAGCGGAAACCAGAAATCTGATTTCCGCTGTTCATTTTTGAATTCTGTTTTATTGCGCGGCGAACACCGTGATATTGATATCATGTGTGCACCAGTAGCCGTTGAAGCCTGCGGCGGCCTGTATCTTATAGCTGCCCGCCTGCGTGAACGTGAGCGTCTTGCCGTAGTCCAGATGTTCTACCGTAACGCCGGTCATATTATCCCAATCCACCCAATAATCGTACTGCACCTGCACGTTAGCGGGCACATTTCCATTGCAGAACCAGTAAATCAGACCATAGTCCAATTCAAGCCGTGCCTGTCCGTTTTCATCGAGCGTCAATTCATATCCTTCGCTTTCGATATCGAGATCATTCGGCAGATCATCCGGCAGATTGCGCAGAAGCCTGATCGAAACGGTGCCTTCGGCGCTGTATTCCGCATCGCCCTGCATTGCCACCGCCGTGATATCGAAGGTCAGCGTCCGTTCCGCCTCGCCGTCCACAAACAGACTCTGGTCGATATTGTAGAGCCGCAGATGCTGTCCCCTGCCATCATCCCAGCCATCCTCCATGCGCAGTTCGGCATTGCCGTTATCGCCGACCGGCGTCGCGGTCCATTCAACGGTTTCAATTTCCGCATCGCCCGCCACATAGGCAGAAGCAATTTCGAATCCATCCTCGGCGTAATCCAGATACAGCGCACCGACATTTTTGCGCAGCTCCAGATTCAGCCGATTTTCGGGCAGCGCATCCACATGCACGGTGATGATCTTCGTATAGATGATGTTGCCGATGCCCATCATCGCGCCAACGATGTAATCGCCCGGCGACATAAACCATGCGAGGGTGCCGCCCTGATAGCTCTCCGTGCGCACATCATCGTAGAAATGATAGGCAAACCACTGTTCATCATAGCCGTCCAGCGCGCCTTCGCCGGTGGTCTGCATCGCATCCCAGCGAAAATCGATCATATCGCCCGCATAGATATTCCAGGTTTCCTGAACCGTGATGTCCTCCGGAAGCGGCGATTGATCCGGCGCTTCGCTGATCCACAGTTCCATATCCCAGCTGCGCACAGACCCGCTCAGCGGATCGGTAACCGTGATCGTATAATAATACGGTTCATCCTCGCTGCAGGTTGCCGATTCCAGATTGTCCACGAAAACGCCCGCGTTGCAGCCGTTGTTGTGCGTTTCAAAGCGCAGACTCGGCGCGATGTGCTTGCCATCCGCGTTCGTGCATTCCGCCGTCCATACAAGATCTTCATCGGGATAGATGCTCACATTCCATGCGAATGCGCTGCCGATCCATGTGCTGTCGGGGGCGGATTTATACATCCGCCAGACCTTCTGATCCAGGCTGAAGCCCCAATCCGGATTCGTGCCATCGCCCACCTGAATGCGAATCGGCGCGGTGACCTGATACGCGCCAATGCGCATGTACGCATAAATTTCACAGCGCCCGCATTCCTGATAAACGTCGATATGATAGCCGGTGAGTTCGCCATCCTCCCAGATTCCATACCATTCCATGGTCGGATCCAGATTGAGCAGATCATAATCCACTTCCGCGTTCATATTCTCCGGCAGTTCGCCATCCGCGATCGTGATATCCGCAAAGCGCAGATCGATGCCATCGCCCGCCTGCACCGCATACAGATCCTGCGGCACGGTAATCGCCGTGGGCCAGGTGTCCGGCGCTGCCGCATCCAGAAGCGTAATCTGGAACGGTACGGATCCATCGTATACCGCTTCGCCGTTTCGAATCACCCGCGCGCGCACATCCACTGTATAATCTCCGGCGGGCGCATCATCCAGCAGATAAATCGCCGCGCTTTCGCCGTCCGCGGAAACATTGCCAACGCCCAGCGCGGCGTTATCCGCGACCGACCATTCCACATCATCGCCATCGATCAAATATTGCTGATCGATATACGCATCACCGACCCAATAGGTATGTTCGGATTGCAGATACACCGTATCTATCCGCTGATCCGCGTTCACGGTGAAATCATCGAAAACACCGGTACCGGCGACGATTGTGATCGGGCAGCCCGCCCAGTAATCGCTGAAGCCGATCATGGCGCGGATCGTGAAGCTGCCGTTTTTCGTAAAGCGGAGCAGATAGCTGCCATCTCTCGTGGGTTCGATTTCGATGCCGTAATAGCGGAACATGTTCGGATTATCGATCGCGTAATAGGTCTGGCACGCTGCGCCGCAGGGCACATAGCCATCCGCAAACCAGATTGCATTTACATCCAGATAGACGCTTTCACCCAGCGCGACATCATAGCGATCCTGCGGCACGCCCGCGCGCGTGGGCAGTTCCTCCCCTTCCGGCAGCTGATCCAGCACCACGGTAACGATCGTGCTGCCCTCATAGGCGTTGGTTTTGCCATCCGCATCATACCGAATCGCAATGATGCGATAGGACAGCGTGCCATAGGCGTTCGCCGCCTGTACCGCGTTCAGATTCACGATGGAAATATCCGCGCCGCCTTCCCAGGTGTTCAGGCGCAGCTGCGCGGGGCTTGCTTCTTCGCCATCGGCGAGAATCTGTTCGACCTCCCACACATCGACATGCATCTGCATATCATCGCTGCGAACCGTAACCATACCAAGGTCAGTTTCATCGCCCACGATTTTCGGATAGATTCTGCCCTTGCTCTGTCCCAGATCCAGCCGAATCTGCCGCGAGCTGCGGTTGCGCACATGGATCGCGATATCCTTCGTAAGCACATAGCTTCCGATATGCATTTCCGCCGTAATCGTATATTCGCCGGGTTCGTCAATCTGGATATCCAGCACGTTGTTATAGTACTGCGCCCATGCTTCGAAATTCCAAGTGTAGCGCACATTTACATCGGGATAGTGCAGTGCGGCGTCCCCGCCCACGGGCAGGATGCTTTCATTGCGCAGCTGCAGCAGATCGCCCGCCTGAAGCGTATATTCGGTCTGCGGAACGGAAATATCCGTGGGCAGATTCGCCGGAAGCTGATCCTCTACGATCAGCCAGAAATCGAAATTCGCTTCGGTTTCACCCGCCAGCGGACTTACGGCGCGCAGCTGATACTGATATTCACCCTGCGGCGCATTTGCGATTTGATCCGCCCACAGATCGATGGAGGATACATCCTGCGGATTGATCGTATAGGTAACCTGCGGCGCATCGGACGCATTATCGCCCAGTGCTTCGATCTGCCAGGTGATCTGTTCGCCATCGAGCACGGACATATTTTCCACCCGCGCGCCGGCAAAACGCACGGAACCTTCTACGGCTTTATAGAGCATAATGATATTCTGATCCATGCTCAGCCAGGTATCGCCATAAATGCCATCGTTTACAATGACCAGAATATTCCGGTGCAGCATGACATTGCCCGCTTCGCCCACGACCCGCAGGATATAGCGTCCGGAATGATTGAATTCAAAGCGGAAGTATTCTCCGTTTTCCTCCAGCAGATTGATATCGCCGTTTCCATCGTTCCATTCAATCCAGAAGCTGGTGGCCATGTCCTCGGGCAGCGCCTTATCAAAGGTGATATCGTCCCGCCAGAGCGTTAAAACATTGTCGTTCTGCTCCGCCGTTTCATCGTAGGTCAGATGGTATTCATATACGCCGCTGTTCAGGATCAGCGCCGTCGGATATTCCTCCGGCAGATCGCCATCTGTGAAGTTCGCGGAAAATTCGCGGCTCGTTTCATAGATTACTTCGGATCCGTTCATCACCGTTGCGGACAGCTGGTAGATTACCTCGCCCGCCTGCGCGTTTGCGGTATTGCCCAGGCCCAGCTGTATGGTGCGGCGATTTTCCTCATAACCGTCGATTCGCACGATGGCGGGGTTGGTATCATCGCTCACGCGCTTCAGCGTCCAGATCACGCGATCGCCGTCCAGCAGATAGCGGCCATTGATGCGCGCACTGCCCGCATAGGTATCGAATTCCGAATTCAGCCAATACGTTCTGCCGAGGTCCGCATCCATCTGGAAATCTTCAAATTTGCCGTCGCCCACGACCACATCGATATTGCAGCGGTCGGACATGCTGCCAAAGCCGATGATCGCCGTGATGCTGTAGCGGCCGGCCGTATTGAAGGTAACGCTCGCCGAAGCTTCTTCATCATTCCATTCTACATTGTTTTGATACGCCGGATTTTCTACATCGCGCAGCCAGAATTCGCGCCATACCGGCACGCCGTCCTGCGGAAGCAGACCGTTTTCATCATAGCCGATATCGGAACAGTTCAGCGTGATCGTATCGCCCACATTGATATGCCAGGTGCGCTTGTCCTCCGGATAGGTGATCGTAAACTGCTTGCTGCTGTCCTCGCCCGGCACGGAATCGTATACGTGCAGCGCAATCAGTTCTTCGCGGGAATACAGACCATCCGCGGTTTCTACACGCAGACGATAGGTAACATCGCCTTCCGCGCTGTCCTCGGTATATTCGCAGCGGAGATCCGCACCGAGGCCATCCTCATATACGTCAAGACGGATATTCAGGGATACGCCATCGTCGCTCTGATCGTCTACGCGCTCGAGACTCCACTCCAGCCCGCCAGAATATCGCTCCGCGCCGCTGAGGTTCGCACTGGCAAACAGATCGTGCGTCAGTTCATTTCGGTAAATTGTATCGAAATTTACATCTACGTTCAGCTGCATATCGCTGCGCGCACCGTCGCCCACGATCACGCGGATCGGCGCGCTCCACGAACGGGAGCTGTAGGAAATGCTTGCGTAAATATCGTAGATCGCGTCCACGTTGAATGCGCAATAGACCTCGCCATCGCGCCATTCAACATAGTTTTCCCCATCCTGTTCGATCGACCAGATATTGAAGCTGCGATCGACATACGCCGCAAGTTCGGTATCGGCATTTTCCGCAAAAGCAATCGTATCGTTGGTAAAGCTGTAATCCGCGCCCTGATCGACGTGCAATTCATATCTGCCCGCTTCTTCGTTCCATGTGATATTCGGATCGTTCATCACGATGCCGGAGGGCAGGTTTTCGGGCATTTCCGCGTGCAGCGTGTAGGTCAGCGCATCCTGCCATGTTTGCGTATAGCCGTTTTCATCCTCGATCGTCAGGGAAACCATAACACGGTATTCGCCCGCCGCCAGCGCGGTCGAATCGATCAGCCCCAACTTGACGAAGCCCGGATTTTCCGCGTCCTGAATCAAAATGAACGCATCCTCATTATCGATGCTCCATGTAATCTGATCCGTTTCCGCAATATAACAGTTTTCAGTGCTGTATTCCGCCAGCTTGTATCGATCGATTTGACCTGCATAACCGTCGGTGTTGAGCACGAACACATTCGGCGAAACCGAAACCGTTCGGTTTTCCGCGTCCACATAGATGTAGATATCCCTGAAAAGCGAAATGCCGTATCTGTACATACGCGCCTGCATCACGAAGCGTCCGCAATGATCGAACCGGAAGGTGATTCCGTTTTCATCCTCCGTTACGTATTCCACACCGTCGCCCAGCACGTTGTATTCGCGCTGCCAATCGGCATATTGCGTAAGCTGATCCTGCGCCACGTCCGGCTGGATACCGTCATATTTAAATGTAATATCGTCGCCGGAAGCGACTTCGTACACGGTCTGCATATCGGCCAGCTGCTTTGCCATATCCGCATCGGTCAGCTGCTCGATATCCACGGAAAATTCTCTGGAAGCGGTGTATTCGCCGTCGTTCAGATTTACACTGATCGCAAATACGATTCTGCCCGCGCAGGTCGGATTGCCAATATGGAAATCCGCCCATCTGCCGTCCGGATCCACATCCAGCGCATAATCAAAGCTGCCTTCGGGCACCGTGGTGGCGTTTTCGCCGTCATAGCGAACGCTTGCTTCCCAGCGCGCCATGTCCTCCCCGCCGTATCCGGTTTCTTCGAAATACAGGGTCGCCGCGTTGGCTTCTACATCTTCGCCATCGCGGATATACAGGAGGGTTTCATACTGTTCGGCGGTGATCGCCGCATCGGCGCTGCCGACGGTCACGGCGATTTCCTTGATATAATCGACGCCGTTTACGCTCGCATAGGCATACAGAATGTAGCGTCCGGCTTCATTAAACGTAAAGCGCACGCTTTCATCATCCGCCTCGCGGATGACATTTTCCGCAGCGGGGAAATAATCACGGTTCACCTGCGCGCCGTCCGGAAGCTGTCCATCCGCAAGCTGAATGTCCGCAAATTGCAGCTCCAATTCTTCGCCGGTCTGCACCGTATAGCGATTCTGGGAAATCGTAATTTCGGTGGGAAGATTTGCATCCAGGTTCGGTTTGATTTCAAAGGAAATCGTCGCTTCATCAATATAGCTGGGATTGGGAATATCGCCCTGCGCGTCCGGAACGCCGATTTCTGCGTTCACGGTTACACGCACAGCGCCCGTTCCGCCCTGATAGTTTTTGATGTAAAGACCAATCTCGCCGTCCAGGTATTCCGCCGTAATGTCGCACACAATGCCATCGTCCAGCGCCGTCGAATACGACATCTGAATTTCTTCGGTGCGCGCGTCGTCCGCGCTGGCGCGGCGCGTCCAGTTTTCCGCGGAAATCGTGCCGAGATATACCTCGGTCACATCCAAAAGCACGGGCGCATACAGCGCGGCAACCGCCTTGTTCACCGTCAGTTCCGGCATGGCGGTGTAGCTCGCGTGAATATCATGATCAATCGCATACTGCGCGGCGGTTCCGTCCGGCGAACATACGATGGACACAAGATTCGATCCCGCAAACGCATCGTCCGCAATATCTACGACAGAATCGGGAATTTCGATGGTTTGCAGATGGTCGTTATCCGCAAACGCCCGCGCGCCGATGCGCTCCGCGCCGTCCGGCACGATCACCGATTCGATCGCGGAATCGCCCGCGAAGGCTTCTGCATCGATGGTTTTGACTGCCGCGGGCAGCCGAACGGCAAGCCCTTCCGCAACGCCGCTCGCGCCCAGAAACTGCATCAGCAGCATAACGGTCAGCAGCAGCGCCATCCATCTGTTCTGTACACCATTTTTTCGCATCGAATTAACCCTCCCAGCCATAATTGGAATTCTTACGGGTCAGTTTTGTAAATTGCATTCCAACAATTTACAATTATACATTATAAATTATATCACGCGCGTTACCCGCCCGCAACCGTGTATTATTTTTTTTACATTTTTACACTTTCTACCAAAATTGTCTAACCCGCCTGTGCATGGCGCACACTCCCAGATGCGCGCCACGAGGCGGGTTAGTGTTTGGGATGATAGGAGTAAGGAGTTTGGAGGGTTATATGTGAAAGAAGTTCTTGCCTTCTGTGGCTATAGAATACCCTGCGAATATCAACTGTGGATAAATCATCCATGAACCGTTTATGAACGATTTATTGCCAAATCTGCAGCGGTACAATGTGAAGATTTTCGCCTGCCCCGCGGCTTCATCTGCGAAATCGCGGCTTCCTTTGGCAAACATCATTTTCGTTTTATTTGTTTTTCGTATTCCATTCCGATATGGAATATGCTATAATACGAATGCAATGATAAATATAGTACAAATTATGCGGTGATCGGAGGAGGCAACGATGGCGATGAAGAAGGACGAAGGATCGCACAGCTTAAAGATTGACGCGCGCCGCGAAAAAATACAGGAATTGCTGGAACGCGATGGGCAGGTTCGCGTCACGCAGCTGGCGGAGCTTTTGAATACCACCACCGTAACAATTCGATCCGATCTGGATTCCATGGAGGAGGACGGGCTGGTAGAGCGCGTACAGGGCGGCGCGGTGCCGACCGTGATCAACCTGTACAACCGCGAATTCATGCGGCGCAAGCGCATGTTCACCGAACAGAAGCGCGCCATCGCGCTGGCGGCGGCGGATCTGGTAGAGGACGGCGATACGCTGTTCATCAACGGCGGCAGCACCACCTATTTCGCCGCGCTGATGCTGCGCAAGGCGCGCAAAAATCTGAGCGTGGTGACCAATTCGGTATCCGTCGCGACCGAGCTGGGCACCAGCCCCACATTTACCGTGATTCTGGTCGGCGGACAGATCAACAGCTACTGTTCCTTCACCTATGGATCGCAGGCGCTGAACCAGCTGCAGCAGTATCACGTCAGCAAAACCCTGCTCTCCATCGACGGCGTGAATGAAAACGGCGTGACCACCATTCATCCCGAAGAATCCGTAGTGGCGAGAGCCATGATCGAAAACGCCAAACAGAACATCATCATCGCGGACAGCTCCAAAATCGGCAAGGACGGATTTTGCAACATCTGTCGTCTGCCGGATGTGGATTTGCTGATCACGGATCGAAACGTAAATTCCGCCGAGCTGGAAAAGATCGCCGCCAGCGGGATCAACATCCAGCTCGTTTGATGCTTTTATCTATATTTGCGACCTGCGAGGACACACTCGACATGGAGGAATCAATGATTCAGGCTGCTATTTTTGATATCGACGGAACGCTTCTGGACACCGAGCGCATTTATGTTCGCGCCTGGCAGATCGCTGCGCGCGAAATGGGCTATGAAATTCCGGATGATCTGATGCGCCGCACGCGCGCGATCAGCGCCAAAGCCGCCGCGGAAATTCTGGAGCGTGAAATCGGAAACGGCTTCAGCTATGCGAAGGTGCGCGTGCGCCGCCATGAAATCGCCGAGGAAATGCTGGATCGCGAAAGCCCCGTGCTGAAGTCCGGCGCGCTGGAAATGCTGGATGCGCTCCGCGTGCGGAATATCAAAATCGCCGCGGCGACTTCCACCAACGCCGCGCAGACGGAGCGGCACCTGCAATTGAACGGCCTGCTGACTCGCCTGCCCGTGCGCATCACCGGCGATATGGTGGAGCGCGGCAAGCCCTTTCCCGATATATTCTTGAAGGCCGCCGAGGCAGTGCAAACCGATCCCGCGCGCTGTCTGGCGGTGGAGGATTCCCCCGCCGGCGCAGCGGCGGCAAGCGCCGCGGGTATGCGCGTTCTGCTGGTGCCCGATATCGCGATCATCACACAGGAAACCATCGATCAATGCTTCATGGTGTGCAAAAGCCTTGCCGAAGCGCTGCCAAAGCTGGATATGCTTCTGGCGTAAATCCATGTAAGTTTTCGAAAACAGGGGCGGAAAATGAGCGAGAAAAAGAAATTCACCATTGGCGAAATTGCGAAAATCTGCGGCATCACGCCGCGCCAGCTGCGCTATTACGATACCGCAGGCATCATCAAGCCCAGCTATCGCAATCCGGAGAGCGGATACCGGTATTATACCGAAGATCAGATCGAGCTTCTGATTTTTCTAACCGATCTGAAGAACATCGGCATATCCAACGAAAGCGCCCAGCGCCTGTTCGTCAACCGCAATATGGATCAGCTGGTACAGGAGCTGCAAATCAATCTGGCCATGGTGGAACAGGAAATCAACGCCGCGCTGAACCGATATAAATCCATCGTGAATGCGCTGGTAATGAACACCCGTGCGCTATCCTACCTCCAGGGCGATGAAGCGATCAGCTCCGATTACAAGCAATTCTGGATCAGCGTGGTGCAATTTCCACGCACGAAGATCATCTACAAAAAATACAATGTGAATTGGTGCAACGATATCAGCATCGATTATCTGAAGCACGCTGTGGACTTAAAGCAGATCGCGACGGAGGAGCGCGTATCCACCATCGGCAATAAGATGACGATCTTTCACCACGGCACGCTGGCGCAATTCGGCGAAGCGGGCTGCCCGCGCAGCGGCGCGATCGAAGTCATTCGCGAAATTGAGCCCGGTACGCCGGTTTCCAACCCCGAACACATCCGCTACTTTGGGGAATTTTCCGCCATCTTTACGATCTATGTAGGCGATCCATCCGTTAAGCGGCACGCCTACGATATTCTGTACAAATGGGCGGAGGATCACAATTTAACGGTTTCCGATACGGCGATCGAGGAATACATGGTCGATTCCTTCACATCTACGAGCCGCCGCCACTTCGTGACCAAAATTTATCTTCCGCTGGAGGGTTCCATCGTATAAGCAGATTCAAAAGCGGCTGCGTGGGATTGTGTCCCGCGCAGACGCTTCTTTGCTTCATTCAAGAATCAGTTCGCCGAAAAATTCGGATTGATGAAAATCCTGCTTTCCGTTTGTCATTGGACTCCACATCAATTCATGCGGTGGCGTGATGCGGTTTCCACATTTGTAGAAATTCGCCCGCATTCGCACGCCGCTTTTAAAATGAAAATCCGGAAAGAACAATGCGATCGTATCGCGCGAAAGCGCAAAATCCGCCGTCCATTCATCCTCTTTGACATTTGTTTTTACGGCAAGCAGCGCGCGAATATCCGCAGGATGCAAACGCATGCGGTCATCGCGCCCATAGCCGAAGCCGAAATACATTGAACCATTCGGATTGCATTCCATGTTAAAATACCGATTATCTCCGGCGCAGGGACAGACAAACATTTCCAGGCAGCTATCCTCATACACCGGATCACAGTCGCCATGATACTGCGCCAGAATTTCAGGCTCTTTTGCGGTCATATGTACATGCAGCGCATGCGCCGTCCAGCATACTTTCGCCGTCGCTTTTACGGCACGCTGCGGAGCAAACTGGTATTGATCAATGTGCAGTTCAGCCACGCGGCGCCAATCGATATCCTTTTCAAAATGCGGAACAATATATCTTTTCATGCTGCTTTTCGTAAGAATTATTGATATTCTTTGCCTCCGATCCATGTTTTTTTGATTTGCAGATCATCGCCGAACAGATTCAGATCCGCGCGCATGCCCGCCGCAATCCTTCCGATATCCCGCGCCTTTACCTGCCGCGCGGGCGTGAGCGTGACCATCTTCACCGCATCGCAAATCGGAATATTCGCTTCGAATACCAGCGTGCGCAGCAGGCGATCCGTGGTCGCGGTGCTGCCGTCAAACATGCTGTCGTCCGCCAGCACGCAAACATCATTTTCAATCTTTCTGGGCATCGCCGCTTCAATGCGCGTTCCGTTCTCCGCGCCTGCGTAGACGGAATCCGTTACCGCGTGGAACAGATCAGATCCCTTGATTTTGTACATCAGGCGCAGCAGCTGCGGGGGCACATGACGGCCGTCACAGATCGCTTCAACGGTAAATTCATCGTGCAGCAGCGCAGTTTCGCATGCGCCCACCGCCGGATAATAATAGCAGCTGGTCAGCATGGATAGCGCGTTGTAAATGTGCGTTACATGGGTAAAGCCCGCGTCCAGCGCATTCATCATATCATCGTAATTCGCATCGGAATGGGCGACGGACATCAGAATGCCCTGCGGCGCAAGTTTGCGCGCCATATCCAACACGCCGTCCACCTCAGGCGCGGCCGATACGCGCAGCACCACACCGGTTTCAATGATCGGCATATAGTTTTCGGGCTTCGGCGGAAACAAAAACGCCGAATTCTGCGCGCCGCCGCACTTCGGGTTCATATAACACCCCTCCATGTGCGCACCGATCACGCGCGCGCCATCGTTTCCCTCCTCCATGGCGCGGCGCACGTTCTTCACGCCCTTCAGAATCGCTTCCGTAGAATTCGATCCGAAGGTCGGCACGATGGCGGTGGTTCCATGCAAACCGAAAAACCGCGTCGCTTCGTTCAGCGCTTCAGGCGTGCCCGCCGGAAACTGCGCCCCGTATTTTCCGTGAACGTGAATATCCACAAAGCCCGGCGCGAGATAATCCCCCTGCGCATCGATTATGTTGCCGACTTCGGGCGCTTTGCCCGCAAACACTCGAACGATTTTGCCGCCGTCGATCTCCACGCCGCCGTGAATAATGCGTTCCGGCGTGATCACGCGCGCGTTTGCAATTGTAAAAGCCATAAATTGCTCCTCCTAGACGTACTATGCATCCTGTTTTACCTTATGGCACGCCACGAAATGCCCGTCGCCCACATCCACAAGCGGCGGTTCCTTGGCGAGGCATTCCTCCGTGCAATATTCGCAGCGCGCCGCGAACCGGCAGCACGGCTTCGGATTGATCGGAGATGTGATTTCACCTTTGATCAGAATGCGTTCGCGGCGATTGTGGATGCTGGGAATCGGCAGCGCGGAAAGCAGCGCCTTCGTATAGGGATGCAGCGGTTTTGCGAACAGTTCTTCCGTTCTTGCCTTTTCGATCATGCGCCCCAGATACATTACGGCGATTTCATCCGAAATGTAATTGACTACGGAAAGATCGTGCGTGATGAAGATATAGGTCAGCCCGCGCTCCTTTTGCAGCCTGCGCAGGATGTTCAGAATCTGTGCCTGTATGGATACATCCAGCGCGGAAACCGGTTCATCGCATACGATGAATTTCGGTTCCATCGCCAATGCGCGCGCAATGCCCACGCGCTGACGGCGACCGCCGTCCAGTTCGTGCGGATAGGCGTTGATCAGGCGTTCATCCAGACCGACCGTTTCCATCAGCTCCAGTATCTTGCGAAAGCGATCATCCGCGTTTTTGTATCTTCCGGTCAGCTTCAGCGCTTCTTCAATGGTCTGAGATACGGTAATTCTGGGATTCAGCGAGGAAAACGGATCCTGAAAGATCAGCTGCATATCGCTGCGCAGTCTTTTCATTTCGTGTCGGCCTGCGCGCTCAACACGCTTATTTTCAAACAGGATTTCACCGGAAGTCGGTTCTGTAAGCCGCAGAATCGTGCGCCCCAGCGTGGTTTTTCCACAGCCGGATTCGCCCACGACGCCCAATGTAGTTCCCTTTTCGATGCGGAAAGAAACATCGTCCACCGCGTGCAGCATTCCCGCGCCGACCTTAAAATACTTCTTCAGATTTTTGACTTCAAGGATCGTATTCTGATCAGCCATCGTTTTCATCCCCCTTGTAGTCGGCCATCTTCAGCCGGTTTTCCACCGTGTGTTCATACAGCCAGCACTTCGTATAATGCGTATCGGAAATGCGAATTTCCGGCGGCATGGTTTGCCTGCACCGATCGCACGCGTAATCGCAGCGCGGTGAAAACGGGCAGCCCGTGGGCAGACGGGTGGGATCCACCGTGCGCCCCTTAATCGGAATCAATTCGCGATCGCGATGATCGATATCCGGAAGCGAATTGAACAGGCCTTCCGTATACGGATGGCGCGTATAATCGAAAATATCCGCGAGCGCGCCGCGTTCGATGATCGTGCCCGCGTACATCACATATACCTCATCGCACATTTCAGCTACGATGCCCAGATCGTGCGTGATCATCAGAATCGTTGTGCCGGATTGTTCCTTCAGATCGCGCATCAATTGCAGCACCTGCGCCTGAATGGTAACATCCAGCGCCGTGGTGGGTTCATCGGCGATCAGCAGCTTCGGATTGCACGCCAGCCCCATCGCGATCAGCACGCGCTGCTTCATGCCGCCCGAAAACTGATGGGGATAATCGATCGCGCGCGATTTCGGAATGCCGACGACCTCCAGCATCCGTCCGGCCTCCTCCGCCGCCTGCTTTTTATCCATCCCTTTATGCAGGCGCAGTCCCTCGGCGATCTGATCGCCCACGGTCAGCACCGGATTTAAGGAGGTCATGGGATCCTGAAAGATCATGGAAACCACGTCGCCGCGGATTTTTTCCATCTCGGATTCCTTCTGCGACAGGATATCGATCCCATCCAGCGTAACCTTGCCCGAAATCACCCTGCCCTGCGGCTTGGCGATCATATTCAGTACGGCGAGCGCCGTAGTGGTCTTCCCCGCGCCGGTTTCGCCCACCAGACCGATGGTTCTGCCCCTTTGAATCTTCATATCCACGCCGTTCAGCGCCTTAACGGTTTCTTCCTTGCTGACGAAATGGATGTGCAGATTTTCTATGTTCAGCAAAAGCGCTTCTTTGTTCATGCCTTTATCGTACCTCCCTCGTCAGCGCTTCATCTTCGGATCGAGCGCATCGCGCAGGCCATCGCCAATTAAGTTAAACGATACGGACGATACAAAGATCGCCAGCCCGGGCGCGATCACCAGATACGGATACATACGCATATTCGATCTGGCGGAAGAAATCATACAGCCCCATTCAGGTGCAGGCGCGGATACGCCCATACCGAGGAACGAAAGCGAAGCCGTAGCTATGATGTTCGAAGCCACCATCATCGTGCAATGCACGATAATCGGCGCGACGCAGTTGATCAGGATGTGCTTCAGAATGATCTTCCATGTGGCCTGACCGATCGCCCTGCCCGCTTCGACGTATTCCATATTGCGCACGGACAGCACGGCGGAGCGCACGATTTTACTGGTTCCGCATACCGTGGATATCGCCAGCGCCAGAATCAGATTGAATTCGCTGGTGCCCAGCGCCGCCACCAGTGCGATCGCCAGCACCATGCAGGGCACGCAGGACATGATATCGATAAAGCGCATCACGATGATGTCCACCACGCCGCCGCAGTAGCCCGCCAGCGATCCGATAATCGCGGCGATCACCAGACCCACAAGTACGCTGCCCACGCTGATGCGCAGCGATATTCGCCCCCCGTGAATTACGCGCGCAAAAATATCGCGCCCCAGTTCATCGGTTCCGAAAAGATGCTGCCACGAAGGCCCCTGCAGACGGTTCATCGGATCGGTACCGATGGCAAGCTTGTTGTAATCGGCAAATACATCCGCAAAAAGCACCAGAACCATCAATATCAGAAACAGAACCAATCCCAGCATTGCCAGACGATTGTGGCTGAATATGCGCCACATTTCAAGCAGGCGGCTGGACTTATGATGCTGCTTCATAAACTGTCTTCTCGATATACGCTGTTCAGCCGTCATTTCTTTTTTCCTCCGCTTACATATTGCGCCTTGATTCTTGGATCAAAGTATGCGAATGCAACGTCCGTCAGGATCGATGTGATCGCTACGCAAATCGCCATCAGCGTAACCGCGCCGAGCACCGGATTGATATCGCGCTTCTGCACATGTTCTACCATCAATCGACCCATGCCGGGGATAGCGAATACCGTTTCGCAGACGATCGCGCCGCCGAACATGCCCTCGGCGATGAAGCCGATGGTGGTAATCGTGGGCAGCATCGCGTTGCGCAGCGCATGCTTGAAAACGATCGCTTTTTCCCTTACGCCCTTTGCCTTGGCGGTGCGGATGTAATCCATTTGCAGCGATTCAATCATGGAAGATCGCATCATGCGCGACATGCTCGCCAGATAGCTGAGCGAAAGCACCACCGTGGGCAGTATGATCGCCTTCGGTGAATCGAGCCCCGACGACGGCAGCCAGCCGAGCCGCAGCGAAAACAGCATTACCAGCAAAAGTCCGATCCAGAATCCGGGCGCGGAAACGCCGATCAGTGAAAAGATGGTGGTCAATCCCGAAAAAAGCGAATTCGGCTTCAACGCCGCCAGTATGCCGATGGGGATTGAAATAATTACCGCCAGCGTAATGGAGGTCACCACCAGCAGCAGTGTATTCGGAAAACTGACTGCAAGCATATTGATTACCGGTTCGCGGGAAAGATAGGAAATGCCGAAATCACCCTGACAAAGCCCCTTGATATAATTCAAAAACTGTACAAAGAAAGGCTTGTTCAATCCCAGATCCTCGCGCAGCACCTCCGCCGCTTCCGGCGTCCACTGGTTGCCCAGAACCTGAATCGTAACATCGCCGGGCGCGAAGTACAGGATGGTAAACACCACAAATATAACGCCAATGATGATCGGAATCGTCAACAGCAGACGCTTTAAAACATATTTCCACATGTTTTTTCCTCTCCGGATGAATCAAACCACACAACACCGAAATGATGTGTGGCTTGATTCTCCTATTTAATACAATTCAGCTGCGCGTCAAACCGCTTTCGATCAGTAGCACAGGCCGTAATAGTGATACGGTTGTTCGCTGTTCATTTCAACGCCCTGCAGATCGCTGTTGGCCAGCACGCGAACCTCGCCCACGTACAGGGGCAGCCACGGAGATTCTTCGCACAGAATCTTCTGCCATTCCTGATAGTATTCGATACGCTTCGCGGGATCGGATTCATAGCCGTTCGCCCACAGTGCATCCAGTTCGGGGTTGGAATAACGCGCGAAGTTATTTGCGCCGATCGCATCGGTACCCACGGTGCGCGGGCAAACCAGAACGTCCTCCGGCATGCAGCCCCAGCCGACCAGACCCGCTTCGCACTGATCCTGATCCACCAGCGGCACGATGTCCGCCATCTGTGCAACGGATACGATGTTCATGGTGATGCCGCAGGCAGCCATTTCCGCCTGAATCAGCGCGGCGGCGTTATTGAAGGAGGGATCGCAGGTCAGATCGAAGGTGATGCCGTCGGGATAGCCCGCCTCGGTCAGCAGCGCCTTTGCCTTTTCCGGATCATAGCTGTAGCCCATGGGATTATCCAGCCAGCCCGCGTTGCCGGGCGCAACATAGGCATAGTTTGCGGTGCCATGGCCATCCAGCTGCACGGCGATCACATCTTCACGGCTGAAGGCGTAGTTCAGCGCCTGACGAACCAGCTTGTTGGCAAACAGCGGATTGCGATAGTTCAGGAAGATGTAATGCATGCGCGCGGACGGATGGGTATAGATCGTTACGTTCGTATCAGCCTCTGCCACCGGAATATCGGTCGCGGAAAAATCAACGCACATATCCGCTTCGCCGGTCTGCACCATGATGGTACGGGTGGAGGCTTCGGGGATGATCTTGAAGGTCAGGCTGTCGTTCTTGGCGGCAGTTTCCGCATCCCAGAAAAACTCGTTCGGGATCAGTTCGATGGCGGTGCCGATCGTTCTGGACTTTACCTTGTACGCGCCGGAGCAGATCGGATCGGACCACAGATTGGGATCGGCCTTTACCGCTTCGAGGAAGGAAGCCGGCAGAATGCGGCACAGCGGATGCGCCAGCGCCAGCGTCAGCTGCGGATACGCATAGGCCGTCTTGTTGCTGATGGTATAATCATCCACCACGGATACGGATTCAACGGGCTTGAACAGCGCGCCGCCGATACCGGATTCGATGCCCGCGTTTACGGAAGCGGCAACGTCCGCCGCGGTGATTTCGCTGCCATCGGAGAACTTCGCGCCTTCCACAATCCTGTACTGGCGTTCGGTATCGTTCACAATGATTTCCTCCTGTGCCAGATGCGGGGTGGAATTGCAGTTTTCATCGTAGACGTACAACCCATCGTAAATGGCGTAGTAAACGTGCTGATCTTCGGCATTGGTGTTCGCGGTATTGTTGAAGCCGGAGATATCCGCGGCCAGCGCAACGACAATGTTATTGTCGTGATCGCCGACCGTCGAGTTCTGCGCCAACGCTGCGGTGGAGAGCAGCATGACCAATGCCACGACCAGGCTCATGATTCTCAGGGTTTTCATTCTAAGTTCCTCCATACAATTATTTGCAGGCACATGACCTGCCGTTGAATTTATGCTATCACATTACTTTGTGGAAGGTCAATACATTCCGTAAATAAATTTTTACTCATATTATTGTAAATTATTGGTATGTTTCATCTATTTTATTTCGCATTTTAAGGTTGTTATGCGTAATTTAATATATTTTGCAGATTTTCAAGGCGATTATAAACCTTCCCTATGGTAATGTTTTGACGCGCCGATAATTTACATTCATGTAAATATTTTTTCGCATCTTGATTTCATTTGAGGATTGCTTTATAATGCGCATATGAATCACAGGAGGGCGCGGACATGTTTGAATCGGAAATTGAACAAATCAGAGGCGAGCTGAATGAAATCTATCGGGATCTGCACAGACATCCCGAATTGGGCTTCAACGAACACAGAACCGCGCGCATCATCGCGGATTACCTGCGCGATTGCAATTTGCAGGTGGATGAAAATCTGGCGCTGACCGGCGTATGCGGCGCGCTGGATTCCGGCAAGCCCGGACGCACACTGCTGATTCGCGCGGATATGGATTGTCTGATGATCGATGAACAGACCGGCTGCGCATATCAATCGATCTATCCGCACCGTATGCATGCGTGCGGCCACGATACGCACATCACCATGCTGCTGGGCGCGGCAAAGATTCTATCCCGCCATCCGGAAGCCTTCTGCGGCAGGATCAAATTCCTGTTCGAGCCCGCCGAGGAAGGCGCCGATCCCGCGATTTACGATCAGGTGATCGCCGCCGGCTGTCAGGCGGGCGGGGCGGACGCGCTCGTGCGCAATGGCATATTGGATGATGTAGATCTATGCTTCATCATCCACAACGAACCCACCCTGCCGCTGGGCGACGTGCGGATATTTAAAGAATACGCCTATGCCGCCAGCGATGAGTTTACCATCGAAATCCACGGCAGGGGCGGCCACGGCGCGCGCCCGCACACCGCGATCGATCCATTGCCCGCCGCGGCAGAAATCATTTCCGCCGTATACGCCATGCCCGCGCGCGAAATCGCCGCGCACGAACTATGTGCGATCACCATCGGACAGGTGGAAACGCCCGAATCGGTATGGAACGCCGTGCCGGATCGCGTTGTACTTCGCGGCGGCTTTCGCACGTTTACCGAAGAAATCCGGCAGCATTTCTATGCGCGCATTCCCGAAATTGCGCAGCACATCGCCGCCGCACATCGCTGCACGGCAAACGTTCAGCTGAGCCGCGGCCTATCCCCCACCGTAAACGATCCAGAAATTGCGCAGCGACTCGCCGCCGCTTTCCGCGATCTACGCGGCGGCGATCACGTGCAGCTTACCGATATTCCCACGATGGCGTCCGAAAGCGCGGGCGTATATCTATCCCGCAAACCGGGCGCGATCGTACTTCTGGGGTCGGGCGATCCTGCGCATGAGCTGCACCATCCCGCCATGCTGCCCGATATCGGCGTTCTGCCCATCGGCGTAGCGGTACACATCGCGGCCGCCGCGTGTTTGCTGAATCAACCCTGAAGCCCATCGTATATCAGATTTCGAATTTGCGGATGGTATTCCTTATACGCCTTTCCGCAATCCAGCACGTGCTGTACGTAGAACGCCGCCAGATGATTTTGGGGATCGATCATCACCCATGCGCCCGCCGCGCCATCCCAGCCGAATTCGCCCCTGGGGCTTTTGCTTTTCGCTGCATCGATCAGGGTTCGCACGCCCAGACCATAGCTGCAGCCCTTCAGGCCGAAGCGCCTTGCAAAGTCCCGTTTCTGGGTTTCGTTTAATTGATCGGTTCGCATCAGATCAATCAGCTCCGGCGTCAGGATTTGTGCGCCATTTTTGCCAACGCCGCCGTTGGCAAGCGCATCGATGAAGCGGATATAGCTGTCCGCATCGCCCATCAGCCCCGCGCCGCCGCTTTCATAGGCGTCGGATAAATGGGATTTCATGCTGAACCTGTCCATTTCAACCGGATGATTTCCCTTATCCCAGGAATACCGCGCCGCCAGACGCTGCATTTGTTGATCAGACGGATGGAACGTCAAATTTTCAATGCCCAACGGCGCAATGATGTTTTGATGCACGTATTCGCCAAATTTTTCCCCCGACGCCACTTCAATGACCGCGCCCAGCACATCATGGCACAGGCTGTACTGAAAATGCGCGCCGGGATCGAAATCCAACGGCTGCGAGGCGAGCGCTTCCGCGATCTGTACGGTAGTCGCCGATGGACCGTATTTCCGAATGCATTCCCGAATCGCGGTCGCGTTGTAATCGTAATTCAGGCCGCCGGACATCGTTAAAAGATGGCGTATCGTCATTTCCGTTCGAGCGGGGCGAACCGTGCCGCCATCGAGCACGGTCAAATGTGCATAGGCGGGCAGATAATCAGAAACCCGATCATCCAATGAAAGCGCGCCCTTGCCCAGCAGCTGCATAACGGCGGTCGCGGTCATGACCTTGGTAGACGAATACAGCCAATAGATTTCATCGCCCCGTATCGGCTTTCCGCGCTCCGCCTCCCCGCTGCTATGCGCGAACACCGGCTGATGATCCTTCCATACGCGAATCGCGCATCCGGGAATTCCACGCTCCGGCATCTGATCTATGTAATTTCTCAGGGCTTCAAAATTCATAAGTATCCGCCTCCCATACATCCGTTTTCTTGTATAATTTTATTATACCGCTGCCGTCAATGCTTCACTGCCAGTAGAATTTTACTTGATCAATCTATTTGCTTTACAATCGCATAGTTTCGTGCTATAATTATAATATCATTAATTGGAGGTACGGATGAATGATCGGCGCGATTATCGGCGATATCGTAGGTTCCCGTTTCGAATGGCACAATATCAAGACCAAGGAATTTGACCTTTTTTCCAAAAAATGCTCTGTGACGGATGATTCCATCATGACGCTGGCGATCGCCAAGGCAATTCTGGAGAGCGAAACGATGGATGATCTGAGCAAAAATGCTGAAATTTGGATGCAGGAAATTGGCCGCCCCTACCCCTACAGCGGCTACGGCGGATCATTTTACCGCTGGATGTACGCGGATGATCCCGCGCCCTTCAACAGCTTCGGCAACGGCGCGGCCATGCGCGTAAGCCCGTGCGGATTCGCCGCGCGCAGTCTGCCGGAAGCCGTCGCCATGTCGAAGGCGGTAACGGAGGTGACGCACAATCATCCGGAGGGCATCAAGGGCGCGGAAGCGACCACGGTCGCTTTGTACATGGCGCGCACCGGCAGCAGCATCGATGAAATTCGTAAGACGATCGATGCGCAGTATTACCCGATGAATTTTACGCTGGACGGCATTCGCGACACCTATAAATTCAATGAAACCTGTCAGGACACCGTGCCGCAGGCGTTGATGGCTTTCTTTGAATCGACCTCCTTCGAGGACGCGATTCGCAACGCGATCAGCATCGGCGGCGACAGCGATACCCTTGCCGCCATCACGGGCGGCGTTGCGGAAGCGTATTACGGCGTGCCCGATGATCTGCGCGCGCAGGCCATCGAATATCTGGATGATCGTCTGGAATCCGTGCTTTTCGCCTTTGAAGCCAAATACGGATTTCCGCCTGAAAGAAAGAAATCGAAGCAGTAAATCCATTGATACAGCCGTGCCGGAGCAAACACAGCGTTTACTCCGGCACAGATATATTGTTTTACAGTTCCAGCTTTCCTTCGTATACCAGTTCCGCCGTGCCGTGCAGCGTTACGCCGCGATCATCGCAGCGAACGGTGAGCGTGCCGCCGGGCACCTGCACGTTGATATCGGTATTTTTGCGGCACAGGCCGTTTTCGATCGCCGCCACTGCCGCCGCGCACGCGCCCGTTCCGCACGCCATCGTTTCACCGCTGCCGCGCTCAAAGCAGCGCATTCTCAGCGTGCTGGCGTTCACGACGCGAACAAATTCGGTGTTGACGCGCTCCGGAAAGATTTCAGCCGTTTCAAACTGCGGGCCGAGCGCCGTAAGATCCAGCGCGTCGACTTCATCGGTAAACACGACACAGTGCGGATTGCCCATCGAAACGCAGTTTATGTTATAGAGCTTCGACGCGATGCGCACCGGATAGCGGATTGCGC
>CAKUKP010000041.1 GCA_934663625.1 uncultured Clostridia bacterium
CACCCGAATTGCTTCGAGCCTTATGCCCATAACGCGGGCGCGCGCCGCACACTACCTTTCGCATGCGAAGCTCCGGAACCATGTTCAAAATGCCCGCGCCGCCGGTTCGCACCCACTCCGGCTCTCTTGGGACGCAAAAACACTCCTACTCTTTCCATCATCGCCATTGCTTCCATTATAAAATGGGCGCGCAGCTTTGTCAAGCGCAGATCTGCGAAAAGCGCAGGCGGGCGTGTACCGCCATCCGAGATCGCCGATAAGTGAAAAGCATAGTCATGCAATTTATGATAATATTCCCATAGACCGGTTGATTTATGGCTTCAAGTATGGTAAAATTCTAGCGTCGCAATTAACGCGATCAATTGGGCGAAGACCGCCATATTTTAAGGAGGATACATCTCATGAAGAAAATCGTTTCTATTTTTATTGCACTGACCATGCTGCTGTGCGCCGTTTCTGCATTCGCCACCGAAGCCGCGCCCGCGGAAGCTACCGAAGTCAACTGGAGCGATCTGCAGGAGCAGGGCGCCGCGCTGATCGCGCAGGGCGATTTCGTTACGCTGGATGAAATCTCCGTGAAGTTCTGGGTTCCCAACTCCTTCTCTGCGGTTGAACTGACGGATGATGATCGCGCGCAGGGCTACATCGCCTATTTCGTATCCGCGGATCAGGCTTACGCCGTTTCCGTGATGTACATAGATGCCAATGGCCTTTCTCTGGATGATTACAAGGTAAACCTCGCTGAATACGGCGCGACCGAAATGGAAGACGTGACCATCAACGGCATGTCCGCGCTGAGCTATGTGCTGGAAGAAACCGACACCGCGTGCGTATCCTTCGCCACCGAAGCCGGTTACATTCTGGAGTTCGCGGGCGCGCCGAAGTCCGATGAAGGCTTCGCTGCAGTTCTGGCGTTCATCATGGCATCCATCCAGCCGGAAGAATAAATCTTTTCTCCAGAATATCTTTTCCGCCGCAAGGCGGCAGAACAAATGGGCGCACACGCCAGAGAGTTCAAAAACTCCTGCGCGCGTGCGCCTTTCGTTTGCGATGTGTTTTCTACTTTCTGCCGCGGGTCAGCAGCAGGCCGCTTGTGATGGCGGTCAGGGGCGCGACCGTCACCAGCCCGAAGGAACCCACCACGGTATGCACGATCTCGGCGGCGACATATTTATAATTGAGCATCATGCCTACCGGCGTGCCCTGCGCCATGAATACCATCATCAGCGCCACATAGCTGCCCGAATACGCCAGCAGCAGCGTGGTTGTGGTGGAGCCACACGCCGCGCGCCCCACGGCGAAGCCCGAAGCGATGGCTTCCCGCGCAGAAATCTCCGGACGCTTCTGCACCACTTCATATACGGCGGAGCAGATGTCCACCGACAGATCCATCACCGCGCCGGACGAGCCGAGGAATATGGACGCGACGAATATCTTCGTAAGATCGAGGTGGGCATAGCCCGCATAGAGCAGGCTTTCGCTGGATTCCATCACCGCCCCGTGAATGCGGAACAGATCGGTAAAGAGATAGCCCAGCACCGCCGTAACCAGTATGCCCAGCGCCGCGCCCGAAACCGCCGCTGCGCACCGGCGATCAAGCCCGTAGATCAGGCTGAGAATCAGCATGGTCAGCAGCATCACAAGCCCCATCGCCACCCAGATGGGATTATAGCCCTTCAGCAGACACGGCACCAGCACCTTCCATATCAGAAGGATCGTATCGATGAAGGACAGGATCGCGCGCAGACCCGTTCCGCGGGCGAAGATCAGCAGAAGCAGCAAAAACAGCCCCACCAGCAGCGCCTCCTTATCCAGCCGGAAATGGTCGGCCATGGTGACCGACGTAATCGCGCTGCCGCTGTGGCTGACCACCACATACGCCGTATCGCCCTTCCGAAACAGCTTGTCCTGCGCCAGCGATCCATTCAGGCGATTGACCGCATCGACTTTCTGCCCCGCGAACTGTCCGCCGAGGATCTTCACACGGCAGCGCTGTTCGCCGCTGCGCACCAGCCCCGTATCCACAATATCGCTCTCGTCGGTGTCCAGCACCTCGGCGCGCACGCGGTCTGCGTTCTGATAGCTCAGCGCGCCCTCGTAGCCCGTGGGCAGAAGCAGTAGCGCGATCATGAGCACGATCGACAACGCCGCGGGAATGAACGTCTTTCGCCCCCGAATTCTGTTGCGCATCCGTTTTTCCTCCCTGTATAAAGCGAGGGCGGTCGCCCGCCCTCGGATTTCACTGCGACCAGTTTACGCTACGTCCACCAGCGCCGCCAGCTTATTGTAGATTTCCGTGTTGTCGTAATAGCCGGTGAAGGCTTCCTCGCCAACGCCCTGCGCGAACACCGCTACAGGCAGGCCGGTATGGGAATAGCTGGTGAAATCCACGCCGGATTTGTTGTTCAGAATGTGGGTTACGGTCACGCTGAAGGGATTGTAGCCGCCGTAGAGCACCGATTGTTCCTGCGTGTAGCTGTCTGCGGGCGCGTCGGTCAGCACCATTTCATAGGCAGCCTTCAGGCGTTCGGTTTCATACTCGGTCAGCACCAGCCGATCGCCCGCCTCGCCGGTGAGCTTCAGACCGAAGAGTTCTTCTACATCCTTCATCGCGTCCTCGAATGCCGTCTGGTTTTCCTTGTAACCTGCGACGTACTGTTCATCAAACTGCGCGTAGGAAATCTTCTGATTGCTCAGCGTATCCAGATAGGTATCGTAATCGGTGCCCGCGTAGCCGATGGTCAGACCGCCGGTTTCATGGTCGCCGGTGACGATGATCAGGGTTTCCGCGGGATGCTCCTTGGCGAAATCGATGGCCACCTGCACCGCGTCCGCCAGCGCCAGCGTATCGGTTACGGTTGCGCCCGCATCGTTGGCGTGGCACGCCCAGTCGATCTTGCCGCCTTCGCACATCATGAAGAAGCCGGTTTCATTATCGATCTGTTCAATGCCCTTGGCGACGTAGTCCTTCAGCGCCCATTCGCCCTCGGCGCGATCCATGTCATAATCCATCGCATCGCTGTCCGCCAGATGTTCGTCGATCAGAACCACCTTTTCATCCGCGGGCGTTACGGCTTCCGCATCGGCCTGGGTGAAGGTCACCTTGTAGCCCGCCTGCTCCGCCAGATCATACAGGCTTTCCTGATCGTCGTTTGCGCCGTTTACCTTCTTCAGCGCGCCGCCGGCGAAGTATTCAAAGCCGGACGCCACCATTTCCAGACCGATCTCATAGTAATTGTTGCGGCTGGACTGATGGGCGTAGAACGCGGCGGGCGTGGCATGATTGATGTTGACGGAGGAAATCACGCCGATTTTCCAGCCCTTCTGTGCGTGCAGCTTTTCAGCGATAGTTTCGAAGGCGACCGCGCCCGTTTCATCCACGTTGATCATACCGGAATACGTCTTATGGCCGGTGGCGATGGATGTGGCGGTGGAAGCGGAATCCGGCGCGAAGCTGCAGGAATCGAAGGTGACCGCCGAACCGGCAACCGGAAATTCCATGAAGTTCAGCGCCACGGGGCCGTCCAGCACCGCGCCGTTACGGGTATCATATTTCGTGCTGGGCAGCGCAGCCTTCGCATCATCGTCCGCCAGCGCGCCCAGATAGTCCGCCGCCGCCTGAAACTGGGGATAGCTCATACCATCGCCGATAAACAGAAATACGTACTTCGGCGCGGCCGCGGCTTCCTCTGCAAATACCGGCAGTGCGCTCAGGCAGAGAAGGCATACGAGCATCATGGAAATCAGTTTCTTCATTTCGTTTTCCTCCTATGTATCTGTCATATGGATTGTTTTGCCACAGTGCGTTCGCCGCTTACATGTTCAAATATTTTGCTTTTCAAAAAGCCGGTCTGTCGAATGCGGGAACGTCCGAATGCTTTTTCCCTGTGACAGGTTCATTATACAATCCCCATGTCAAAACGAAATACGGTCAGCCGTCAAATATAAGTCAAATCGATCCAGCCAAAAACAGGGATGATTAAAAAGGATTTGCCGCGCTTGTCCGGCAAATCCCTTTTGATGTGATTATATGATTTAAAAAATGCTTTCATCCTGCGCCATCTGTTTTGCGATGACCCTGCATCGCTTCTCACAGAAGGCAATGCCATACGCCCAGATTTCCTCCACGCCATAGCGGCGCAATACGGCGGTGTAGTCCTTTTCCTCGATCTGCTTCATCGCGGCGTCGCAGGCGGCGTCCAGCCGGTTTCGATCCTTGATTTCCTTGATCTCCACCACAAAGCCCAGCGCGCCGTCCTCGCGCTCTACGATAATATCGCCGCGCCCAATTCCGGTTTCCACATTCGAAGCTACCTGCCAGCTCGCGCAGGTATTCAGCAGCGCCAACAGAAATCCATGATAGAAGGATTCATAAGCATCATAATAGCTCACGGTGGCGATCAGCTGCTTATTGAGGTACGAAGTAATCGTTTCGGTATCGCCTTTTTCAAATGCCGCGTAAAAATCGGAGAGCTGATCCGCCTCGGCGATGGCCTTATCGCCAAACCATTCCAGCACCTGCTGCATGAAGATCTGTTTGACCTCATAATTCGGAATGCGCAGCGTATACCGGCCGCCGGTAGGGCGCTGGGCAATCGTCAGATAGCCGGTCATGTACAGCAGGCTCCAGATATTGTTTACGCTGCTTTTGATTTCGTTGTGCGTCAGCTGCTCGTTGATCTGCTTGGTGATCGTATTCCCCGCGATCAGCTCCTCGACCTCCATGCGCGTGGTGCCGCTCTTCGTCTTATCGATCAGACTGCGCACCAGTTCATTTCCGCTGGTGTTCAGCCAGTATAATTTCGGTTCCGCCTCCGGATCGACCCGCAGCATATAGCAATAGTTGATCACGTCCCACGGGCAGTACACGTCCTGTTCGCCGAAACGATAGCCGTCATACCATCTGCGGGCTTCCTCATGATGGCTTTCCAGGCCGTAGTACGCCAGCATATCGCCAACTTCGCTATCCGTAAATCCAAAGTATTCATCAAAGTTCATATCCGAAATGGAATGCACCATCAGGTTATTCAGCCCCGTAAAGATGCTCTCCTTCGATACGCGCAGACAACCGGTCAGCACGGCAAAAAACAGGCTGTCGTTCGTTTTCAGCGCCAAACCAAACATCGAACGAATCAGATCGATCATCCGATCGTAATAGCCGTGCGCATATGCCTTATCCAGCGGCACATCGTATTCGTCGATCAGCAGAAACACCTTTTGCCCGTAATGCTTTTCGAGAAGCGCGCAAAACATTCTAAGGCTCCCCGTAATATCGGCAAAAGTGCTGTTTTCGCTGATGATCCGAAGGTATGCGCTTTTTTCTTCATCGGTAATCGCGGTACTTTCGCGCAGCGCCGCAAGCCGGAAGGCTTCATTGCGGATTAATTGTTTCAGCCGTTCATAAGCGTCCTCAAACGTCAGCCCATCCACATCCTTGAGCGATAGAAACACCACCGGATATTTGCCCATGTACGCATCGCACAGCGCCTTTTCCCGACTGATGGCAAGCCCATCGAAGATGCGCTTATCGCCGCCGATTTCAAAGAAGCACTTGAGCATGCTCATGTTCAGCGTCTTGCCGAAGCGCCGCGGGCGGGTAAACAGGTTCACCTCTCCCCAATTGTTCAGCAGGTCGCGGATCAATCCGGTTTTATCGACATAATAAAAATCTTCCTCGCGCAGTTTTTCAAAACTGTCGATGCCGACAGGCAATTTCTTTTCTTCCATGCTATACCGCCTTTCGGGTGGTTTCTGATCAGCCAATCCTCCGATTATATTTTACCGCAAATTTCCCGCCTTATCAAGGATATTTATGATGGTGTTCCCGCCTTTTGCGCGTTTTCATAATAAAAAAAGTGCCCGGACATTGATACAACATCCGAACACCATGGTACACCTTCAGGGGCTCGAACCCTGGACACCCTGATTAAGAGTCAGGTGCTCTACCAACTGAGCTAAAGGTGCATGTCCAATCGACTTGTATATAATACAACTTCCCCCGCAATTTGTCAATAATCCGTATGTAAACATTTTGCGTAATTATGATTGCAATTGATCGACGTTTTTTCGCACCCGCGCGCTTGAAAAACGCGGCGATTCGCGGTATAATACCATCGTTTCGGAGGTGATGAACATGTACGACGAACTGACGCAGACCGACATCGATAAGATGCAGGCGGAGATCGATTACCGCATGCGCGTGGTGCGCCCGAAATGCATCGAGGATTTAAAAACCGCGCGCGGCTTCGGCGATTTGAGCGAAAATTATGAATACAAAGCCGCCAAGCAGGAGCTTCGGCGCTGCGACAGCCGCCTGCGCTATCTGCGGCGCATGATCGCCACCGCGAAGGTGATTCACGTGGACAACAAATCCAGCTGTGTGGAGCTGTTCGATCGGGTAACGATCTGGTACGAGGAGGATCAGGAGGAAGAAACCATCCAGCTGATGACCACGCTCCGGCAGGACGCGCTCTCCGGCATCATTTCCAAGGAATCCCCGCTGGGCAAGGCGCTGATCGGGCACAGCGTGGGCGATCGCGTGGCGGTACGGGTCAACGATGATTACACCTATTACGTGGTGATTCGTGCGATCGAAAAGGGCGCGGACGATGCTTCGCTCCCCATCAGCCCGTTTTGATGCATCATCCCATCGAAACGCAGACAAAATAAGGATATGCATCTAAACAGTCAGAGGAGGTTTGATTTGTATGCGCAAAACACTGGTAGCATATTTCAGCGCGAGCGGAACGACGAAAAAAACGGCGCAGCGCCTTGCAGCGGCGGCGAATGCGGATCTTTTTGAAATTGTGCCCGCAGTGCTGTACACCGATACAGATCTGAACTGGACGAACAAAAAATCCAGAAGCTCCGTAGAAATGGCGAATCCTGCCTCCCGCCCCGAAATCGCGAACCGCGTTTCGGATATGGCGCAGTATGATACGATTCTGCTGGGCTTCCCGATCTGGTGGTATACCGCGCCCACGATCATCAAAACCTTCCTGGAATCCTATGATTTCTCCGGCAAGACGATCGCGCTGTTCGCCACCTCCGGTGGAAGCGGCATGGGCAAAACTGCGAGCGATTTGAAGCCCTGCGTTGGCGAAAGCGCAAAGATTCTATCCGGCAGCGTGCTGAACCGCGCGACGGACGCATCCATTCAGAGCTTTTTGAAGCAGATTGGCGAATAAGTATCCTAATCTTAAAGGGGCAGGGAACGAACGTATCCCTGCCCCTTTGATGAAGGGAAAAATGAATATCACGCCTTCCGCACGAACAGAATGCCCAGCGTATTGGGCCCGCAATGGGTGGTCACCGTCGAACCGGCGGTGGTTTCGATGATTTCGGCAAAATCGGGCATGTATTTCAGAATGGCTTCGCGAACCGCTTCCACGCATTCGGGATCGCATCGGGTATGGGTAATGAAAATGCGATCCGGTTCGATGTCGGTTCGATCCTTCAATCGATCCTCGACATAGTGCAAAAGCACCTTTTCAAAAAATCCGCGATACTTCTTTTCCGGATGCATCATGCCGTCCTTCACCACGATGCAGGGTTTCAGCTTGAGCAGATTTGCGCCCAGCGCGGAAAGCGCGGAACAGCGGCCGCCCTTGTAGAGATAATCCAGACTGTCGATGATGAAGCTGGCCTCTACGCGATCGGTCATTTCGTTGCAGATTCGTTCGATTTCCTCCGCAGATGCGCCCTGTGCCGCCAGCTCCGCGCCCTTCAGCACCACCAGACCCTGACCGGTGGAAAGGTTGCGGGAATCCACCACCCGAACATGACCGACCTCCTGCGCGGCGATGCACGCGTTCTGATAGGAGGAAGAAAAACCGGCGCTGATGTTGAAATGCACTACCTCGCGGCCTTCGCTTACGATCGCCCGAAAGGCTTCGATGTAATCCTCCACATTCACCGCGCTGGTCTTGGGCAGGCTTCCGGTGCGATCCACATATGTATAGATATCGTCCGTGTTCATTTCAACGCCGTCCTTGTAGGACTTATCGCCGAGCAGTACCGAAAGCGGCGTAATGCCGATATCGTATCGCTGAATAATATCGGCGGACAGATCACAGGTGCTGTCTGAGGTGATTTTTACGTTCATATATGCTTCCTCTCCTGTTTCTTTAGGCTTCCTCTACGATGCTGAACAGCTCCGACGCCAGCAGGCGGCGGTAAACTTCGTGCGCGAACGTCTTTACCTGATCCTCTGGCATGTTGTCCGAAATACAGGTATTGATCACGCCGAACATGCTGTTGCACAGGAAAGCGGCCGTCTGCCTTCTGGGCAATTGCGGAACCAGACCCGTGTGCCTTCGAATGTAATCATCCACGCTGATAAAAACCTTGTTGAAGAACACCGAATGCAGATACGGGTTTTCCTGCGCGGTCGTGCGCGAAAAGAAGGGGTAATTGTCGTAATACATCTGAAGAATCGCGTCCAGCAGATTGATATACCCCTGCACAGCGCGGTTGCCGGGATTATTCACCCTTTGCAGATCGTGGTAATCCGCGTCCGCCTCAACGATATAATCGGAAAACATTTCCTCCGCAAGCGCGTATTTATCCTCATAATGGGTATAAAACGTAATCCTGCTCACAATCCCCCGACGGCAGATTTCCGCTACCGTAATCTTTTCAAAGGGCATATCCTGCAGGATATCAATCAGCGCCGCTTTAATCGTTTTTTTCGTCTTGGTGATCCGCTTATCGTCCACTTACTTCTCCTGTTTCCCCAAAAGTGTAAGATAACTGACACTTTGTCAGGAAGCGTCATTGCAAACCGGTCGTGTGTATGTTATTGTAACATCTGTTAATCTGAATGTCAATCCAGAAAACACATCACGGAAAACCGCCCGATGGAATGCGTTCCGCGCGCGGACGAGGAGGTGCTCCATGCGCTATAAAATCATCACCGATACATCCAGCAACCTGCCGCTTGCGAGGCTCGCCGGAGAGGATATCGATATCATCCCGTTTACCTATTATGCCCGCGATGACGCCGATCATCAGATGAGCTGCATCGATATCGACGCCTTCGATGGCAAGGCGTATTACGATGCGATCCGGAAGGGCGTTCGATACAATACGTCCCAGATCACGCCGCAGACGTTCTATGATCACATCGCGCCCTTTGCGCGCGCGGGGCAGGATGTGCTGTTTATCTCCATGTCCTCCGGCGTCAGCGGCTCCTACAGCTCATCGCTGGTCGCCAAAGAAATGCTGGAACGGGATTTCCCCGAAAGATCGTTTTATATGCTGGATACGATGGCGGCTTCGCTGGGCGAAGGCATCGCCGTTTTGAAGGCCATCGAATACCGCGCGCAGGGCATGTCCATTTCCGAAAACTATCAGGCGCTGACGGCGCTCTGCAGGCGCATCTGTCAGGTGTTCACCGTGGAGGATCTGCGCCATCTGCAAAGAACCGGCAGGATCTCCAACGCCGCGGCAATCATCGGAACGGTGCTGCGCATCCAGCCGATCCTGAAGGGAAACGAACGCGGCCAGATCGTCAGCGTCGGCAAGGTGCGCGGCGGTCGAAACGCAATTCGCGCGCTGGCGGACAAATACAACGAACTGGTACGCGACCCGCAGGATCAGATCGTGGGTATCGCGCATGCGGATAATCCCGAAGGCGCGGAGACGCTGAAGGCGCTGATCTGCGCGCAGAATCCGCCGAAAGATGTGCTGACCGTCTGCTATGAACCGGTCACCGGCGCGCACGTCGGCTCCGGCACGATCGCGCTGTTCTTCCTCGGCGACGACGACGTGCGCTCCCATTGACGCAAAATCCCTGTCGAAAATCCAATAGACGCATACGCAGCGGAAATTTCAATTCCCGCGCGCATGCGTCTTTCATTTATCCGGAGCTTTCTCCGGTTGAAAACGCTGAAGCGATCGTCTATAATGATTATACGATCATATGATTTCAACCTCGCAGCTTTTTTTCCGTGATTGGAAGCGGTTTTCGGTGTAGGATCGAAGTATGCAGGTTTATCGGGCGGCAAATGCGATGCAGAAAGGGGGCGGGTACATGGCGTACAGCGAGCTGGTGAAGAATTTCAACCGCATACGCGATTACATGCGGGAATTCTACGTCTACGGCTTCAAGAGTCGGGATGAATATACCGGAAAGAGCGCGCGATCCTACGATGATGAACGCCGCAGGCTGGAAAGCTGGCTGGGCGATTACATGCGCTTCCGGCAAACACCGAAGGGCAAGAACGTTTTCATCTCCATCGACAGCCGCGTTTCCGGACACAACCCGCTCTACAAGGCGTGGAAGGCGAAATGCTTCACGGACGGCGATATCACGCTGCACTTTCTGCTGTTCGATATTCTATCGGATTCGAATCAGCGCCTGACGATCGGGCAGATCATGGATCGGATCGACGGCTATCTTTCGCAGTTTTCCGCACCCAGAACCTTCGATGAATCCACAGTGCGAAAGAAATTGAAGGAATATGTTTCCGCCGGTCTGCTGATCGCGGAAAAGGCCGGAAAGGCGGTCTATTACAGAAGATGTCCGGATGCGCCCGCGCTGAATCCGGATATGCTGGATTACTTTTCGGAGGTTCTGCCCTGCGGCGTGATCGGTTCCTATCTGATCGATAAATCGGAGCCGCACGATATGCATTTTGCGTTCAAGCATCACTACATCACCGGAACGATGGACAGCGAAGTGATCTATTCCCTATTGATCGCGATGCGTGAAAAGCGCATCGTCACGCTGGAAACGGTAAACCGCGGCTGGGACGGTACGACGCAGAATCGCGCAATTCCGCTCAAGATCATGATCAGCGCGCAGAGCGGCAGGCAATATCTGATGGCATATGCGCCGAAATTCAACCGAATCACCGCGTACCGAACCGACAGCATCGTTTCGGTACGGACGGGCGATGTCAGCGATCGGTTCGACGCATTGCAGGACAGGCTGCGAGCCATGCGGCGGCACATCTGGGGCGTAAGCACGCAGAGCCGCTTCGGCGGACGCATGGAGCATGTGGAATTCACGGTGCATTATTCAGATTCCGAAATGCACATCCGCAGCCGCCTTGAGCGCGAGAAGCGATGCGGCACAGTGGAGCATCTGGACGATAACACCAGCCGCTTCACCGCGGACGTATACGACGCCAGCGAAATGATCCCGTGGATTCGCACCTTCATCTGCCGAATCACGGACATTCATTTTTCGAATGCGTTTCTGGATGCGCAGTTCAGGGATGATATCCGCGAAATGTGCGCCCTCTATGGGATCGGAGGCGATGCGGAATGATATTCAGCGAAATCTACGGCGCTTATTATAACGCCGTCGCCGCGGTGCTGCGGGAAGCCGTCGCGCATCCCGTATCCGATGCGGACATTCGAAGGATCGTCGATCAGCACGCGTTCGGGGAGAGCATACTGACGATCCCTTCCGCGCTGAAGGAGGGGCGATGGAAGCTTTTGAAGCCGGATGGAACGGCAGTGATTCAAAACGCGCCGTCGATGCCGCTTTCGCTGATGCAGAAGCGTTGGCTGAAGGCCGTCGCGCGCGATCCGAGGATCAAGCTGTTCGGCGATTTCGATTTTGATTTTCCGGACGTTGAACCGCTGTTTCTGCCCGAAGATGTAATCGTGTTCGATCAATACGCCGACGGTGATGATTACACAGATGCAAATTACATCGCCAATTTTCGCACCATTCTGGACGCGGTTCGAAACGGAACGCCGCTGTACATAAAGATGCGGAACAAAATCGGCGAAATCATTGCCCGCACGATATTTCCAAGCCATCTGGAATATTCCGAAAAGGATGATAAATTCCGGCTCATCGGCACGGGCAGCGGATACGGCAACACCGTCAATCTGGGCAGAATCATCCATTGCGAGATATGCGAGGGAAGCTGCAAAATCCGGCGCGAATCGAAAAGGGACGCGTGTGCAAGGCAGGTTACATTTGAACTGACGGATCAGCGAAACGCGCTGGAGCGGGTGCTTCTGCACTTTGCGCACTTTGAAAAGACCGCGGAACGAATCGACGAAAGCAGATACGCCGTGACCGTCCGATACAATCTTGAGGATGAAACGGAAATGGTCATCCGCATTCTTTCGTTCGGCCCGATGATCCGCGTCACCGCGCCGGAACGCTTTATCAAATCGATCCGGCAAAGATTGATCGATCAAATTCACTGCGAACAGTAAGCACGGGATATTGATAAAGTCAACATCCCGTCAGACGCTGAAAAACGCTGCAAGACAAGGAAACGCGGGCTGCAAATGAGGGCGCATAGTTTGACCTATGTAACCGATTTTGCAGCCCGCGTTGACGATGGAAGCAGAAATTTTCACTTCGCAAGAAGTATTTCAGAAAATTTCTGCGGTTGCGGCGTTTGTCAGCGTTCTGACTGTTCGCATCTTTTTTTCCGTGATACAGGCAGGCAGAAATTGTATAATCGCATTGTGAACGGGGCGCGATGCGCTCCGGTTCCCAAAGGCGCGAACAGCAATGCTTTTTCATACTGATAGGCGCCTTGCCGGATATTAAAGGCGCAAACAGCAATGCACGATGGACGAGATCAATGGGCTTGACGCGCGATCGGGATGCACAATGCCCGAAGCGTTCAATCCCAGATACCCATACTTGCGCCTTGGCTCAGTCTGATGAAAAGGAGTTGATTCATATGCTGAACATGTTGAAACAGGCGGCAAATCGAGCGCTGACCGAAAATGGCGCGGCAACCTGCGCTACGACCGGATCGGATTGTCTGGATCTGTTTGCATCCATCGGCGCGCTGCGCCGCGAAACGGATGATGAAATCATCGCCCGCTTTGTGCGCGCCTACACGGAAAACGCGGATCTGGCGATGAAGCTCCTCTTCTACGCCCGCGATATTCGCGGCGGACTGGGCGAACGCCGCGTATTCCGCACCGTGCTCACCTATCTGGCGAAGAACGAACCGAAATCCGTGCGGAAAAATCTGGTTTACATCGCCGAATACGGCAGGTTCGACGATCTGCTTTCGCTCCTCGGAACGCCGTGCGA
This sequence comes from uncultured Clostridia bacterium, assembly GCA_934663625.1. Taxonomy (GTDB): domain Bacteria; phylum Bacillota; class Clostridia; order Christensenellales; family Aristaeellaceae; genus SFTH01. The sequence goes on from CAKUKP010000041.1 coordinate 13,025, forward strand.
AAATGCGATGCTGCATCTGGTTCGAAAGCAATTCGAAGCGGATATGGAATGTCTGGAAAGCGATGGCAGCGTTTCGCTGCTGGCGAAGTGGCTGCCCTCCGTGAATGCGTCCAGCGCAGCCACGATTCGCAATGCAAAGCGAATCGCGCGGGCGCTCGGGCTGCGCGATTGTGAATATCGCCGGAATCTGGTCCGGCTCCGCGCGCGGATTCGCATCATCGAAAATAACCTGCGCGAGCGGGATTATTCCTTTGATTACGCAAAGCAGCCGTCCAGAGCCATGCTGAAATACAAACACGCTTTTTTGCGGAACGACGGAGCAAGATATTCGGCGTATATGGCTGATGTGCTGACCGGAAAAGCAAAGCTGCACGCGGACAACGTTGCGCCCTATGAACTCATCGCGCCGTATCTGCGGGTGAACTGGTATTACGAATATAACGGCTTCATGCGGGATATTTCGCCCGAAGAAAAAGCCGCGCTGAACGCCACATGGGCGTCCCTTCCGGATTACGGCGGCGATGAAAACGTGCTCGCGGTGGTCGATACCTCCGGTTCAATGTACAGCGCATTGAATCCGTTCGCGGCGGCGGTCGCGCTGTCGCTGGGGCTGTACTTTGCGGAGCACAATCGGGGCGTTTTCAAAAACCATTTCATCGAATTTTCGGCGGAACCTCAGCTGATTGAAATCAAGGGCGAAACCTTTGCGGATCGGCTGCGGTACGTATCCACGTTCACGCAGGTTGCCGATACCAATCTGGAAGCGGTATTTGATCTGATTCTGCGCGCCGCCGTGGAACACCACGCGCGGCAGGAGGAACTGCCCGCAAAGCTGATCATCCTGTCCGATATGGAATTCAACGCCTGCATGCACAATGCATCCGAAACGAATTTCGACAACGCGAAAAAGAAATTTGCCGCGCAGGGCTACCGACTTCCGGAGATCATTTTCTGGAACGTCGCCAGTCGAAACCGCCATCAGCCGGTAACCATGGATGAACGGGGCGTTGCGCTGGTTTCCGGCGTAACACCGCGGCTCTTTTCCATGATCGTCGGCGGCGCGCTCTCCCCCTGCGCTTTGATGCTGGATGTGCTGGAAAGCGATCGCTATGCGCCCATCACGGCATAATGCCAAATATGATATTGAAGGAATGATACCATGGAAATACAGGGAAAAGTAAATACGGCGATCTGCTACGCCGCTGTGATCGAGGATAGCGCGATCGATCAGATTCGCCGGATGTGCGATTATGATCTTGCCGCGGGCAGCCGCATTCGGATCATGCCCGATGTACACGCGGGAAAGGGCTGCACCATCGGCACCACGATGACCATCATCGATAAAGCCTGTCCGAACATCGTCGGCGTGGATATCGGCTGCGGCATGTATACCGTTCGGCTGGCGGATACCGCGCTGGATTTTGAGCGAATTGATGAAGCGTGCCATTTCATTCCCTCCGGAATGAACGTCTGGGAAGGTCGAATGGAGCGATTCGACCTCACGGGGCTGCGCTGCTATCGCGCGCTGAAGGATACGAAGCGGCTGGAACGGTCGCTGGGCACGCTGGGCGGCGGGAACCATTTTATCGAAGTGGACAAAGCCTCCGATGGCACGAACTATCTGGTGATCCACTCCGGCAGCCGGAACCTCGGCAAGCAGGTGGCGGAATTCTATCAGAATCTGGCGATCGATCTGCACGCCGGCAGGGAGGATTATTACATTCGCCGCGAAGAAATCATCCGCACCTATAAGGCAGCGGGCAAAAGATCCGAAATTCAGGGCGCGCTGAAGGCGCTGGAAAAGGAATACACGCGCAAATTATCGTCGGTGCCGGAGGATCTCTGCTGGCTGTACGGATCGTTTCTGGCAGATTATCTGCACGATGTGGAAATCTGCCAGCGGTTCGCCCGTCGAAGCCGCGAACGCATGACGGAAATCCTGCTGGCGCGCACCGGCATGACTGGTGTGGACGCATTTCACACGATTCACAATTACATCGATACGGATGAAATGATCCTCCGAAAGGGCGCGATTGCGGCGCACGCGGGCGAGCGGGTATTGATCCCCATCAACATGCGCGATGGCGCGGTGATCGCCGTCGGCAGGGGCAACCCCGAATGGAATTATTCCGCGCCGCACGGCGCTGGGCGCGTGATGTCCAGAATCGAAGCAAAGCACACGATTCGCATGGAGGATTACAAAGCTTCGATGGCGGGCATATACACCACCTCCGTCAACGAAAACACGATCGATGAAGCGCCGATGGCATATAAATCGCTAAAGGATATCATCGGCGTGATCGGCGAATCGGTGGACATCATCGATATCATCAAGCCCGTGTACAATTTTAAGGCCTCCGATAATGATGTGCCGTGGAAGAAGAAAAAAGATGGAAAGGAAGAAAATTCCAGCAGCGATCATGCAGCGGAACAGGAGGACAGTTGAATAACGCAGGAACTCCATTAAAATCGAGCCCAGCGACATGCGCGGTGGGCTCGCTGCTATTTCTTCGCTGAGAAATCCCATTTCTCGGAGATGAAATAGCTTCCTTGCAGATTTTGCGGCCGGAACCCAAAGGGTTTAAGCAAAATCTGAAAATCGTGCGTGGGGGTGGCAGTGGCGGGGGAGCTTGCTCCCCCGCCACCTGTTTAAAACGGCGCATCCGGCTCGTCCGCCTCGGAAGCGATGGCGATATTTACGCCGTTGACCTCCACGCCCTCATCGGCGCGGATCAATATGTATTTCATGCCGTCAATCACGCGGGTTTCCACCAGATCGGATCGATCGGGGTTCACCTTCACCACCACATCGGGCGTGCGCACCTCGAAGCGCTTCGGTTCCACGATGTTCACGGCGCGCAGATCGATGCCGGTGCCGAACTGATCATCATAGCCCTGTTCGAACGCCTGCACGCGCGCTTCGGGCACGCCGCAATCGGTCAGCACGGCGCTCATTTCGCGCTTGGAAACCATCGGCTGATCGATGGATTTATCCGCCTTCTTTTCCTCAATGCGATCGCAGATCTGCTGGCGCACCGCCTGCACCACATCCAGGCTGCAATCGTCCTCCAGCGCATCGCCCAGCAGCGTCTGAAACGTTTCCTTCTGCACGGCGGCGGGCATGGGCGGATTCGCATCGAACACGGCGGCGATGAAATCATCATGGCTGGCAAACGTATCGCGCGTGTAATATTCCGCGCCGTAGATGTTCGCGGCGCGATCATCGAACGCGGGGAACATAAAGCCCAGCTCCGGCGCGCCCACCATGTTATCCGCTTCGCGATCATGGAAATCGCGATCCTCCGGACAATAACACAGGCCGCCCTTCGAAAGCTTCACCGGACATACGCTGCACAGGATATAGGAAAACACATTTTCCGTTCCGCGCCCGTCGTCCTCCTCGCCCGTGGGATGGAAGGGCAGATCGTAGGCGTCGTACATCAGCAGAATCAGATAATTGCCCTCCAGATCCAGCGCATCCGCCACGCGCTGAAAGAACTTCTCCACCGCCTGATCCACCTTCAGCGCGGTGTTTTTCAGCGCAGTGAGCAGCGCGTGCTGATCGCCGTCCAGCACCTGATCCGGACGGAACGCGATATCGATCAGATTCTTGCCGGGCGTGCCGGTGATCGTTTTTCTGAATATGGATAAATATTTCTCCGCCTCGCCCTGCGGCAGGGTCAGCAGCGAATGGCTGAACGTGGTCACGATTTCGCGCTTTTCATTCACGTAGCAGCCGCGTATCACATCGATATTGTTCTTTTCGGGATTCAATCTGCGGCGGATCTCCGCGTATTCCTTGCTGTTCATAGCTACCTCTCATTTCAGGATTACATTTCTAACGGACACCATTATACCACAGATTTCCATTTGAATTTAGATATTATTTTGAAGGATTCTGCGGCGCGTGCCTGCCGCTATTCTGATTGTAATTGACATGAAATAACTAAGCAAACTCTGCCATGTCGATTTCTTTGATTTTTCCTCCACTTCGCAGTCAATTCAATTCAAATTCTTACGTTCGGAATATATCGTATGCACACAAAGAAAATTACCTATTGAAAGATGATGGAATATGCGTTATAATGGTAAAAAAGAAATCGTTTTTGCGGTACGTTATGCCAAACGGCATAAAAATAAATGGGAGGATACAAACATGAAGAAGGTATTGGCACTGGTTCTCGTAATGATGATGGCGTTCTGCATCTCCGCGATGGCGGAAGAAACGCCCGTTCTGGGCTTCCTGCCCCCGGCAATGACCAGCCCGTTCTATGCAAGCTGCATCGAAGGCGCGCAGCCCGTGGCGGATGCGCTCGGCTATGAACTGAAGGTTCTCGCTCCGCCGTCTGAAGATGATTACGCAACCCAGACTTCCATGATGGAAGACTTCATCACCCAGGGCGTCGCCGGCATCGCGGTATGCGGCATCAATCTGGAAGCGCTGAAGCCCGCCATCACGAAGGCGAACGAAGCCGGCATTCCGGTGGTCATGTTCAACACCATCACTGAGCTGGAAGGCGTAGATGTATACGCGTACTCCGGCTACAATCAGTACAACGGCGGCGCCAAGATCGCCGATTGGGTAAATGAACAGACCGGCGGCACCGCGAAGGTCGCCATCATCGAAGGTCTGCCCTCCGATTACACCACGCAGCGCATGGGCGGTTTCGTAGACCGCGCGGCGGAAGCCTATCCGGGCATCGAGCTGGTTGCTTCTCAGCCCGGCGACTGGGTACGTGAAAAGGGCATGAACGCCGCTATGGATATGATCCAGGCGCATCCGGAAATTTCCGTGATCTACGGTCTTTCCGATGAAATGGCGCTGGGCGCGGTACAGGCGTGCAAGCAGCTGGGCCGCGATGACATCATCTGCGTAGGTCTGGACGGCAACCCGAACGCGTTCGAATCCGTCAAGGCGGGCGAACTGACCGCCACGCTGGACTGCGGCCCCGTAGCCATCGGCGCGAACGCCATCAAGGCGCTGGACGATGCGATCCACGGCGTTGCCCGCGAAGATAAGGTTATCGAAGCGGAAACCACCGTTGTTGACGCTACCATCGTAGACAACTACATCAAGTAAGTTCGTTCTCCAAAATCTCACGATTTTGTCGAGTAGGAAGAGAACTGCGGATTCCTGAAAATCTGTGGATTTTCCAGATAGCAGTCGCGTGCTGCTAACAGCCCGCGACCAGCCCGCGCGAAACCTTTGGTTTCCAGCGCGGCGCTGCCGAAACTTTGCTTCGCAAAGTCTTCGGTGCGTTAGCGGAATCCTGACTGGCGGAATTGTTTTTTCGCCGCTCACGCTTTGAAAAAACCAAATTCACCGCGCATGTCGCTGAATTTGATTTTACAAACGGTTCTGAGTCAGCTTCTCGGCAATCCGACCGCGGCGGCGCGCATCGCCGCCGCGGTTTTAACTATAGAAATATTGAATGGATGGGAGAGGGTCCCGTGGCAGAATTTCTGGAGATGCAGGGCATCGTTAAAAAATTCCCGGGCGTTCTGGCGCTGAATCACGTAAATCTCGCCGTGAAAAAGGGCGAGGTGCACGCGCTGCTCGGCGAAAACGGCGCGGGCAAATCCACGCTGATGAAGGTGCTTTCGGGCGCATATCAGAAGGACGAAGGCAAAATCCTGTTTGACGGCAGGGAAGTGGAAATCACCTCGGCGCACGCTGCGCAGGGGCTTGGCATTTCCATCATCTATCAGGAGCTGAACCTGACGGAGCAGCTGACCGTGGCGGAAAACATATTCATGGGGCGGCAAATCATGAAAAACCGCTTCACGGTGGATTGGAAGCGCATGTACGCCGATGCGCAGAAGATACTGGATGATCTGGGTGTGGAAATCAGCGCCCGCACGCTGGTGCGCGATCTGGGTGTGGCGCACAAGCAGATGGTGGAGGTCGCCAAGGCGCTTTCCATCAATTCCAAGGTGCTGGTGATGGATGAACCCACCGCGCCGCTGACCAATCGTGAAATCAAAACGCTGTTCGATACGATCCGTATGCTGAAATCGCGCGGCGTTTCCATCATTTATATCTCGCATCGTCTGGAGGAGGTCATGGAGGTCTGCGACCGCGCGACGATCATGCGCGACGGCTGCAACGTGACCGTTTTGAACGTGGCGGACACCAATCTGGATGAAATCATCCGCTACATGGTGGGGCGCGAACTGAAGGAAAAATTCCCGAAGATTCATCTGGAGCCGGGCAGGGAACGCCTGCGCGTGGAACACATTCACGCGGGTAAGCAGGTGCAGAACGTATCGCTTTCCGTGCGCAGCGGCGAAATTCTGGGCGTCGCCGGTCTGGTAGGCGCGGGCAGAACCGAAACCGCGCGCGCCATTTTCGGCATGGATCAGAAGGATTCCGGCGAAATCTATGTAGACGGCGAACGGGTGGAAATCCGCCATCCGCTGGATGCGATTCGCGCGGGCATCGGCTTTGTAACCGAGGATCGAAAGGGCGAAGGTCTGGTGCTCACCATGCCGGTCAGCCAGAATATCACGCTGGCGACGCTGCACAAATTCGGGCAGGCGGCGCATCTGGATCTGATCGGCGAAAAGAATACCGTGAACGAATACATCGGAAAGCTGAATATCAAAACGCCCTCCCCCGCGCAGCTGGCGCGCAACCTGTCCGGCGGCAACCAGCAGAAGGTGGTTCTGGCAAAATGGCTGCTGAGCGATTCGAAGGTCATCGTACTGGATGAGCCCACGCGCGGCATCGATGTCGGCGCAAAGATCGAAGTGTATAACATCATCAACGATCTGATTCGCGCCGGTGTGGCGGTCATCATGATTTCCTCGGAACTGCCGGAAATTTTGGGCATGTCTGATCGCGTAGCGGTCATGCATCAGGGCGAAATTACCGGCGTGTTCGATAACGATGGCACGCTTACGCAGGAAAAGATACTGTATTATGCCACCGGCGGCGATAAGCATAAGGCCTGATTCGGGATCAGAAATGAGAGGATGAATAATATGAAGAAAAGCACAAAGATCGTATGCATCGTTTGCCTGATTTTGGCGGTGCTGGTCGCGGGTCTGGCGATACTGGCGAGCGCGGAAAGCGGCAAGATCGCCGAAGTCGAAGCCCGCGCCGCGGAAATCAAGAAGGCGCAGGGCACGCTGAAATCCATTGAAATGGGCATACTGGATATCGATCCCGCCACGATCGTCGTTCCGGAGCCGCTGGAAATGACCGCGTTTGATCAATTTCTCAGCTCCGTAAACGCATCCGCACGCATGCTGTGGGTCGTCGTGATCGATCTTCTGATCATCGGCGCGGGCGGCTTCATTATGGCGGCGGCGCGCAAGGCGAAATCCAAAAAGCAGCAGGTTAAGAAGGTCGGCTCTTCAAACAACGTAATCGGCATTCTGATCGCGCTGGCGGCGCTGTGTCTGGATCTGGCGATCGCATCGCCCGTGTTCCTGACCAGCAGCAACTTCCTGAACGTATCGCAGCAGATTTCCATCAACTTCGTCGTGGCGGTCGGCATGACGCTGGTCATCATCTCCGGCGGCATCGATCTGTCCGTCGGATCGAATATCGCGCTTACCGGCCTGCTGATGGGCATCATGATGAAGAATTATTCCATTCCGGTGCTGCCAACGATCATCATCTGCATCCTGTTCTCCGGCTTCATCGGTCTGGTCAACGGCTGGCTGATCTCTTTCCTGAATCTGCCGCCCTTCATCGCCACGCTGGGCACCATGTCCATCGTGCGCGGCGGCGCATACACCGTTACCGCCGGTCAGCCGATTTACACCTTTCCCAAGGGCTTTACCGCGATCGCGGGACGCATCGGCGGCATTCCGCTCTGGTCGATTCTGATCATGCTGGCGGTGATTCTGATCGGCTGGTATGTGCTGCGCTATACCCGCATCGGCCGCTTTACCTATGCGGTCGGCGGCAATGAAAACTGTGCGCGCCTGTCCGGCATCAATATCCGCAAGGTGAAATGCTTCGTGTACATGTTCTCCGGCCTGTGCTGCGGCGTCGCGGCGCTGCTGTTGTCCTCCCGACTGGATTCCGGTCTGCCCACGAATGCCGATGGTCAGGAAATGGACGCCATCGCGGCGGTCGTCATCGGCGGCACGTCCATGTCCGGCGGCGAAGGTTCCATGATCGGCACGCTGATCGGCATCTTCATCATCGGCATCATCGCCAACGGCCTGAACCTGCTGGGCGTGCAGCAGGGCCCGCAGAAGATGGTCAAGGGCTTGATCATCGTCATCGCCGTTATCATCGACGTCATCCGCAGAAGATCCGCCGAATCGGCGAAATAATCATAAACGTTATCTGCAAAACGCCTTCCGGTACAATGCCGGAGGGCGTTCTTGCGTCTGCCTGCTTTCTGTGATACTATAGAAAAAACACATCGGATTTGGAGGCGGCAGCCATGAATCAATTGTACAACCGCGCGGATATTTATGATCTTACCGAGAGCAAAGCCAGAACCGAAATCGTCCGGAACGATTGGAAAAACTTTCTGGAGGATCGACCCATCCGGAGCCTTCTGGACGTAAGCATCGGCACCGGCAGCACTACCCTGCCGCTTCAGGAATTGGGCATTGAAATATTCGGCTCCGATTTAAACGAAGCCATGCTCGAAAAATGCCGTCAAAAGGCGCTGATAAAGCAAAAGCCCGTACATCTGAATTGCTGCGATTTCCGCAATCTGTCCGTCTGGGGCGACCGGCAGTTCGATTGCGTCGCCAGCACGGGAAATTCGCTGGCATACGTGCCCAACCGCGATATTCCGAATGTGCTTGCGCAGATGGACGCGCACGTCCGGCGCGGCGGCTATATCTGCATCGATTCACGCAACTGGGAAAAGATACAGCGTGAAAAGCAGCGCTTCTACCTCTACAATCCCTTTTTTCACGGGGAGGATCGGATCAATCTGGTGCAGGTGTGGGATCACAATATCGATGGCACGATCACCTTCAACCTGCTCTACACCTTCGAGCGCGACCATCGAATCTTTCAAAAGGAAATATTCGAGGAGCATTACCACCCCTTCTCGCTGGAGCTGGTGGAACAGAAGCTGCGTGAAATGGGCTACGGCTCTTTCAAGCTCGCGCCCGTCCCCAGCACCCACCCCGAAACCGATTTCAGCAAATTCGACTGGTATCGAATCATCGCGCAGAAGGGATAACACAGGGAAGGGAGCAGCGCAATAGAGTATGCTCCCTTCCCCATCGCGCCTTACCGATGAAAATTTGTATGAATCAGCGGTTCCTTCTGCGGAAGGCCGTACTGCGCCCTGCCCAGCTGGAAGCTTTTCATCATAAACGCCATATTGCGCCCCAGCGTGCGCATGGTCTGCAGGCCCTCCGCATCCTGTGCGACCTCCTCCGCCGAACCGCCATACACCATGTTCCAGTACTGGCTGGTGGCGATGGGCATGCCGGAGATGGAAAAATACTTGTTCAGCACATCGAAGGACGATGTATTGCCGCCGCGGCGGCAGGTAACCACCGCCGCGCCCACCTTCATGGTCTTATCCACGCCCGACGTGCTGAAAAACAGCCTATCCAGGAAGGAAATCGCGCCGCCCGCCGGAGAAGCATAATACACCGGCGCGCCGATGACGAAAGCGTCCGCCTCCGCAAGCTTCGGCGCGATCTCGTTCACAACATCATCAAACACGCATTTACCCAATTCATAGCACTTGCGGCAGGCGATGCAGCCGCGAATATCCTTATTGCCGACGTGAATCAACTCCACTTCAATTTCTTCGGCCTCCAGCATGCGCTTCAGCTCCGTCAGCGCGGTGTAGGTGCAGCCGTGGGGACGGGGACTTCCGTTGATCAGCAATGCTTTCATGAATCTTCCTCCTTATTTGCATTCCAGCAGAATTTGATAAATTTCATCGTGGGTCAGCTTCTTGCAGCAGCCCGCGGTAACATTCGTGGAATCCGCCACGGCGCGCAGGTCGGTATCCTCCGGAATGCCCAACTCTGCAAAACTGGTGGGCAGACCGATCTCCCTGATGAACGCCGCCAGCGCATTGATGCCCGCCTTTACCAGCCGCGTTGTGCGCAGGGCGTCCGCGCCGTTGTCCCGAATGCCCCAGACATTTTCGGCAAAGCGGGCGAAACGCGCGAGATTCGCAGTGCCGATGTGCCGGTACAACACGGGGTGAATCACCGCCAGCCCCTTGCCATGGTTGCAATTCGTATACGCGCCCAGCTGATGCTCGATCTGGTGGCACTGGAAATCCGTGATCTTACCGATTTTCAATACGCCGTTTTCCGCCATCGCCGATGCCCACGCCAGTTCGCTGCGCGCCTCGTAATTGTCATGATCCCGCATCAGCACGCGGATGTTGCGGATGACGCTGCGCATCACGGCTTCGTTGATATCGTCCGACAGATTGTTTTCATCGGGCTTGCCAAAGTAGGTTTCCATCGCGTGGCTCAGCGTATCGAACGCGCCGGAAATCACCTGACCAAACGGCACGGACAGCGTATACGCAGGATCGAGGAATGCAAAATCCGCCTGCGCGCCGAAGATGCCGGATTTGAGCTTCTTTTCCTCGTGCGTAATCACCGCGTCCGCGTTCATCTCGGATCCGGTGCCGAACACGGTCACGATGGTGCCCAGCGGGATAAACCGGTTGGGGAACGTATGCTTGACCATTTCCATATCCCAGATATCCTCGTCCAGCTTCGCCTGTGCGGAGATAATCTTGCAGCAGTCGGATACCGAACCGCCGCCGACGGCGAGAATCAGATCGACGTTGTTCTCCCGCGCCAGCTTCGCGCCTTCCTGCACCTTTTTATAGGTGGGATTGGGCATGATGCCGGAAAACTCGATCACATTCTTGCCCTGCGCGTTCAGGATGCCCATTACTTCGTCATATACGCCGTTTTTCTTGATCGAACCGCCGCCGTAAGCCAGCATCACCGTGGAACCGTACTTTTTCAGCAGGCAGCCCAGATATTCCTTCACGCCGCCCCTGCCGAAATACACCTTCGTTTTGTTTTCGAAAATAAAGTTGTTCATACCCCGTACTCCCTTCCCTGATTCGCAATTGTCTTCCTGTTTGCGTGCGACGGAAGCTCGCTTAAATTCTTTTATTTTCCGCATGTTTTCACGTCCATTTCCGTGTTCACCTTTATTATAAACAAAGCAGGGCTTCCTGAGAAGTCTCGCTTTGTTTATGAGTATATACCTTTGGGTTATATCAGCCGTACAGTTCCCTGCCGACGGCCCTCGCCACCTCCAGAAAGCGCTGCACAACGGGCGATGGTTCGAGCGAATGCAATATGCCGTAGGGGATGCTGTAATCCCACTCCACCGGAATCACCTTCAGCAGCGGATGCACGCTCGCCCAGCCGGAGATGGCCAGCAGCACATCATTCGTACTTTCGCAGCGGTTGAACACATCCATGCCGTAGAAATCAAAATCCACGATGCGAATCTGCGGGTGATGCTGCCACAGGTCGTCCCGCAGCTGATCCACATAGTGGCTCCAGCCGCGGTGCATCAGCATCAGATTTTCGCCGTAGAGGTCGGAAAACTGCAATTTATCTCGGTTCGCCAGCCGATGATGAATGGATACCGCGCACCCGAACGGCGCGCGCGCCAGCTCCAGTCCGGCGCAGCCGCGCAGCGCCAGCATGGTTTCATCAAAGATGCCGCCCACGATATCGATGCGCTTGCCCAGGTTGCCCAGAATTTCGCGGGCGTTTTCCGGCGTGTTCTCAAAGGGCACGATTTGAAATTTGACGTCCGGACAGATTTCGTTCACCTTTGACCAGAGCTGCATCAGAATCTGCGCGGGCGTCATGGGCGATGATCCGACGCGGATGACGTTGGTGTCCTCCAGCATGGCGTTCTTCGCGCGCGCCACCGAATCGCGGCAGTATTGAATGATGTATTTCGCATCCTGATACAGGCTGCGTCCGGCTCCGGTCAGCGTAAGCCCGCGATGGCTGCGGTCAAAGAGCTTCACGCCCAGTGATTCCTCCAACAGGTTGATCTGCTTGATCACGGCGGTCGGGGTGATATACGCTTCCTCGGCGGCGCGGCTGAAGCTGCCCGCATCGGCGACGCGCAAAAAAGTTTCCAACTGCGGATTGTACACTGTTTCTCACGCTCCCTCGCTCTGTTCCTATTTATATTGTATCCGCCAAACGGGATTTCCGCAAGTGTATTCGAAAAATATTATAACCCCAAGGTATACGCTCATGAACAAACGGGAACTTCCCCGACGGCAAATTTTGCTTTATAATGCAACCGTCGGGTTGAAAACCGACTGAATGAACCGAAAGGAGAAACCAATTATGAAAAAGCTGATCGCACTCGTACTGACACTGATGTTCACCCTGACCGCCGTCGCCGCCCTCGCGGAAGCGCCCGTGACAACCGATACGCCGAGCAGGACGCTGGTCGTCTATTATTCCGCCACGGGCAGCACCGAGCGCATTGCCAATATGATCGCCGCAGAAACCGGCGCGGATGTATTCGTCATTACGCCCGTAGAGCCCTACACCGATGAAGATTTGAACTGGACGAACGACAATAGCCGCGTCGTATACGAACACGACCATTCCGAAGCCCAGAACGAAGTGGCGCTGACCGAGATCACCCCCGAAAACTGGGATAATTACGATACCGTTTACATCGGCTATCCCATCTGGTGGGGCATCGCCGCCTGGCCGGTCAACCAGTTCGTCACCGGCAACGATTTCACCGGCAAAGCCATAATCCCCTTCTGCACCTCCGCAAGCTCCGGTCTGGGTCAAAGCGGCGCGCTGCTGGCTGAAGCGGCGGGTACCGGCGAATGGCTGGAAGGTGCGCGCTTCTCCTACGCCACCGAGGAAACCGATGTACAATCATGGGTAAACAGCCTTGCGGATCCCATCGCGCAGGCAGTAAAGGCAGACTGAGAACCAACAGCGGGGAGTTTTCCGAGAACTTCCCGCTCTTCAATATAGGAGTACAATTATGAAGCGCTTTCTATCTATCCTCCTGCTGCTGTGCTGCCTGTGCGGCACGGCGGCAGCCGAGGATACCCTCACGCCGGGCACGCAGACCCAGCGCGGGTTCATCAACGATAACGTGCTGCACAGCGAAATCGGAGACATCCATTTCAGCAGCTACATCCCCGAAAGCTACGACGGCAACGAGCCTTATGCGCTGTTCGTGACGCTGCCGGGCTGGGAAGGGCTGTATTTCCAGGGCGTCGGCGCGAAC
>CAKUKP010000042.1 GCA_934663625.1 uncultured Clostridia bacterium
AGCGCCTCGCCCTTAATGGAATTCAGGCAGGCGGCCATGGGGGTCTCGATGGCGGGATAGGCGGCGATTTCCGCCTTGTAGCCCGCTTCGCGCACCTCGGGGCGCGCATCATATGCCAGCGCGCGCACCGCGGTAAGCGGCAGGCGCTTCGTTTCGCCATCGATGCATACATCCATCGTAAGCCCCGAAAACAGTTCGTCGCGCAGGCGCACCCACGCCTGACCGCCGCTCAGGCGCATTTTCAGAACCACGGGCTCCAGCGCGGGATCGATCAGATGCGCGGCGGCCTCCTTCGCGTTGCGGAAGAACAATTTATGCTCGGAAAGCAGCGCGTCCGCATCGCAGCAAGCTTCAATCCGGTCATCCTGCGCGATGCGCGCGGTGAAGCGGCTGAGCATCAGTTCCAGTTCATTATTCAGCTTCAGAAAGCGGGTTCGCTGCGCGATCGCGGGCGCGCAGTTGGTATCCGCCGACAGCGAAAAGAAGATCATCGAGCTCAGCTTGCCCGCGCGATCCTGTGCATCGCAGATCAGTTCGACCAACGCATGCAGTTTTTTGCAGAAATCGCCATCGTCGATCGCAACGATCATGCGGTTCGCCGCATCGGTCTGTTCGGAAAGCGCCTTCATATCCGCTTCAAACGCCGGATCTTCAAATCCGTTGTACATCTTCGTTAAATCCCAATTCATACAAGTATACTCCTTTAGCAGATTTTCAACAGCATCGTATGCTGTTCATCCATTTCGACCTCCAGCAGACCTTCCTTTTCCAGCGCCTTCATCACATCGGAAAAGCGCTTGAAGCCGATCTGCCGTTCATCGAAGCTGGGATAATCATTTTGAATCGCCGATTTCAGGATCGACGGATTTACGCGCTCAAAGCCCTCCGCCTTGAACCGTTCCAGCGCCGATGTAAACGCGGGCAGCCAGTTGGTTTTATCCAGCTTCGGTTCATCATCCTCCGCGGAGGAAAGCCCGATCATCAGCGAGGATTGCTCCGTCCAGCTGCGCAGCTTTTCGCTCTTCTGCGTGATCTGCGCGATCAGCTTGCCGAACGTGGCGCTGCCGAAACTCTTTTCCGAAAAATCGGGGCGCAGACGCATCAGCGTATCCTTCAATTCGCTGGCGTACATCTGCTGCTGTTCCTGATCTTCCACGATGGTTTCCACCTGCGCGATCAATTCGTTCAGATCGCCGGACGCGCGTTCGCCCTTCTGCTTGGGCTTGGGCTGCTGCGCCGCCACAGATTCCAGAAACACAAATTCATTGCAGGCGTTGATGAATATGCCCGAAGCGGCTTCGGAACGGGAAATACCCAGCACGAATTTGCCCATGCTCTTTAATCTGCCCACCAGCGGCGTATAATCGCTGTCGCCGGATACGATGCAGAAGGAATCGATCAGCGGATTGGTATACGCGACCTCCATGGCGTCGATCACCAGCGTGATATCTAAATTGTTCTTCTGGTTTTTGCCGTAGCGCAGCGAAGGCACCACCTGAAACGTATTGGAAAGCAGGCACTGCTTCAGATCGGAATACCGATCCGTATAGCCGTACACCTTGCCCAGCAGGATATCGCCGCGAATCTTCACCTTTTCGATGATCGATCGCAGCATACTTTCCTTGCCGCCCGCGTTTTCAAGATCGACAAAAACCGCAAAATTGGATTTACCCACAGTATTTCTCCTTTATCGAAGGTTTTCCGGATTCAGGCATTCCAGCTCCGGAAGTACGAAGCGCCCATCCTTGCGGATCAGCACATCGTCAAAGTACATTTCGCCGCCTCCGTATTCCGGCGTTTGGATGCACACCAGATCCCAGTGCAGCGCGGATTTATTGCCGTTATCGCAATCATCGTAACTCGCGCCGGGGGTGAAATGGAAGGATCCCATGATCTTTTCATCGAACAGCGTATTCTTCATGGGCTTCGTGATGTAGGGATTTACGCCGATGGCGAATTCGCCCACATAGCGCGCGCCCGCATCGATATCGAAGATTTTGTTGATGCGTTCGGTATCGTTCGCCTGCGCGTCTACGATCCTTCCATCCCTGAACGTCAGGCGGATATTTTCAAATGTGAATCCATCCTGCAGCGAGGGCGTATTGTAAGTGATCACGCCGTTTACGCTGTCGCGCACCGGCGCGGTATAGATTTCGCCATCCGGAATGTTCGCATCGCCCGCGCACTTGATGGCGGGCAGGCCCTTGATGGAAAAGGCGATATCCGTGCCCCTGCCCACGATGCGCACGCGATCGGTTTTTTCCATCAGCGCCTTCAGCGGATCCATCGCGCGATCCATGCGCGAATAATCCATGGTGCATACGTCGAAGAAGAAATCCTCGAACGCCGCCTGACTCATGGAAGCCGCCTGCGCCATGGCGGGCGTGGGATAGCGCAGCACGCACCAGCGGGTGTGCGGCACGCGAATCTGGCCGTGCACGCGCTCGCCGTACAGGCGGGAATACAGTTCCATGCGCTCCGGCGGCACATCGCTCATTTCCGAATCGTTTTCGATGGCGGTATATCCGATGTACACATCCATCTTCGACATCAGCTGCGCATCGATCTCCGCGCGCAGGCCGAGCTGTTCTTCGCTGTAGCCCATCGCCAGTTCGCGCTCCACCGGCGTGGAATCCAGCCATACGAACGGTTTTCCGCCCGCGGCGTAGGTTTCGCGAATCAGCGCGCGTACCAGCGCATCGGTTTCATTTCTCGCCTGAATCAATACGTTATCGCCCTTCTGTACGCGCGTGGAAAACTGTATCAGCGTTCGGGCGAGTTTTTCTACTCTCGGATCCATGGTTTATCCTCCATTGGTGTCTGTAATTTCAATATGGAAACAGCGCCCAGTTCCTGTGCAACGAGCGCCGTAACTATCCTGCTTATAAATCCTCCAGACGGATTTTCGAATCCTTTCGCGCCTGGCGGTAGATGGAAAAGCGATTGCCGATGGTCTGCACCGGTTCCGCGTGTACGCGCTCGCAGAGCGCATCGCACGCCTCGCGCGCGGTATAGGGCGCGGTTTTCAAAACGGTGACCTTGATCAGTTCGCGCGCCTCCAGCGCATCCCAGCATTGCTTGATCAGATTATCGCTGATGCCATCCTTGCCGATCTGCAGCACCGGCTCCATCGTATTGCACATTGCGCGCAGCTTCGCGCGCTGCTTCGTCGTCATATCTATATCCTCCGTACAGTTATTCCACAAAATCAAATTCCATATCGCCGATGCACACGGTTGCGCCTTCGCCCGCGCCCGCCTTGCGCAGCGCGTCGATCACGCCCATGCGGCGCAGCGTGCGATGGAAGTAGTTCAGCGATTCTTCGTTGCCGAAGTTGACCGAATCCACCAGATGATCGATGGATGCGCCGGTCAGATGGAACTGGCCGCCGCGGCGTTCGATTTCAAAGCCGGTGTTTTCCATATCCATATCAAAATCAAACGGCTCTTCCTCGGCGAACGGCTCCGCATCGGGGCAGGTATCCAGCAGCTTCACCGTCGCGCGCATCAGCGCTTCAAAGCCGGTGTGCGTGGCGGCGGAAACCGCGAATATCTGAATATCGGTATCCGCAAGCTTTTCGCGCAGCCGCGCAAGGTTTTCCTCCGCGCCCGGCAGATCCATCTTGTTCGCCACCACGATGGTGGGGCGAGTGATCAGATCGCCGTAATTGGAAAGTTCGTGCCCGATGGCGTCGTAATCCTGAAGCGGATCGCGACCCTCGCTGCCAGAAATATCCAATACGTGCAGAAGCATCCGCGTGCGCTCCACATGGCGCAGGAAAGCGTGTCCCAGACCCGCGCCCTCGCTCGCGCCCTCGATCAAACCGGGAATATCCGCCAGCACGAAGCTGGACGCATCCTGCTTGACGATGCCCAGATTCGGCTGAAGCGTGGTAAAATGATAATTCGCGATCTTCGGCTTCGCCGCCGTGACCACGGACAGGATCGTGGATTTGCCCACGTTCGGGAAGCCCACCAGACCCACATCCGCGATGGACTTCAGTTCCAGCGTCAGTTCATGAATTTCGCGCTTTTCGCCGGGCTTGGCGAACTGCGGCGCCTGACGGGTGGGCGTGGCGAAATGCTGGTTGCCAAAGCCGCCGCGGCCGCCGCGATCCAGCACCTTGCGCACGCCGGAGGCGTACATATCCAGCAGCACCTTGCCCGTTTTGCGATCGCGAACCACGGTGCCCGCGGGCACCTGAATCACAACATCCTCGCCGCTCTTGCCGCTCTTGCGGTTGCCCATGCCATCGCCGCCGTTTTCCGCGGCAAACTTGCGATGGTAGCGGAAATCCATCAGCGTGTGCATGCGGTCGGTGGCTTCAAATACCACGCTGCCGCCGCGGCCGCCGTCGCCGCCGTCCGGACCGCCCGCCTGTACAAATTTTTCGCGATGGAAGGCGACGCAGCCGTTTCCGCCGTCGCCCGCCTTCGCCGTAATATTCACAACATCAACAAATAACGCCATTGTATTCTCCCTATCATTTATCCGTGCAATGTCCGCACAGGCCTTCATTCAGCGGGCATTGATCGCAATTCGGATGGATCGCGCGGCAGATTCTGCGCCCGTGCCAGATCAGCAGATGATGCGCATACGTCCATATGCTTTTGTCCAGCGCCTCGCGCAGCTGGATTTCCACCTTTTCCGGCGTATTCGCATCCGCGATGCCGATTCTGCGCGATACGCGGAACACGTGCGTATCCACGGGAATCTGATCATCCTGAAACGCCGCCATCAGCACGACGCCCGCCGTTTTCTGCCCCACGCCCGGCAGCGCCATCAATTCCGCGCGCGTACCCGGCACCGCGCCATCGTAGCGCCCCACCAATGTGCGGCAGGCGGCGATGATGTTCTTCGCCTTGCTGTGATACAGCCCGCATTCGCGAATCAGCGGCTCCAGCTCCGCAGGTTCCAGCTTCGCCATGGCATGCGCATCGGGATACAGCGGAAACAGCTTCGCCGTAACCATGTTCACGCGCTTATCCGTGCACTGCGCCGAAAGCATCACGGCGATCAGCGTTTCATACGGATTGGCAAAGGTAAGCTCCGGACGCGCTTCCGGATACAGCTTCGCGAGCTCCCCCATCACCTGCATTGCTTTTGTAGTATCCATCGGAATCCACCTCATTTATACAGGTAAGGTCATCATATACCACTTTGTATTATACAATTATCGCATAGTTTCCGTCAAGTTAAGCTTATTTGCCCAGCGGCGATACGCGCGCAGCGCCCGCCCCCGCATCCACGCGATACAGCCCGATCATGTTTTGCGGCTGCGCGCGCTGTACCACGGTGCGCACGCGGTTTGCATCCTGCAAATCAAACTGCACGGAAAGCCCGCACCCCATCGCGACCGCGCGGGGCGTGGTAATGATGCGCACGTTTACGCCGTCCCGACGTAGCGCATCTTCGAGCCGAAGCGCCTGCTGTCTGGATCGAAAGGACGCGACGCCAAATGTATTCTGCATGTTTTTTCCTCCCTTCAAGCCTGCGCGCGGGTTCTAATCGGAAGCCCTGCGCAAGTATTATAGGATACGCGAAACCCAGGCTTTGCGTGAAGGAGGATGCCCATGGATGTTTATCTGGACAACGCCGCCACGAGCGATCCCAAGCCGCGGGCGGTAATCGACGCGGTTGTGCGCGCCATGACGCAGATCAACGCAAATCCCGGAAGATCGGGGCATCCGCGCGCGCTGGCGGCGGCGAGATGCGTATACGCCGCGCGCGAAGCGATATCGGATTTCATCGGCGCGGAAGCGGATTCGGCGGTGTGCTTTGCGATGAACTGCACCGACGCGCTGAACACCGCCATCAAGGGCGTCGTCCGCCGCGGCGATCACGTGATTTCCACCATGCTGGAGCACAATTCCGTGCTGCGCGTATTATCCAAACTGAGCGCGGATCAGCAGATCGCGCTTTCGCTCATCTGGCCGGAGCCGGACGGCATGATCGATCCGGAAAAGATCCGGCGGGCGATTCGATCGAACACGCGCCTGATCTGCATGACGCACGCCTCGAACGTGACCGGCGCGATTCAGCCCGCCGCCGCGGTGGGGCAAATCGCGCGCGGGCACGGGATCACCTATCTGATCGACGGCGCGCAGGCGCTGGGCGCGATCCCCGTAAACGTGCAGCGGCTGATGTGCGATCTGTACGCGTTTCCGGGGCACAAATCGCTGCTGGGGCCGCAGGGCACGGGCGGGCTGTACATTCGAAAGGGACTTTCGCTGAATACGCTGCGCGAGGGCGGCACGGGCACGGATTCCCAGCTGCTTACGCAGCCGGAAGCGCCGCCGGAGCGATACGAGGCGGGAACGGTAAACATGCACGGCATCGCCGGATTGCACGAGGGCGTAAAATATGTATCCGCGCACGCCGCATCCATTTTATCGCACGAACGCGAAATGACCGACGCGCTGTACCGCGAGCTTGCGCGCATGGAGGGCGTTACGCTGTATTCCCCCGCCGAGGAAGCCGCGCGCTGCGGCATCGTGACCTTCAACATCGGCGATATGGGATCATCGCAGGCGGCGGACGCGCTTTCGGATCGCAATATATGCGTGCGCGGCGGGCTGCATTGCGCGCCCTGCGCGCATCGCGTGCTGGGCACCGTACAGCGCGGCGCGGTGCGCGCCAGCGTGGGCTACGCCAATTCATTTGACGATGTAAACGCGCTGCTGCGCGCCGTGCATGAAATTTTGCACGAGGGCGCATAAAACGCGCAAAAATGGCAATCCTTGAAGGTGCGAGGTGATAAATATGGCCATGATGGAATGCCGGGACTGTTTGAAAATCGCAGATTCGCGCAGCTTTCGCAGATGCGCCATGTGCGGCGCGCCGCTGTGCGATGATTGCCTGATCCGCAACGGCGGATTGTGTGAGGATTGCAGTTCGCAGGAAGAATAAAACGCTGGGGGCGGTTGTTGAATTCTGTTTCAACAACCGCCCCAAATGATTATTTTTGCATTTTTAAGATGATCACATCGGATGCGCGGGATTCCGCGTCCGAATCGGATTCGCCTTCGCTTTCCATGCGGATTGTAAGGCGCAATTCCTGCGGCAGACCGCCGGTTCCTTCGTAGGTAATGCGCATTTCCGCTTCCCCGCCGTTCGCGCCGTCGTTTTCACGCAGCGCCGCACCGTTTTCATCGGTAAGTTCGAAGGTATACCAGTGATCCAGATCGGGCACATCGGGAAGCGCTTCCTCAAAAGCAATTTCCAATACCGCGTTTGCGGCGGACGCGTGCGCCACCGCGCTCAGCTTTATTCCGTTGTATTCTCCGCTGCCGCGATAGACGCAGGTCGGCACGTGCGAATTCCATACAATCGCTTTCATCGCCGAAATCGGCTGCACGTCGCAATATGTGTAGAACGCTTCTCCGTCAAAATACAGGTAGCTCGCATTTTGATACAGCGGAATTTCGAGGGTCAATTGATCAAGATTCTGAAGCTCCTCCGCCAGCGGCGAATCAAATTCCCGAATCGTGTATTCGACGCCGTCGTCGCCAATTTTGGTTTCTTCACTGCGCGGCGCAATATCGATTCCATCGTCCGTCACGGTATGATCGCCCGGATGCACTGCGTAGAAAGCAATTCCCATGGCATATCCTTCCGCCTTTGCCCGCTCCAGCTTTACAAACAGAGCCGCTTCCGCTTCATTCTCCGCAGGCCGGGCAATATCGTCCGCGCTCCGATGCATTTTTTCCATAAGCGCTTCATCGGGCGTAAATTCCTCCACGCGCGATCCGTTTTGAATCGAATAACCCACGATCAGCGACATCCCGTCATAATATGCGCTGTTGATCGCGGCGGTGGTTTCGCCCAGTTCGACGCTGGTAACCGACACCTCGGATACCTCGTCCAGCGCCGTATAGGGAACCAGCTGCGCGTATCGCGCGTTCGTTCTTCCAAACAGTTCAAAAACGTTGACGCCCGCGATTTCCGCGAGCGCCGCCGCGGCAATCGTCAGAACGATCAGTGCAGTCAGCACAAGCGTCAATGATGTTTTCTTTTTCACTTTTGATTCTCCTTTCTCCAAAGCCATGACCCGCTGCGCGAGCCATGGATCGCCCTGCATTGAAGAAAGTCCAATATCGATGGATTGCTGCACAAAGCGCTTATCCCGCCGGTCATTCATCAAAATACGCCTCCTTCAATGCGCGCCGCAGCTTTTCCTTCGCACGCTTCAGCCTGCCGGATACGGAAGATACCGAAATGTTCAGGGCAAGCGCGACATCTTCGATTTTCATATCCTGATAGTAATAGAGCAGTACAACCTCCCGAAGCTTTACGGGCAATTTCGCAATTTCCAGATTGACCGTCACGGCTTCCGATGGGAAGGCGGATGATTCCTCCGCCAGCTGGTTAAGCGTTACATTGCGATCGACGCGCTTGAACCATGAACCGCGCTGCATATCCCGACAGGTATTGATCGCAATGCGCATAAGCCATGTTTTGATGCTGCTCTCCTGCCGGAAGGAGGGCATCGCCCGATAAGCTTTGATGAAGGTTTCCTGTACCGCGTCCTCCGCAAGTCCCAGATCGCGCAGGTTCAGGTAGCACATACGCAAAAGGGACGTCTGGTAGGCGTTCACAAGCTCCGTAAATGTATCCTCCGCGCAAGGATCAGGCGCCTTGATCTCTTGCATCATCCGCTCACCCCCTTCACCTGTTTGACGCATCGAAGCCGTCATTTTTTCGTATCGATGAAAGAATCTTTTTAATTCAATCAAAAAAGCCGGCGCTTCCATCCGGATTTGCCGACTTCCCTGAATCCATTCGATTGTTCGCATTCCCCTACAGATTCGCCAGCGCCATGCGCGCTGCCATTTCCAGCGCGTTTGCCGATTCCAGAATCGCATCCGATACACCGTCGATATCGCGGTATTCTTCCGGCAGATCAGCGATTTCTTCGAGCGCATCCTGGATTTCCTCCCGACCGTCCGCGTCCTCCGGATCGGCGTCCTGAAGCAGCAGAATACAGTCCTCCAGCTGGGCGTTCAGTTCCTCCAGTTCATCATCATCGCACATCGCGTCCAGTTCATCCAATATCGCCTGAAAGCGATCGATAAATCCATCCAGCGCCGTCTTATGCATTGCAAATCACCTCTCATGCTATCAGTATAGCCGTTCCATCGCAAATATTCAATCTTTTTTCGCAAATTCCGTTGCAATCCCCGCGATCTGTGATAAACTGGAAGTTAGCATTTACAAAGGCGGTAGGAATCTATGAGTGAAAAACAGAAAACATCCGTCATGGCGCTGCGCGTATTTTGCATCGCCATCGTGGTATGCTTTGCGGTTGGGCTGATCATGATGCTGTGCGGCAGCTTCGCCGCGGGGCTGATTCCGTGGTTTGCGGCGATGGTGATCGGCGCGATCACGCTGTACGCCAAGCGCAAGCAGGATCAGAAGCGTGCCGACGAGGCCGAAATGGAAGCGCAGGAGCGCGCCTATCAGGAAAAGAAGCGGGCGCAGAAGCGGGAGAAAAAGTAATGCGGATGCGCAGAAAGGCATGGACGGAGCCGCTGCTGGACGAATGCGCGTATCTGATCAGCACGCCTTCCCAATACAAGGGCGCATGGCGCGAGCGCTTTGCGCGCCCGAACGCGCCCGTCTGGATGGAAATCGGCTGCGGCAAGGGCGTATCCACCGTAAAAATGGCGCATGAAAACCCGCAGGTGAACATCATCGCCATCGATGAGGTGCGCCATGTGCTGGCGGTAACGATCAAAAATTCCCTGCTGGAATACGGATCGGATCCCATCGACAATCTGATGCTGACGAACGTGGACGCGATGTTCATCAGCGATTCCTTTGCGCCCTCGGACGGCGTGGAGCGCATCATCATCAATTTTCCGAACCCGTGGGATGAAAAAGCAAAGCACCACAAGCGCAGGCTGACCCACCCGCGCCAGCTGATTCAATACCGTTCGTTTCTGCGTCCGAACGGTGAAATTCATTTCAAGACGGATAATCCGGAGCTGTTTTCCGCGTCCGTACAGTACCTTACGGACACGGGCTTTTCGATCGAATATCGAACGGACGATCTGCACGCGAGCGGCTTTGCGCCCAATTACATCAGCGAGCACGAGCGCAAATACGCCGCGATGGGCCTGCCGATTCATTTCCTGATCGCCCGTATGCGCGATCTGCCCGCCGATTTTTCCTATGAGGTGGAAGGCAGAAGCATCGCGCGCATCGAACGCGGCCACGAAAAGCGCTGATTATTCCATAGGATCGCGCAGATAATCTGCCTCCGGTACAAAGCGGGTGTAGGTTTTTCCATCGCGCACGACCGTTTCCGACCACATGGACAGCGGGCGAACCCACAGACCGTATTCGCCGTACAGCGCGCGGTAGACCACCATTTCCTCCCGCGTTTCGGAATGGCGCGCGATATCGATCAGTTCGTACCTTCCGCCCTTGAAATGGCGGTAAATTCCCTTTTTCGGATAATCCATGGAACCTCCTGTAACAAGACAGATCATCGTCCCGAAGCGGTCAAATGCTTCGGGACGATTTGCAATTTAAGATGTATAACCGCTTACAGCGTGCCGTCGAGAATGGCGTCTACAACCACGCTGCCGACCTTGAAGTTATTTTCCATGGCGGTAGCGAAAATATCGGCGGATTCAACGCTGTCTTCGGATGCGAGGGAATCTTCGAAGTTCGGATCCCACAGGCTTTCGGGGGAAGCGCCGTTCATGAATACATCGGTATTGACGGAATCGCGGATGATGATGAAGCGATCGAGCATGCCCATGCGATCGGCGACGACCGCAAGCGCCGCATCTTCCATTTCGGTCAGCGCGAAGGGATCGGGGCACTGATAGGTTTCGGTCATCAGCAGGGCGTTTTCATGATCGTGCATGCCCTTCCAGTAATTATCGCCGGAAACGGTGGTGCCGCGCAGCACCTGCGGATCGCGCACCGCCCATTCCGCGCCGTTGAAGGTGACGGACATGAAGTTGCGGGTCTTTTCGGTGGTTTCGATCTTGACATCCTTCACCAGATCGTACACGCGATCCATCAGATCGGCGTTCAGGATCTTGCAGGAGGAGCTGTCATAGCTTTCATCGTGATACCAGGTGGTAGCGGTCTGATCCGCCAGATCGCGCGCATCGGCATGATGGCCCAGATCGAAATCGATCGCGGCGGTAATGACGAACACATCGCCCATCACGCCGTATTCTACGGCGGAGCCAGCGCAGCCGGTGCTGATGATATAGGCGTTGGAGAAGTCGAAGCGGCTGTCCGCCAGGATCGCGAACAGGCTCATGGAGGTATTTACCTTGCCCATGCCGGTAACATACAGCGCCACGCCATCCTTGACATAGAGCTTGTTGCCCTCAAAGCCGCCCACGATATCGTATGCATCGCCGCCCTCGCAATAGGCTTCATAGTAATACTGCGCTTCGCCGGGGAAATCGCCGGACATTTCGCCCGCTTCAAATTTCGGCAGGATCAGCGCCTTGATTTCGATGGGCGCTTCCGATTCGGCGAGCGCGGGCGCATAGACGGCAGATACCATAACCAGGACAAGCAGAAGTACAGCGATCAGTTTTTTCATTTTCTTCTCTCCTCCAATGTCGATTGTGAAAATTTGCATCGTTCGTGTTTTACGCGAACAGAAATGTGAAACGAGGCGATATTGCGTTTGTTTTCGCCTTTGTTTTTCACAATTTCCGAACTTATAATAGCATACATTAAATCATTATTCGTGTTTAATGACGATATTTTCCGGTTAATTTTTGAAAAAGCGTCCCGCGGAGCAAAGCCGGCAGCGGCGCTGCTCCGCGGGAGACAGATGATATTCAATTCACGATCGACGCCTTGCGCAAGAATCCTTACATTCGATGCTTACATGGTATAGGATGTGCGTTCGATGATCTGATCCTGATAGCCCTTATCCAGCTGTACGAAGTGGCCGCTCCAGCCCCATACGCGCACGATCAGATTCTGATGATCCTCGGGGTGCTTCTGCGCGTCCAGCAGCGTTTCGCGGCTGACGGCGTTCAGCTGCAATTGATGTCCGCCCAGCAGGATGTAGGTGCGCACCAGCTGCGCCACCTTGCGGCAGCCTTCTTCATTTTTGAACACGGTATCGTGCAGCTCCAGCGTCATGGGGCCGCCGTTGCAGACCAGACCCATCGTGGGGCGCGCCATCGCCTGCAATACGGAAAGCGGGCCGGCATCGCGCAGCAGCAGCGACGGAGAGAAGTTCGCCGGCAGCATTTCGCCCGCCTGACGGCCGTCCGCGGTCGCGCCCAGCTGGCGGCCGTGCCACAGATAGTACATCGCGGAGCCGGTGCCCGTGCGGAAGATGCCGCCGCGCTCGTTTCTTCTGCCCTGCCATGCATCGTGGAAGAATCGAATCATGGAATCCAGCAGCGCATTGCATTCCTCATCGTGCCCCAGCTTCGGCGCGCGGTTGCGCAGCTTTTGCAGAAGGGCGGTATGGCCTTCGTAATTGTTGTTCAGCGCATCCAGCAATTCCTGCTTCGATACGGAATGATCGCCGTACACATAGGCGCGCACCGCGGCGAGCTGATCCACCGCCGTGGCAAAGCCGGTGCCGTGAATGCCGTAATTGTTGTACTTCGCGCCCTCGGAAACATCGTGGGTGCAATCGCTCATCAAAACGGACTGATAGGGCGCGGGTTCGAGCCACAGATTGCGATACATCATCTCCTGCCGATCCGCTTCGGCGATTTCCTCAAGGCGCACCTGCTCCAGCAGCGCATCGAAGGTTTCACATTCGTTCAGCTTCGCAAGGAGCACATCGCGCACCACCTTGGCATGCGATACCGCGCCGATGTTCGGAATATCCATTCCCTCGCCGGGGATGATGAATTCCCAGCACGCCGCCACGGTGTAATTGCGCGCATCCTCCAGCGCATAGCCCATGCTGACCAGCGCGGGAATGACCACATCATCATTGGCGTACTGCGGGAAGCCCAGCCCCTGCTTCGTCAGCTGCGTGCCCAGATCGTACAATTCGATTGGCGTATTCTTATCCACGCGCAGATTGATCTTCGGATCGATCCGGCGGTTGTTCAGGCTGGCCTTCAGGCAGATGTACGTAAGCTCGTTGACCGCGTTTGCGCCGTCCCTCGTGCAGCCGCCCAGCATCATACTCTGGCCGTTATCGCCCTGCTGCATGCCGGTGTAGAGATCGTTATCGCGGTTGAAGGACAGGAAGAATTCCTCTGTGAGCGCGAGCGCCTGCGCATCATCCAGCTTATGCGCATCCATATCTGCCTTGAAATACGGATACATATACTGATCAAAGCGGCCGACGGTATTGTGGTAGGTGTTCGACGCCCACAGCGCAAAGTGCAGAATGCGCATCATCTGCAGTGCGGTTAAATAGCTGGTCGCGCCGTAGCGGATCGCGTGGGACAGACCTTCGATTTCGTAGCGGTCGGCGTAGGCGATCACGGCATCGATCGTGGTGCGCATATCCTCGGTCGCGCGTTCGCGGCGGGCGAGCAGACCTTCGCGAAGCACGCCCTCCCAATCGCTGGAGATATTGCATACGCGCCCCTGTTCATGAATGTAATGCCCCGCCGTCAGCCTTTCGCGTTCGCCCTCGGCGTAAATATCCGGAAATGAAATGATCGTGCGCCACGCCGGAATCTGTTCATCGGGATTGCGGATGATCTGTTCTTCCTCCAGAAACAGCTTCAAGCGAAGTGCGGCGCGCTGCGAAAGTGTGAGCGCGGGATTTTGAATCTGCGCGCTGATCGCGTCCCAGCGTTCCCCGGAAAGCTCATGTCGGAATGCCTTGATATTATTATCCATCTGATTCCCTCCAATCGATTTATGTTATGTGCTTAATTCCACGTCTGACGGCATGGATAACGTTTTCCATCCTGTTTATTGATAAACTCCGAACGACGGCGCGAACCATCGCCGGAGCATCAAAAGCAATGTTTTATAGAATTTTTACGGTGATCCCCCGACGTTCGAAGGGTTCGCGGATGACGCGCGGCTCCTGCTGTTCCGGAAAATCGGGCTTGTATTCCATATCCACGCCGCCGTACTTTGCGCCCGCCGCCTTATTATAGCGCAGCAGTTCCACGCTTTCCAGATAATGCCGGTCGCAATCCTCCAAGAGCGCCGCCGTGGCTTCCATATTTACCTCGGTATCGTTTACCGTGGGGATCAGCGGCACGCGGATGCGGAACGGCTTGCCCATATGCTTGAGCTGTTCAAGATTCGCAAGAATCTTCGCATTGTCCACGCCGGTATAGCGCTTGTGCAGCGCTGGATCCGCGATCTTGATATCCATGATGATCATATCCATCACTTCGGCGAGCGATTTGAATACCTCTGGCGACGCATAGCCGCTGGTTTCAATCAGCGCGTGTACATCCGGCACCAGCCTGCGCACGGCGATGATGAAATCGCTCTGCATCAATACCTCCCCGCCGGAGAAGGTCACGCCGCCGCCGTTCATTTTCAGAACCGCCGCCTGCTTATTGATCTTCGCCGCCACTTCCGCCGCCGTCATGCGCGTTCCGGCGATGCGGATGCAGCCCTTGGGGCACACATCCACGCATTTTCCGCAGCCCACGCATTTATTCGGGGACGGGCACACCTGTTTGCACGCGCCGCAATGGATGCACAGCGATTTTGTCACCACGCGCTGCGGCTTTACCGACAGCCCTTCTGGATTGTGGCACCACATGCATCTGAGCGGGCAGCCCTTCACAAACACCGCGCAGCGGATTCCGGGGCCATCGTAGACCGCGAATTCCTCGATATCAAACACCAGACCGGTAACGGTTTCAAGCATATTATCCATATGATAATCATATCATAATCGCCGGAAGATGTCAATTTTCGGGCGCAAATTTCTGGAATTGACAAACGGGCGCGGCGCATGTAAACTTATTCCAGAATCTATAGGTAAGAATCCAACGATACAGGAGAACGATATGAAGATACTGATCTGCAACGCGGGCAGCACTTCGCTGAAATTCAAGCTATGGCAGATGCCGGAATACGGCGTGCTGGCGGAGGGACGCGTAGAGCGCGTGGGTTCCGAAAACGGCATCTTTTCCTACCGCTGCGGCGATGTACGCTTTTCCCGGGAAAATGTGCCGGTGCGCGATTACACCGAAGGGATTTCCATGTTCCTGAATGCGCTTACGGGATCGGAAACGGGCGCGATTCGGGATGTGCGCGAAATCGAAGCGGTGGGCTACAAAACAGTGCTTTCCCGCGATCATTACGGCGTGCATGAATTAAATGAAGAAACGCTGCGCGGCATGCGCGATTATTTCACCGTCGCCCCCGCGCACAACGGTCCCTATCTGGAAGCCATCGGCGTATTTCAGAAACTTTTGCCGGATGCGCGCCAGATCGGCGTATTCGAAACCAATTTTCATCGCACCATCCCGCGCGAGCGCTGCGTATTCCCCATCCCCTATGAATGGACGGAGCAATACGGCATCCGCCGCATGGGCTACCACGGCGCGTCCCACGGCTATATCGCGGAACGCCTTTCCCAGTACCGGCGCGTAATTTCCTGCCATCTGGGCGGCAGCGCTTCGATCTGCGCGATTCTGGACGGCAAAAGCATGGACAACAGCTTCGGCTTTTCGCTGCAAATGGGTGTTCCCCACGCCAGCCGCACCGGCGATGTGGACGTATACATCGTGCCCTATCTGCTGTCGCAGGGGCTGACCATCGATGAAATCTATGAAGGTCTGGGCAAAAACGGTGGCTTAAAGGGCATATCCGGCACCAGCGGCGATATGCGCGATATCGAAGCGGCGATCGCGGCAGGCAGCGAACGCGCGCAGCT
Source organism: uncultured Clostridia bacterium (assembly GCA_934663625.1). Taxonomy (GTDB): domain Bacteria; phylum Bacillota; class Clostridia; order Christensenellales; family Aristaeellaceae; genus SFTH01. The sequence continues at coordinate 15,821 of CAKUKP010000042.1, forward strand.
GGCGCTCGATGTATTCTGCACATCGATCATCCGCTACATCGGCGCATATTCGATGGAAATCGGCGGCGTTGACGCCATCGCCTTTACCGGCGGCATCGGCGAAAACAGCGCGCGCGTGCGCAAATACGTGCTCACCGCCATGCGCCATATGGGGGCGATTATCGACGATCGCGCCAATGAAGAGGGCGCGGGTGAACGGCGGATTACCGCGCCGGATTCCAAAATCGACGCCTATGTAATCCCCTCCAACGAAGAATACATGGTGGTGCGCAAAACCTATGCATATTTCAAATGAAATGTATCCAAAATATTTTGTTTAGGTATGGTAATTTTTTAACTTTTATTGTATAATGGTATAGGAGTATATTTTTTCATATGGAAAATATAAAAACACAGAATCAGGAAAGCAGGTTTAACATGAGCAAGAAAAAATGTATCGCCATGCTGTTGGCTGGCGGACAGGGCAGCCGTCTGGGATTGCTCACGAAGCAAGTGGCGAAGCCCGCGGTTCCCTTTGGCGGAAGATTTCGCATAATCGATTTCCCGCTGTCCAATTGTACGAATTCCAACATCGATACCGTAGGCGTGCTGACGCAGTATCAGCCGCTGGAGCTAAACCGCTACATCGGCAATGGCGCGCCGTGGGATCTGGATCTGAACAACGGCGGCGTATACGTGCTGCCGCCCTACATGAAGGCGACCAGCGGCGAATGGTATCGCGGCACGGCGAACGCAATTTACCAGAACATGAGCTTCATCGAGCAATACGATCCGGAATATGTGCTGATCCTGTCCGGCGATCACATCTATAAGATGGATTACAATAAAATGCTGGAATCACACATTCGCAACGGCGCGGATCTGACCATCGCCGTTCGTCCGGTTCCGATGGAAATCGCGCCGAGCTTCGGCATCATGAACACCGATGAAAACGATCGCATCATCGAATTCGAAGAAAAGCCCAAACAGCCGAAATCCAACTTGGCATCGATGGGCGTATACATATTCACCTGGACGATGCTGCGCGATTATCTGACGGCGGATGAAAAGAACCCCGAATCGCAGAACGATTTCGGCAAGAACATCATCCCCGCCATGCTGAACGATCATCGCGTGGTGATGGCGTACCGGTTCACCGATTACTGGAAGGACGTGGGCACCGTCGAAAGCCTGTGGCAGGCGAATATGGATCTATTACAGATTCCGCCGGAATTCGATATCACCGATACGCGCTGGAGCATTTACGCGCGCAATCCGGTGATGCAGCCGCACTACATCGGCGCGACCGCATCCGTAGATCACAGCATGATCGCGGAGGGCTGCGAAATCTACGGCAGTGTATCCGGCAGCGTGCTGTTTGCGGGCGTCACTGTAGAAGATACCGCCATCGTGGAGGACAGCGTGATCATGCCCGGTTCGAAGATCGAGGCGGGCGCGGTGGTGCGTCGGGCGATCGTCGCCGAAAACTGCACCATTACCGCGCGCTGCACCGTGGGCGAGGCGGAAGGTAAAATCGCGCTGGTCGGACAGGACACCGTTCTGCCCAACGGCTACACCGTAAAAGCCGGCGAACAGATCGACGGGAGCATGATTCCCGAAAAGGAGGCATAAGCATGGCGGATGTAATGGGCGTGGTTTATACCTCGAAGGACAATTTAAGTCTGCGCGAACTGACCGCGAGCCGCGCGCTGGCGGCGATTCCGATCGCGGGTAGATACAGGATCATCGATTTCACGCTTTCGAATCTGGTCAATTCCGGCGTTCGCAGCGTGGGCGTGATCGCACAGAAGAATTATCATTCCCTGATGGGCCATCTGGGCACCGGCAAGGAATGGAATCTGCATACGCGCAACAACGGCCTTTCCATCCTGCCGCCGTTCCTGACCCGTGAAAACGGCGGCGAATACAGCGGACTGGTGGACGCGCTGCGCGCGAATTTCGATTTCCTGCGGCGCGCGCGCCATCCCTATGTGATCGTGACCGATTCGAATTACGTGGCGAACGTTCCCTTCGAGGGCATGATCGATCAGCACCTGAGCACCGGCGCGGACGTGACGATGATGTACATCAAGCTCCGTCCGGAGCACACGGATTTTACCCATCAGGACGGCAACACGCATTCCTTCCTGAAGCTGAACGATGAAGGCGTGGTGGAGGACATCGAAGTCAACCCCAACGCCGCCAGCTATCCGAATCTGAGCATGAACGCCTTCATCATCAAGCGCACGCTGCTGATCCACCTGATCGATCAGGCGGCGGCGCACGGCGCGAAAATGATCGATTCGGAGGTGTTCCGCCCGTATATCGCCTCCGGCGCGCTGAAGGTGATGGGCTATGAATTCACCGGCTACTATCGCTGCATCGAAACGATCAACGGCTATTTCAAGTTCAACATGGATCTTTTGAAGCGCGATGTGCGGCGCGAATTGTTTGAAACCCGCCCCATCTTCACCAAGACGCGCGATGATGCGCCCGCGATTTACCGTCACGGGGCGGACGTGCGCAATTCGCTGGTGGCGGATGGCTGCATCATCGAAGGCAGCGTGGAAAACTGCGTGCTGTTCCGCGGCGTGCGCGTGGCGCGCGGCGCAAAGCTGAAGGATTGCATCGTGATGCAGGATTGCTACATCGAAGAAAACGTTGAAATGGAAAACGTGATTCTCGATAAGGAAGTTACGGTGCGCGCGCACGGCCGCTTGATCGGTCAGCGCCAGTATCCGATCGTAATCGGCAAGAATATCACGCTGTAAGATAATTTGAAACCAGAAACAAAGCAGGGAGGCTAACCATGAAAATACTGTTCGCCGCATCCGAAGGCGTTCCCTTTATCAAGACGGGCGGACTGGCCGACGTGGTCGGCGCGCTGCCCAAGGAATTGAAAAGGCTAAACGCGGACGTTCGCGTAATTCTCCCCTACTATAAATCCATCCCCGCGGAATTTCGGGATCGCACCGAACAGGCGGTTTGTTTCGAGGTAAATCTCGGCTGGCGCAGGCAGGGCGTATCCATTCGCAAGCTGGATTATGAAGGCATTACCTTCTATTTCGTGGAAAACGATCAGTATTTCGGCCGTAATTACATCTACGGTTCCGGCACGGACGAGGGCGAGCGCTTCGCCTTCTTCTGCCGCGCCGTGCTGGAAGCGCTGCCGAAGATCGATTTCGTACCCGATGTGCTGCATTGCCATGATTGGCAGACCGGCATGATTCCGGCGCTGCTCAAGATTCAGTACAGCCGTCTGAGCGTATACCAGAACATCCGCACGGTGTTCACCATCCACAACCTGAAATTCCAGGGCATCTTCCCCATCGATTTTATCGAAGAAATGCTCTCGCTGGGCAATCAGGCGTACACCAGCGAAACGCTGGAATTCTACGGCATGTGTTCCTTCATGAAGGGCGGCATCGTATACAGCGATGAAATCAATACCGTCAGCCCCACCTATGCGCAGGAGATCCAGACCGCCTATTACGGCGAACGCATGGACGGTCTGCTGCGCTCCCGCCTGAACCACCTGTGCGGCATTCTGAACGGCATTGATACCGGGGAATACAACCCCGAAACCGACGCATGCCTGACGGCGAAGTATACCGCGGATACGTTCGGCGAAAAGCGGAAAAACAAGGTATCGCTCCAGCAGGTTGCGGGGCTGAATCCGGATCCCGATGCGCCCATCATCGGCATGGTCAGCCGCCTGTCCAGCCAGAAGGGTCTGGATCTGGTGGAATGCGTGCTCGATCCGATCATGAAAACCGGCGCGCAGCTGGTGGTGCTGGGCATGGGCGAAAGCAAATATGTGGATCTTTTGAACTGGGCGCAGTGGAAGTATTCCGGTCAGGTGGCCGCCTGCTTCCAGATGAACAACAAGCTGGCGCACCAGATCTACGGCGGCTGCGATCTTTTCCTGATGCCGTCCATGTTCGAACCGTGCGGGCTTTCCCAGATGATCGCGCTGCGCTACGGCACGCTGCCGATCACCCGTGAAACCGGCGGTCTGCGCGATACGGTGCTGGCGTACAACCGCTTCACCGGCGCGGGCAATGGATTTACATTCCTGAATTACAACGCGCACGATATGCTGCACGTAATCGAAGCCGCAACAAAGATGTACCGCGAGGATCGCGCCACGTTTGATTCGCTCGCCATCCGCGCGATGCGCCAGTCCTACGGCTGGGATCGTTCCGCAAAGGAATATCTGAATCTGTACGAAAAGGCGTGCAAATAATCCAAATTGAACGGGGAAGCTTTGACTTCGGGTTTTCAGATACCTGCGTCTTTCAGGCTGTTCCCTGAACAGTAAAGCAAAACCGCCGATGGAAAAGCAGAAATGCATGCTTTCATCGGTGGTTTGCCTGTGCGGAAACAGGGTTGGCTGCAAAAAAACTGTTTGGCATATTGCTTGCCGCAAAATTGAAAGCAAATGTTCGCAAAAGGGACTGTGAAAGAACCAAACGTTCATTCGCATCCCCTTTCTTGTGTCAACCATTTTGTTGAGGTCAACAAAATGCTATGCCGACCATTTTGCGAACGTGTGCAAAATGCTCATCATGTTCGTGGGGGGTACGAAGATGATGCCCACCATTTTCGTGAGGTCACGAATATGGTCAGCGCATTACGCTTTGCCTCCGTCCTGCTCTTCTGCGCCTTATTCGCTCCCGTTGTCCACCCAGACGCGGAACGGCTCACAGGGGCGTTTCTGTGCGAAAGAAGGGCATATCAAAAATGACCATCTCCCCGCTGCCGGGGAAATGGCCGTCATTACAAACATAATTTGACGCACACAACCTGCTGTGTTATAATACCAGTAGAACCTTCGGGTTCTCGGCAGGAAGGAAACAGATGGCGCTTGGCTTTTACCCCTCCCATACAAAGGGAGGTGATGATCATGACCGATTACGAAATTCTCGCAGTTGTTCTGATGATTATCACTGTGGCTTTTACGATTCACATCGGAAACCATAAGTAGTAAAGTTAAAGCCGCCATCCAGCGCTGCTGGTAGGCGGCCCTTCATCATTACGGAGGGAGAAGCCTTTCCAGAAGCGTCATCCCTTCCTGCCATTATTATAGCACGGTGCGCCGTGCCATGTCAACCGGAAAACCACAAGAAGAAAAAGTAAAAGCGAAGCCGTCATCCATCGCTAACTGGTAGGCGGCCATCCATTTACGGAGGGAGAAGCCTTTCCCGAAGCGTCATCCCTTCCTGCTGTTATTATATCACGGTGTGTCTCGGCTGTCAACGAATTTCTGCCGATTGAAGATCGCGATGTGTACCGGCGCTGAAAAACGCCGCCAGACAAGGAAACAAGGGCTGCAAATGAGGGCACATAGTTTGACCTATGTAAACGGTTTTGCTGTCCGCGTTGACACGGTAAACAAAATTTTCACTTCGATTTTCACTTCGTTAGAAGTGATTCAGAAAATTTCTGCGGTTGCGGAGAGGTGTTAGTGGTCTGGGCGAGTTCCAACGGAACCCGCCGCATTTTATATTGCGCGCGAATCGCAACTTATGCTATAATGTGTACTGATAAGGAGTGATTCTGCATGGACAATCGCGATGAGATCATTCGCACGCAGATGGAGGTTATCGAAACGCTGGTGAGCAACAATCTGCGCCGCGTCGCCGATGATTTCTGGGGCAGTTCCGGTACAAAAAAACAACCGGAAGCGCACGTCGACGCTCCCTCGGACGCAGCCGCAAAAAAGGTTGAAAACAAAAACGCGCCCGCAAAGGCGGCGCAGCAGGAAGCAGAACCGGCGGAGCCGCTGCCCGTAGAATCGATCGATGATCTGAAGGCGGAGCTGAACGCGCTGATCGGCCTGGACGGCGTTAAAAAAGAGGTTGCCAACCTGATCAACATGGTCACGATTCATAAGCTGCGCGCGGAGCAGGGGCTGAAAAATACCGATATGTCGCTGCACATGGTGTTTTCCGGCAATCCCGGCACGGGCAAAACCACCATTGCCCGCCTGATGGCGCGCATTTACCACAGTCTGGGCATATTGTCCAAAGGGCAGCTGGTCGAGGTGGATCGATCCGGACTGGTAGCGGGCTACGTGGGACAGACCGCAACCAAGACTGCCAAGGTGATCGAAAGCGCCATGGGCGGCGTGCTGTTCATTGATGAAGCATATTCGCTCACCTCAAAATCCGAAAATGATTTCGGATCGGAGGCCATCGATACGATTCTGAAGGCGATGGAAGATCATCGCGAGGATCTGATCGTAATCGTGGCGGGCTATGATGGGCTGATGGATACCTTCATCCATTCGAACCCCGGTCTGGAATCGCGCTTTAACCGCTATCTGCACTTCGAAGATTATACGATCGATGAAATGTGCGCAATTCTGGATATGCGGCTGGAAAAGGGACAGTATGTGATGGACGACGCGGCAAAAAAAGCCGTGCGCGATTACATCGAGGAGAGCAATACCAGCTCCATCGCATTCGGCAACGCCCGCGGCGTGCGCAACATATTTGAAAAGCTTCTGGTAGAACAGGCCAACCGGCTGGCTTTGGCGGAGCACGTGGATCGCGATGCGCTGATGCAGATCACCGCCGCCGACGTCGAAGCCGCGCGCGCCGGCGATACGCAGCTGATCAAGGCCGCCGCCGATCGCGAACGTGCCGAACAGACCCGCAGGGACACCATCCGTGAACTGGAATCGCTGCTCAATCCGCAGAAGGCAGACGCCGATGCCAAAGACGTATCTTCCGACAATACCGAAAAATAAAACCAACGAATCTTGAATGGCAAAAGCCGCGCCCATACGCAATCTCCGCCGAACTTCGGATGCTGCGCACGGGCGCGGTTGTATAATTATGGCTTACTCCCCTGTATTTCGTTTCATTGATCCTTAGCTTCAATGATTTCCGACGCAATTTGCCTTAAATTGTTTCCCTGTGCGTATACAGGATTGAGGCGATTCTTCGCATACTGATAAGGCGTTCCCTCCGTCGTCTGCACAAGCAGCGCTTCGAAATAATTCTCCCAGCTGAAATAATCGCGGCTTTCAATCGCATCGCTGGGATGCTTCAGAATTTCCGCGATTCGATTCTCACGGAGAACCCCAGATTTCAGAATCAACCATTCAAAGGATTCCGGCAGACAAAGCTGAAACGCGCCCGAATGCGCCTGACAAAGCTTCATCACGCGATCCATTTCCGCACCGAAGGCCGCTCCGTCCGCAACGACAAGCACGCGCGCATCCGAATGTTCCCTCAGCCACCGAAAAATCGCGGAATTGGAAGCCGCCGATTTGCAGTGCACACTGCTATTCTGAAAATACTTCTGAAAAAACTGATAACCGGAGCCGGAATCTTCCGTCAACAGAACATCAAAATGACCTGCCTGCGCGCCGGTATGCATATACCGGTGGCGTTTTGCCGCCGGATAGCGCTTTTTCAGCGTGTGATATTTTCCGCTCGTTCGGATTTCATAGATTTCCTCTACGCTATACGGAAGCTCATGCAAATCTTCACGGGTAAACAGAACGTAATAATTATCGCTGGCTTTGACGGCGGCGGCAAATTCAGCGGAAGAAATATACTTCGCGCCCTCATCGATGAAAACGATGCTGTCGCCGGTATGCTTCAACTGATTCTGTCAGTCCATATCCATCAGCGCCACACAGTTTTTCTCAGACCGCAGTTTCACGCCGCTCGCCGCCTGAAGTCGGGTATAATCCGAAATCATATTGTACAGCGTCGTTTTGCCCGTTCCACTCTCGCCTCGGATTACGGTGATATTTCGAATCAGATCAAACTCAAATTTGACCTTTCGATTCGATACTTCGATATGCTGAATCCCCTTCATATGCGCCTCACACGAACTGGCCCGCTTCGGAAACGAGTTCGGACATATTCTTCACCGTCTTTCCGGTATTCAGAACCTTGATTTTGAACGTTCCGGAGCCAAAGTCCATCAGATGGCGCAGGTTGATGACGAGCTTTCCCTTTGCGCCCAGCTGCAGAATCCATTTCGCGCAGTTGTCGCCGCAGGTGGAAGCATTGAATATGTGGCTCTTGTCATTGGCCATCAGGATCAGCGTCTTTACGCCGCCGGAAAGCTGATTGGGCGAAATTGCACCCAGCACGGGACTTTGTATCAGATTTTCGCTGACGACCTCCGATTTATCAATATCCAGAATCATTTCGCGTGACAACGGCTTCGTAATCCAGCTATCCCGATACTGATTCTGGAAATAGACGTTCGTATTATATATCGCTTCCGGCATTTCTCCGAAGAAAATGCTCAGCATCCTACCACCTCTTCACCATTTACTGCGCACTGCCCTTTCCAATGTATTCAGTATGACCGTTTGGAAAATGGCTATCCAGTTATTCCGCGCCAAAGCGGATATTGATTTACGCTTCGATTTCGATTGCTCTGCCTGCTTTCAGCGATGCGGGGACATCGATCAGGCGTTGATTGAAGGAGCCGCGCCATTTGAATTCCAGCGTGCGCCGGGCGAGCTGAAACCGTCCGTCCACCAGCACATCCACGTTTTCCAGCAGCGCGCGCATATCCTCGCTGCCGTTTAAGAGCTCTTCAAACGTATAGCCCGTATAACTCCACACATTTAGCCCCGCCGCGTGCGCCGCTTGGGCGATTTCCGCGCAGGGCGCGCATTGGCAGAACGGTTCGCCGCCGGACAGCGTAACGCCGTCCAGCAGAACGTTATCCAGCATCTGATCGATGATTTCGGCGGCGTCCATGTCCCGTCCGCCGGAAAAATCGTGCGTTTCGGGGTTGTGGCAGCCCGCGCAGCGATGCGGACAGCCCTGTACGAACACGGTCATGCGAATGCCGGGGCCGTCTACGATGGAATCATCCACCACGCCCGCGATGCGAATATTCATGCTTCATCCTCCCCAAGCGCGGCGCATTTTCCCGCCAGCGCGCCGGAGGAAAACGCGATCTGCAAATTGTAGCCGCCGGTCTGCGCGTCTACATCCATAATTTCGCCCGCGAAGTACAGACCGCGCGCGATTTTGGATTCCATCGTGGATGGATTGATTTCCCGCACGGTAATGCCGCCGCGGGTGACGATGGCTTCGGAAAAACCGCGCAGCGCCTTCGGCGTAAGCGGAAGATGCTTCAGAAGCTCCGCGATCGCCTGCCGCTGCTTCTGGGTGACGGCGTTCACCGGCTGCTGCGGGGAAATGCCCGCCAGCACCAGAATCTGCTGCCCCAGATTGTGCGGAACCAGTCCATCCATCACGGCGGTAATGCGCTTTTGAATCATCGCCTGGAAATCGCGCAGAATGCGCGCATCCAGCGTTTGCATATCCAGCGCGGGCTTTAAATCGATCGCCATGCGCACATTTTCGATGTCCGCGGGCATCTTACTGGACAGGGTCAGCACCAGCGGGCCGGTAACGCCCGTGTGCGTGAACATCATTTCGCCCTGCTCATCGTAGAAATACTTCTTTTTCTTCTGATCGGCGCACCACGCCCGCAGCGCCACATTTTTCAGCGAAAGCCCCGCCAGCATGGATGGCCAGCTTTCCTTCGTATCGATCGGCACCAGCGCGGGCAGCAGCGGCTGCACGGTGTGCCCCGTCGATTTCGCCAGCGCATAGCCATCGCCCGTGGAGCCGGTGGACGGATAGCTGCATCCGCCGGTGCAGAGAATCACCGCGTCCGCATTGATTTTATCGCCGGATTCGGTAATCACGCCGCGGCAGATATTCGCATCCAGCATCAGACCGGCAACCCGCGTATTCAATTCAATACGCACGCCGCGCTGTTCCAGCGCGCGCCGAAGGGCGTTCGTCACATCGCTGGCGTGATCGGATTCGGGAAATACGCGGTTGCCGCGCTCCACCTTCACCGGCACGCCCAGATTTTCCATCAGGCGAATCATATCCTGATTGTCAAACGCGGCAAACGATGCATACATAAAGCGCGGATTGCGATAGATCGCCTGCATAAAGGCTTCGCGCTCCGCCGTATTTGTAATGTTGCAGCGCCCCTTGCCGGTGATGTACACCTTTTTTCCCAGCTTTTCATTGCGCTCCAGCAGCGTAACCGCCGCACCGTTTTCCGCTGCAAACAGGGCGGCGAGCATACCCGCTGCGCCGCCGCCGACCACCAATACTTTCCGTACAGGCATTTTTCGTATTTCCTTTGCTTTATTCATTCGCCTTGGCGAGATAGACATCGTATTCCGACCAGATGCGTTCCATCTTTTCGAAGTAATCGGATACTTCGCTCCTTCTGCGCTGGCCGAGCGCCACGATCAGTGCATTGA
>CAKUKP010000043.1 GCA_934663625.1 uncultured Clostridia bacterium
GAAGAACAGATAGCAAAAAACGGATGCGCCCGCTGGGTGCATCCGTTTTATTCGGTATCGGGAAACAGGATTTTGTTTCTCGTCTTTATGCCCCTTTCGCCTTCAAAAGGGCAATATCATATGTATTTCTTACGGTGACTTTTTCCACATCATCGATTTTCTTCGCAAGATCATCGATCATGTTGGCAAGATTTGCAAACGCATTGATGGACTCCTGATGCTTCGCATCGATCTTCTGATCCAGTTCCTGCAGCTTCCGGTTTACCTCTCCAAATTGTTTGTCCATTCGCGCATTTAAGCGGTCTTCCATCGCTCGCATTTCGTCGAGAATCAGCCTCATATCTTCGCTCATGATATTCCCCTCCTCTATCGTAATTATTATCTGTTACCATTATTATACGATAAAAACGGTTATCCGTCAACCTTCAGCCAATCGATCAGCATCGCCGCCGCCAGCAGATCCGCGCTTCCGCCGGGGCTTATGTTCATCTGCACAAATCGATCGTTCATGGATCGCACATCATCCATCGTATAATCCATATCCAGCAGTTTCTGTGCATCGCGCTGAGCGGCGCGCAGCGCGCCTTCGCCCCCGCGGCGCAGAATATTGCTGTCCTGCACATGCGCAATCAGGGCAAGCAGCGCATGCACTGCCGCGGCGTTTGCATCCATGCCGCGCGATGCGGCCCTACGCAGCGCGGGCAGCGCCACATCGCGCACGGTGGGAAAGCCCGCCGCCGCTTCGCCGCGCGCGCCGCGCAAACCGCGTTCCAGATACTGGCGTTCGCCGCCGGTAATGGCGCAATCGGCGGTCAATTCGGCAAATCGATCCATGCACGGCGCGGCGATTTCGCCCGCCATGCGCAGGATCGCATCCGCATCCGCGCCCTCGCCCGCCATGGCGGCAGCGCAGCACAAAATCCCCAGCGAAAACAGCGCGCCCTTGTGCGCGTTCGTTTTGCAGATGGACAGCATATCCGCCTCCGCGCGCACGCCCAGATCGCGAATATGTTCAAAGGCGGCGCGCACATCGCCGCGATGATCGATCCCCGCGCGCGCGCACGCATCGAAGAACGGCCGCAGCGCGCACGCGCTGTCGATCAGCGTAAACCGGTTCATATCTCTGTGCGATCCGTTGTTTTCATTGTCCACCAATCCGGGCTTCGGCGTGACGGACGCTTCAAACAGCAGCGCGCGCTGCGCCAGCATACCGACGCGCGCGGCGTATTTCCGATCGAAATACACATCAATGATGCGATGTGCGCATGCCGATAATTCCTGCCAGCTGTGCGCGCGGGAACGGGCGCAGGCAAACGCATCCCCGCCGCAGATCATGCATCTGCGCATTTCGCCGCGGGAAAGCTTTTTCCCGCCTGCGTCGATCACATCGATATCGTACAGCCTGCCGATTTCGCCGTCGTCCTCGATCGCGCACATCCAGCGTTTGATCTGCTTCGCATCGCCGCGCACCGCCCAGATGCATTCATCGCCCGTGAAGGCGACCTTCTTTTGCACATCCAGCACGGAAACGCCGCTCAGGCGCAATTGATCTTCAATGCGCTGTGCGCCGTCCGCAAACGCGCGATCGATCAGCGCATCGCGCTTTTCGGGGCCCGCGATATTCAGGGTAAAGCAAATCAGCGGCGATGCATATTTTTTCCGCAACGCCGCCTGACAATCCCGCCGCGCATCCCGCGCCGCGAGCATATCCGCAACTTCAACAAGTCTTTTTTCCATTGATTTTCAGAAATCAGGGCGCGAAGCCGATTCCGGCGGGGCGCAGCATACGCTCGCCGCGAATCCGCTTGATCCGCTCCTCCAGATTGATCATCGATCCCGCGTCGATTCGATCCTCCAGCCGTAGCCAGCCCTCGCGCGCCTCGGCGCTGACCACACAATCATACCCTTCGGCGTTTTCAGCGCTGCATAGGATCAGCTCCGCCTCCGCCGGAGCGCAGGCGCGCGCCAGTTGAAAATAGGCGTCGCTTTCGCACACCACGCCGATTTTGCGCGCATCCGCGCGCGACAGGCGCAGCATATCCTGCTGATCCGGCGCGAACGCCACCCGAACCAGCTTATCTGTATCGGGCAGAATTCCGGAAAGCTGCTGGCAATCCTGTACGGACGCCAGAATCACATCGGATTGTTCATCGATGCTGTAGGGATATTCGCGAATCTGCTTCAGATCGCAGATCATCACCTGCACATTGGCAATGGACGCCAGCTGCCGTTCATACACGGCGGCGCATTCCGGACACGGCGCAATCAGCGCCACGCGAACGCCGCTCCATTTCAGCCCCCATTCGCGCATCTTCAGGTTGACGAATATCTGAATTTCGGCGGGGGAAAAGCTCATGTCCGTCAGCTGGCGAATCATCAGATCGATGGCGGCCATGGCGCGAATCTTGCGGCTGTCGCGATCCTCGCGCACGTATTTTACGAAGCTGCCGCGGCGGCGCGTCATTTCAATATCGCCCATTTCGCGCAATGTATCGTACACGCGCTTTACCGTGCCGCAGGAAAGGTGCAGCTGCTGCGCCATTTCGCGCACGGTGGGCATTTGCGTGCCGGTTTTCAGCGCGCCGGAACGAATCGCCGCGTTGATCTGATCCACCAGCTGGCGGTAGATCGGTATATCGCTATCGGGATTGATGTTATACCGAAGCATGAGCCCTCCACCCAATCATATTTACTTCTGGGAATCCAGATATTCCTGCCGTCCGGTTTCGTACAGGTTGTTGCCTTCGCTATCGATGATTACAACCACTGGGAAGTTTTCCACTTCCAGACGGCGAATGGCTTCCGCGCCCAGATCGGGATAGGCGATGACTTCCGCCTTTTTGATGCACTTGGAAAGCAGCGCGCCGCAGCCGCCGATTGCGCCGAAGTACACCGCGCCGTATTCCTTCATCGCCGCAATTACCTCAGGGCTGCGCTTGCCCTTGCCGATCATGCCGGTCTGACCCTGCGCGATCATCGTGGGGGAATACGCATCCATGCGGTAAGACGTGGTGGGGCCTGCGGAGCCGATCGCCTGACCGGGCTTCGCCGGAGTGGGACCGACGAAATAAATGATGGAATCCTTCGCATCGAAGGGCAGTTCCTTGCCCTGCGCTACCAGTTCGCACAGGCGCTTATGCGCCGCATCGCGCGCGGTATAGATGGTGCCGGTGATCAGGCAGCTTTCGCCGCTCTTGAGCGTGCGTGCCATTTCACGGGTGAGGGGCGTTTGAATGACCTTTTTCATATTAAATCTCCTCCGAAATATGGCGTGCCACATGGCAGTTGATGTTCACGGCTACGGGCAGCGCGGCGATGTGGGTGGGGCATTTTTCGATCTTTACAGCCAGCGCGGTGGTCTTGCCGCCGAAGCCCTGCGGGCCGATGCCCAGCGCGTTGATCTTTTCGAGCATTTCATCTTCCAGATTCGCATAGAACGGATCGGGATTGTGGGAATCCAGATCGCGGGTGAGCGCCTTCTTCGCCATGTACGCGGCCTTATCGAAGGTGCCGCCGATGCCCACGCCGACCACGATCGGCGGGCACGGATTCGGGCCCGCGTTTTCCACCGCCCACAGGATGAAGTTCTTCACGCCCTCCACGCCGTCGGACGGCTTGAGCATCTTGATCTGGCTCATGTTTTCGCTGCCCGCGCCCTTGGGAGCGATGGTGATATGAATCTTATCGCCGGGCACGATGTTGTAATAGATCATGGCGGGGGTATTATCGCCGGTGTTTACGCGATCCAGCGGGTCGCGCACCACGCTCTTGCGCAGGTAACCGTCGGTATAGCCCTGACGCACGCCTTCGTGAATGGCCTCCTCCAGATTGCCGTCCACATAGACCTCCTGCCCCACATCGATAAATACACAGGCGAGACCGGTGTCCTGGCAGATCGGCACATTGTTCGCATCCGCGATATCGTAATTTTCAATGATCTGATCCAGAATTCCCTGCGCCACGGGGAAGGGTTCATTGGCGCGGCAATCGGTAATGCATTTTTTGACGTCGGCCGGCAGGTGGCAGTTGGCTTCGATGCACATTCTGCGCACCGCTTCGGTGATTTTTGAAGCCTGAATGGTTCTCACGTTGGTTCCTCCTTATTCGTACAGCGCTGCTTATTTCACGCTGTAGATCGTATCAATCTGCGTGCCGTCGCGATAGATGACGTTCGCCACGGGGCGACCCTTGCGCGCGGCGTGCACGGGCGTGCCGGTGATGCGTTCGGCGATCTGCTTCAGTTCGTGGATGTCCACCACGTTTACGCCCGCATCCGCAAGGCGCTGCGCAAGCTCCGCGTTCCTCGGGTTCACCGCCACGCCGCGCTGGGTAACCACCACATCGATATCGCGGCCGGGCGTGGAAATGCAGCCCACATGATCGGTCACGATCGGCAGTCTGGCGCGGAACAGCGGCGCGATGATCATCGAAAGCTTCGCGCCCGCGGCGGTATCGCTGTGTCCGCCGCTGCCGCCCATGATGTATCCGTTGGAATCGGTATGCACGTTCACGTTGAAATCGGTATCGATTTCGGTCGCGCCCAGAATCACAACGTCCAATTGATCCACCACGGCGCTGGGGCAGAACGGGCTTGCGTACTGCATCGCGGAAATTTCCTGATGGCGGGGATTCGTGCGGATGGATTCTACCGCCTTCAGATCGAAGCACTGCACATCCATCAGCGATTCAAAGCAGCCCGCGTTCAGCATATCCACAAGATAGCCGGTGATGCCGCCGCTGGCAAAGCTTCCGTGAATCTGATCGCGCACCATCACGTCCATCAGATATTTCGCCGCCGCCAGCGAAGCGCCGCCTGCGCCGGTCTGGAAGGAAAATCCATCCTTCAGAAGTCCGGAATTCTGAATCACCTTCACGGCGGTCTGCGCCATGATCAGCCCCACGGGATCGCGGGTGATCTTCGTCGTTCCGGATACGATGCCCTGCGGATTGCCGATGGCTTCCACCTGCACCACATAATCCACATAAATTTCGGGGATCGACCAGCCGATCAGCGGATAGGGCACCAGATGATCGGTAATCGCGATCACCTTATCGGCGTACTGCGCATCGGGGAAGGCGTAGCCCAGCGATCCGCAGGCGGAAGGCCCCGTTTTGCCGGTTAAATTGCCCGCGGGATCTGCGGTGGGCGCGGCGATGAACGCCACATCGATCGGCGTACTTCCGTTGGCGATATCCGCCGGACGACCGCCGTGCGTGCGGAAATTCACGCATTCCTCCATCAATCCCTCGGAAATCATATGTCCGAGGCCTGCGGACATGTAATTGCAGTTGATCCTGCGAACCACATGATTTTTGATGTGCTCCGCCAGCTCCGCATGGCAGTCGAACAGCGATGATGCGTTCAGGGTAAGATCGCGAATGCCCAGATCGGCGATTTCACGCATCACCATATTCAGCGTATAATCGCCGTTGCGCAGGTGATGATGAAACGAAATGGACATGCCGCTTTTCAGTCCGGAAAGCTGTATGGCTTCGCGTATGGAATGAACCAGCTTATTCATCATTCAACCCTCCCAAGTCCCAGCTGCTGCGCCATTTCGATGGTCTGCTGTGCGCGCATGACCACGGGCGCATCGATCATTTTGCCGCGGAGCGCCACCGCGCCCCTGCCCTGTTCCTTGCCGATGCGGATGGCTTCCATCACTTCATAGGCATAATCGATATCCTGCCGGCTGGGGCTGAATACTTCGTTGATCGCGCCCACGTGGCGCGGGGAAATCGCGGATTTGCCGGTAAAGCCCAGCGATTTTGCATACTGCGCATCCGTATAGATGCCCTCGTCATCATTCACATCGGTAAACGGCGTATCATATACATCCACGCCCGCCGCACGCGCGGCGACCACCATGCGCGCGCGCGCGTAGGCAATTTCGTTGCCTTCCTTCGTGCGCTTGCAGCGCAGATCGGCGCTCAAGTCCTCGCCGCCCAGGAAAATCGCCGCCACGCGCTTCGACGCGGACGCGATCTGATAGGCGTTTTCCACGCCCAGCGCGGTTTCAATCAGCGGAATCAGGCGCACGGTGTTGCGCGCCATGCCCAGCTTATCTTCCAATTCGGATATGTAAGCGTCCACCGTCAGCACATCCTGCGCGCAGCCGGTTTTCGGCGGCATGATCATGCTGGGGCGCACCGGAATGATTTCTTCCAGATCGCGCTTCCAGTACGGCGTATCGATGGAATTGATGCGCACGATGATTTCGCACCGGCCAAACCCCATCAGCTTGATGGCGTTGCGCACCAGAATGCGCGCGGAATCCTTCTCCGTGGGCGATACCGCGTCCTCCAGATCCAGAATAACGGCGTCCGATCCCAGAATTTCGCCGTTTACAATGATGTTGGGCGTATTGCCCGGCAAAAACAGCATCGATCTGCGCATGATCATTCCCCCTTCGCACGCGCAATCGCGGTTTCCACTCTGGCGCGAATCACGCAGTCCAGCGCGCCGCGATCCGTGATGATCAGCTTCGCGCTCGTCACGCCCTGCTCCGACAGCACCTCTTCGGCGGATTTCAGAATCGATTCGCCAAACTGGCGCTTCACGACGGATTCAAGCTCGATCACAATCCCGCCCTCGTGCGGTTCCAGTTCAACGTATACGTCGCTGGATTCCAATGTTCCCGCCGCGGCGTGCCTTACGATTTGACCCATAGCAGCTTCCCCCTTTAATGTTATAGAACATTATGCGATTATTATATAATAGAACTGCGTTTTTTGCAACTATGAATTCTTTACAAAACCGCGTTGTGTTTGATATAATTAAAGCGATCGTTATTGCTGGAGGTTTTTCATGTACATCGAGCCGTTGAACGCGCGGCGTTTGCCGGAGCTGAAAGCTTTCCTATTAAAATGCGGCTTGAGGTACTATGAAAACGTAAGCTACACCGCGTGCCTGATGGAGGATGATGCGATCATCGCGACGGCATCGCTGGACGGCTGCACCATCAAATGCGTGGCGGTTGATCCGGCGCATCAGGGCGAGGATTTAACCGCACGGCTGATTACCGATATTCGCGCGGAAGCGAACCGGCGCAGCATACATCATCTGATGCTGTACACGAAGCCGCGGAATAAAATCCTGTTTCGCGATCTGGGCTTTTATCCGATCATCGAATCCGGCGATGTATTGATGATGGAAAATCGCCGCACGGGCATCCAGGATTACCTTGCATCGGTGCGCTGCGATGCGCGCGGCACGATCGGCTGCGCGGTTCAGCATTGCGATCCGTTTACGCTGGGGCACCGGCACATCATCGAAACCGCCGCGCGCGAATGCGATTTCGTATACGTGTTTATCCTGTCGGAGGATCGCGGCATGTTTTCCGCCGCGGATCGAATCCGAATCGTGCGCGAGGGTACGCGCGATCTTCCCAACGTGCGCGTATGCGAAACGGGGCCGTATATGATCTCCTCCGCTACGTTTCCCACGTACTTTCTGCGGGAGAGCATAAACGCGGACGACGTTCGATGCGAAATCGATGTGCGCCTGTTCGGAAAAATCATCGCGCCCGCGCTGGGGATCGCCCGCCGCTACGTGGGCACGGAACCGCTGGATCCGGTAACGAACCGATACAATCAACTGCTTGCGCGCGATCTGCCCAAATACGGAATCGAGCTTCGCATGATCGATCGCATCGCGGCGGGCAATCGAATCATCAGCGCCCGCACGGTGCGGCAGCACGTGCGCGCGGGCGAAATCGAAGGCGTTCGCGATATGCTGCCGGACGCCACATGGCGGTATTTAACGGCGCAAAACAGATAAAAGACGAAAAGAGGATCGGTATGGCTTCCATCCATCGAATGCAAAAAAACCTGATCGAAGCATCCTTCTTCGCCCCGCGCGGGCGCAAGCGCATATATGATCTGGGTATGCAGATTTCGCAATTGTATCTAAGTCCCGATGATCATCTGATCGGCTTCATCGGCGAAGCGGGCTCCGGCAAGAGCGCGCTGGTGCGCGGCATGTTTCCGGGGCTGGAGCTTACGAACGATGATGACGGCGTGAACGTGCGCCCGCTGCCGATTCTGGACGTGGACAGCGAAACGGGCTTCTACACGCCGCACACCTATCATCTGGACATTCGCTTTGAAACGGGCTTTACGCAGCCGCACGTGCTGGCGGACGCGATCATGGAAGCGATCAAGCGCGGCAGGCGCGTAATCGTAGAACATTTCGATCTGATTTACCCGCTGCTGCCGGTGAACGCGGATCTGCTGCTGGGCGTGGGCGAACAGATCATCGTTGCGCGTCCGACGATGTTCGGGCCGGAGCCGCAGGAAATCGCATCGATCGTGCATCAATCCATCAAATACCGCCTGATGGCGCACACGGCGGAGGATCTGTGCGAAATGCACATGGATCCAGAACTCGTAACCGCCTGCAAGCACGGCGATATCCACCACGGCTTCATTCTGGATTTCCAGAATCAGATGCCGAACATCGATCTGGTTTCGATGGAAGCGGCGGTGAAGGCGGATATCGCGGCGAATCTTCCGGTGCATTATCACGATGAATCCCACATCATGGTGGGCGAACGGCTGCACGGCTGCAGCGGCCCGCGCACGCACGTATCCAGCACGGGCAAGATCGAAGGCTTCCGCCTGTGCCACGAAATCGTATTCGATCGCCAGCAGAACCGCTATCTGCTGATCGGCTTTGTGGGCGAGGATTCCGAGGAAAGCATGCGCCGCCTGGATATGCAGGCGCACCGGTTTTCCTTCCAATCGGACATTTTATTCTGACAATACGGCGCGAAGCCGCGCCTTAAAATTGTAAACAATAAAGAAAAGGAGCCATGAGCAATGAAGAAAAAGGTTCTGGTTATCGGCGTAATCGGAGCAGACGTACATGCCGTCGGCAATAAGATTCTCTACCATGCGTTCACGGAGGCCGGTTTTGAAGTGGTCAATCTGGGCGTAATGGTATCGCAGGAGGAATACATTGCCGCCGCCATCGAATCCAATGCGGACGCGATCGTAATTTCTTCCCTGTACGGACAGGGCGAACTGGACTGCCGCGGCATGCGTGAAAAGTGCGATGAGGCCGGCCTGAAGGGCATCCCGCTGCTGGTGGGCGGCAACATCGTAATCGGCAAGCAGAAGTTTGAGGACGTTGAAGAGCGCTTCAAGGCCATGGGCTTCGATCGCGCGTTCCCGCCCGGAACCGCGCCCGAAACCACCATCGCCGCCCTGCGCGAAATTCTGCACATGGAGGATGAACCTGCATGAAACCCGTTCTGCTGATTGATTTCGGCAGCACCTATACCAAGCTGACCGCGGTGGATCTGGATACGGAAACGCTGCTGGGCACGGCGGATTCCTTTACCACCGTACAGACCGATATCAACGAAGGTCTGTCCAATGCGCTCGCCAAGCTGGAGAAAATCACCGGCAGGATCGAATACGCGGCGCGATATGCGTGTTCCTCCGCCGCGGGCGGCCTGCGCATGATCACCAGCGGCCTTGTGCCGGAGCTGACCGCCGAAGCGGCGCGCCAGGCGAGTCTGGGCGCGGGCGCGAAGGTGCTGAAGGTATATTCCTTCCAGCTGACGGAGGATGATATCGCGGAGATTCTGGAAATCAACCCCGATATTTTCCTGCTGGTGGGCGGCACGGACGGCGGCAATACCGAATGCATTCTGCACAATGCGAAAATGCTTGCCGCGGCGGATTTCAAATTTCCCATTGTGATCGCGGGCAACCGCACCGCCGTGCGCGAATGCGAGCGCATTCTTTCCGGCCACGAAGTGCACGTATGCGAAAACGTAATGCCGAAGTTCGGCGTTCTGAACACCGAACCCACGCGCAAAAAGATTCGCGAGCTGTTCCTGCACCGGATCATTCAGGCGAAGGGGCTGACCCACGCCGCCGGACTTCTGAACGGCATTCTGATGCCCACGCCGTCCGCCGTGATGAAGGCGATGGAGCTGCTCGCCAGGGGCTGCGAAGGCGAAGCGGGCATCGGCGATCTGGTCGCCGTTGATGTGGGCGGCGCGACCACGGATGTATATTCGATGGCGAAGGGCATGCCCACCGCATCGAACACCGTATACAAGGGGCTGCCGGAGCCTTACGCCAAGCGCACCGTGGAGGGCGATATCGGAATGCGGTATTCGATCCACGGCATCGTGGATGCGGCGGGCATTGAGCGCGTGAGCGAGCTTTCCGGACTTTCCGAAGATCGCGCCGCGGAGCTGATTGAAATGCTGGCGACCCATACCGATATGATCCCCGATGGCAATGCGGAGCTGGAAGCGCTGGATTATGCGCTGGCGTCGCTCGCCATCGAAACCGCCGTCACCCGCCACGCGGGCAGTATGGAAGAAACCTACACGCTGTGCGGGCTTACCTATGTGCAGTCCGGCAAGGATCTGCGCGAGGTCAGCCAGATCATCGTGACGGGCGGTTGTCTGATCCACACCCGCGACACGGGCAGGATTGCGGCGCACGCGCTGTATTCCCCCGCCAACCCCGGATCCCTGCGCCCGCTGCACGCCGCCATTCGCGTTGACCGGCGGTATATTCTGGCGGCCATGGGCATTCTTTCCGAAACCGAACCGCAGATTGCGCTGCGCATCATGAAAAAGGAGTTGGAAGATAATGGATATTCAGAATAAAAGAATTCCCGACGCTGAATTTGAAGCACTCCGCAAAGAAGTATTGAATCAATGGCCCACCGGCAAGGATGTAAATCTGGACGAGGCCATCGCCTATCATAAATCCATGCCCGAAGAACGCATCTTTTCCAGGAAGCTTTTGAAGGCGAAGCAGGAACAACGCACGCTGATTCAGCCGCGCGCGGGCGTGCCGGTGCTGGAACGCCACATCGAACTGATGCAGTATCTGGAAAAGAACGGCGAAGCGGATCTGCTGCCCACCACCATCGACAGCTACACCCGCCAGAACCGCTACAAGGAAGCGGAAAACGGCATCAATGAATCCATTCGTCTGGATCGCGCGATGCTGAACGGCTTCCCCGCGGTCAACCACGGCGTCGCCAAGTGCCGTCAGGTAATCGAAAGCGTAAATGTGCCCGTGCAGATTCGCCATGGCACGCCCGATGCGCGCCTGCTGGCGGAAATCACCTTCGCGGGCGGCTTCACCAGCTATGAGGGCGGCGGCGTTTCCTACAACCTGCCCTATTGCAAGAATGTGCCGATGGAGCGCACGATCCGCGATTGGCAGTATGTCGATCGTCTGGCGGGGCTGTATGAAGAAATGGGCGTTCCGATCAACCGCGAACCCTACGGCCCGCTGACCGGCACGCTGGTTCCCCCCTGCATCAGCCATGCCGCCGCCATCATTGAAGCGCTGCTGGCCGCCGAACAGGGCGTAAAGAACATCACCGTCGGCTACGGCCAGTGCGGCAATCTGGTACAGGATATCGCCGCCATCCATACGCTGGAAGAACTGACGGATGAATATCTGGCGAAGTACGGCTACAGTGATGTGACCGTGACCACCGTTCTGCATCAGTGGATGGGCGGCTTCCCCGCCGATGAAGCGAAGGCGTTCGGCGTAATTTCCATGGGCAGCATGATCGCGGCGCTTTCCAAGGCCACGAAGGTCATCGTCAAGACCCCGCACGAGGCCGTGGGCATTCCCACGATGGAAGCCAATGCGGAAGGTCTGCGCTGCACCAAGCAGGTGGTTAATATGCTGCGCGATCAGGCGTTCGCGGGCAAGGAACTGGAAGAGGAAAAGGAAATCATCCGCCGCGAAACCCGCGCGATCCTCAAAAAGTGCTTCGAACTGGGCGATGGCGATATCGCCATCGGCGTATGCCGCGGCGTAGAATCCGGCGCGCTGGATGTGCCGTTCGCGCCCTGCCGCGCCAATGCCGGTCTGATGCTGC
Organism: uncultured Clostridia bacterium; assembly: GCA_934663625.1. GTDB lineage: Bacteria > Bacillota > Clostridia > Christensenellales > Aristaeellaceae > SFTH01. Next base: position 11,873 of record CAKUKP010000043.1, read on the forward strand.
CCGCGCGCGATAACAATGGCGCGGTGCGCATTCTGAACTTCGGCAATCTGCCCTTCGATCAGGAACTGAAGGATTTCCACACCGCCAAGATCGAAGAACGCGCGAAGGCCGAGCATCGCAAGGCTTCCTTCCAGATGGTAATCGATGATGTGTATGCAATCGGCAAGGGCTTCCTGGTAGGCCGCCCGCGCTGATTTGATAACAAAACAGAACTACAAATACATGTGGAGGCATTTACCATGAAGATTTTGGATGTTGTATGCTCCAAGGGTCGTACCGGTTTCTATTTCGATGATCAGCGCGCCATCAAGAAGGGCGCGGGACACGACGGCGTATTCTACACCGGCGAACCTGTAACCGAAGGCTTCACCTCCGTGCGTCAGGCGGGCGAATCCATCTCCGTAATGCTGATTCTGGAAGATGGTCAGATCGCATACGGCGATTGCGCGGCGGTACAGTACAGCGGCGCGGGCGGACGCGATCCCCTGTTCCTCGCCAAGGATTTCATTCCGCTGATCGATCAGTATATCAAGCCCCAGCTGGTGGGCAAGGAAGCCGACAACTTCCGCAAGCTGGCCGCCGATATGGAAGCCATCCAGATCAACGGCAAGCGTCTGCACACCGCCATCCGCTACGGCGTATCTCAGGCGCTGCTGGACGCGGTCGCAAAGGCCACGCATCGCCTGATGTGCGAAGTGGTCGCCGATGAATACGGCTGCACCGTTTCCGATAAGCCGATCCCGATCTTCACCCAGTCCGGCGATGATCGCTATGACAACAGCGATAAGATGATCATCAAGGGCGCGGCGGTACTTCCGCATGCGTTGATCAACAATGTGGAAACCAAGCTGGGCAAGGATGGCCAGCTGCTGGCGGATTACGTGGTATGGCTGCGCAACCGCATTCTGGAGCATCGCTCCGATGAAAGCTACAGCCCCGTGCTGCACATCGATTGCTATGGCACGATCGGCGCGGTATTCGGAAACAACAATTACAAGGCGATGGCGGATTACATCGAAAAGCTGGGCAAGCTCGCCAAGCCGTTCCACCTGCGCATCGAAGGCCCCATGGATTGCGACAGCACCCGCGAAGCGCAGATCGAAGCGCTGGCAGGGCTGACCGCCGAAATCGATGCCCGCGGTTGCGATGTTGAGCTGGTTGCCGATGAATGGTGCAATACCCTCGAAGATATCAAGATGTTCGCCGATGCAAAGGCCGGACACATGGTGCAGATCAAGACCCCCGATCTGGGCGGCGTGAACAACACCATCGAAGCGGTTCTGTACTGCAAGGAAAAGGGCATCGGCGCATATCAGGGCGGTACCTGCAACGAAACCGACCGCAGCGCGCAGGTGTGCGTGAACTGCGCAATGGCGACCCAGCCCACCCAGATTCTCGCCAAGCCCGGCATGGGCGTAGACGAAGGCTTCATGATCGTATACAACGAAATGGAGCGCATCCTCGCCCTCCGCGCCCACAAGCACTGAGTGCTTGACCCCAGCTACTGCCGTGTTATAAAAGACGAATCCATGTCCCCATAGATTTGAGGGACATGGATTCTTTGTTTCTATCCGATTCTGGCTTATCTCTAATTCACGTTTTGAAATCCATTGATTCAAGATTTCAAAACTCACGCCGGCAGGCTGAGCCTGCACCCAGTAGCTGCCGCGCTGAAAATGACGAACTCTTGCCTCCATAAATTCAAGAGGCAAGAGTTCTTTGTTTCTATCCGTTTCTGACTTATCTCTAATTCACGTTTTGAAATCCATTGATTCAAGATTTCAAAACGTATGTGTTTCTCTCCCTCCGTCAGCGGCGAATGCCGCTGACACCTCCCTCATCAGAGGGAGGCAAGAGTTGCAACGATTTTTGGCTCTCTTTGAGAGAAACGCACCGGAGACCCGGCGGCACGCCATTTTCCCGGCTCCCTCTGACGAGGGAGCTGGCAAAACCGCAGGTTTTGACTGAGGGAGAGAACCTCCTAGATCGCTGTACCAACGCAGTTTTTGAGGCTCAAATCAATGGCCTCAAAAACGTCGTTTGATTGCGCCCATAATCCACGGGCGCAATCAACAGCGCGGTAGCTACCGGGTGCAGGCTCAGCCTGCTTAATAAGCTTCGTGGATTTCGATATCGGTGTAGTATTTCAGGCCGGTACCGGCGGGAATCTGCTTACCGATAATTACGTTTTCCTTCAGACCCAGCAGCGGATCGACCTTGCCCTTGATGGCGGCTTCGGTCAGCACGCGGGTGGTTTCCTGGAAGGACGCGGCGGACAGGAAGGATTCGGTCGCCAGCGCCGCCTTGGTGATGCCCAGCAGGGTGCGCTTTGCGGTCGCGGGGGTCAATCCGGCTTCCAGCGCCTTGCGGTTCACCTGATCGAACTTGAAGATATCGATCAGCGATCCGGGCAGCAGATCGGTATCGTTGGATTCCTCCACCTTAACCTTGCGCAGCATCTGGCGTACGATAACCTCGATATGCTTATCGGCGATTTCTACGCCCTGACGGCGGTAAACGGACTGAACTTCCTTTACCAGATAATCCTGCACAGCCTTTACGCCCAGAATGCGCAGCAGATCGTGCGGATTGATGGAACCTTCGATCAGTTCATCGCCCGCCACCACGTGCGCGCCATCCTCAACATGCAGCTTCGCGCCGTAGTTGATCGGATATTCCTTGGTTTCGGCGTCGCCGTCGGTGGACTGAATGATCATCTTGCGGCGCTTCTTCGCATCGGTGGTGATGTGTACGATACCGGAAATATCCGCCAGTGTAGCTTCGCGCTTGGGCTTTCTGGCCTCGAACAGTTCTTCAACGCGCGGAAGACCCTGCGTGATATCTTCGCCGGTCGCAACGCCGCCGGTATGGAAGGTACGCATGGTCAGCTGCGTGCCGGGTTCGCCGATGGACTGCGCGGCAATGATGCCCACCGCTTCGCCGATATCCACCAGCTTGCCGTTGGTCATGTTCGCGCCGTAGCAGCGCGCGCAAACACCCACGGAGGACTGGCAGGTCAATACGCTGCGGATGGTCACTTCGGTAATGCCTGCGCCGACGATCTTCTTCGCCAGATCGTGGGTGATCAGTTCGTTCATTTCCACGATCACATCGCCGGTGGCGGGATCGATCACATCCTCCGCCGCCACGCGGCCGCGGATACGATCTTCCAGATTTTCAATGATATCGCCGGGTTCGCCGATATCCTGTACCTTCACGCCGCGAACGCGCTCGCCGCGATTGGCAAAGCAGTCGATCTCGCGGATGATGTTTTCCTGCGATACATCCACCAAACGGCGGGTCATATAGCCCGAGTCGGCGGTCTTCATTGCGGTATCCGCCAGCGATTTGCGGCTGCCGTGCGAGGACAGGAAGAACTCCAGAACGGACAGACCTTCGCGGAAGTTCGCCTTGATGGGCAGTTCGATGATCTTTCCTGTCGGGGAAGCCATCAGACCGCGCATACCCGCCAGCTGACGAATCTGGTTCGTAGAACCACGCGCGCCGGAATCCGCCATCATGTTGATAGGATTGAACTTTTCGAGGTTCGCCAGAACTTCCTTGGTAACATCGTTCGTCGCATTTTCCCAGATCTTGATGACCGCGGAATAGCGTTCGTTTTCGGACATACGACCGCGCTTGAATTCGCGTTCGATGCGATGCACCTGATCCTCCGCCGCCTTCAGGATTTCCTTTTTGGACGGGGGCACGATGATATCGGCAACGGAAACGGTCAGCGCCGCGCGGGTGGAATACTTGTAGCCCAGCGCCTTGATATCATCCAGCATGCGGCTGGTGACGGTCACGCCGTGCGCGCGATAGCAGTTATCAACGATCTTCGCCAGCTGCTTCTTGCCGACCACTTCATCGATTTCCAGCTTGAACATATCATCCACGGTTTCGCGCTTCTGCATGCCCATATCCTGCGGAATCGCCTGATTGAAGATCACGCGGCCGATGGTGGTATCCACGATGCGGCTCACCTGTTCGCCGTCGATGGTCTTGGTCATACGGATGTGGCAGGGCGCTTCCAGCGCCAGTTCGCCGGTTCCATACGCCATCAGCGCTTCATCCACATCGGTGAAATACTTGCCGGTGCCGGTCAGACCATCGTGAATCATGGTCAGATAATAGCAGCCCAGAACCATATCCTGCGTCGGGCAGATAACGGGCTTGCCGTCCTGCGGCTTCAGGATATTGTTCGCCGCCAGCATCAGGAAACGGGCTTCCGCCTGCGCTTCCATGGAAAGCGGTACGTGAACGGCCATCTGGTCGCCGTCGAAGTCGGCGTTGAACGCGGTGCAGCACAGCGGGTGCAGCTTCAGCGCCTTGCCTTCTACCAGAATCGGCTCAAACGCCTGAATGCCCAGACGGTGCAGCGTAGGCGCGCGGTTGAGCAGCACCGGATGATCGTGAATTACGTTTTCCAGCACATCCCAGACTTCGGGGCGCAGGCGCTCGACGGAGCGCTTGGCGGTCTTTACGTTCACCGCAAGGCCCTGATTTACCAGCCGTTCGATTACGAAGGGCTTAAACAGTTCCAGCGCCATTTCCTTCGGCAGACCGCACTGATACAGCTTCAGGCTGGGGCCGACGACGATAACGCTTCGTCCGGAATAGTCAACGCGCTTGCCCAGCAGGTTCTGACGGAAACGCCCCTGCTTGCCGCGCAGCAGATCGGACAGGGATTTCAGCTGTCGTCCGCCCGCGCCGGTCACGGGGCGGCCGCGGCGGCCGTTATCGATCAGCGCGTCTACCGCTTCCTGCAGCATGCGCTTTTCATTGCGAACGATGATGTCCGGCGCGCCCATTTCCAGCATCCGCTTCAGGCGGTTGTTGCGGTTGATCACGCGGCGATACAGATCGTTCAGATCGGCGGTGGCAAAGCGTCCGCCGTCCAGCTGTACCATCGGGCGCAACTCCGGCGGGATCACGGGCACAACATCCATGATCATCCATTCGGGCTTGTTGCCGCTCTGACGAAACGCTTCGACAACTTCCAGACGCTTGATGATGCGCTGGCGCTTCTGGCCTTCGCTGTCGCGCTTGGAATCGCGGGCGGATAGCGCTTCCAGTTCGTCGCGCAGTTCTTTGTTCATTTTGTCCAGATCCAGCTCCAGCAGCATTTCGCGAACCGCTTCCGCGCCGATGCCCACGCGGAAATCAAAGCCCGCTTCCTCGGCCTGCTGGCGCTTCTTCTGATATTCGGCTTCGGTCAGCAGCTGATGCTTCTGCAGCTTGGTCACGGCGGTATCGCCGGGATCCAGTACGATGTAGCTGGCAAAATACAATACCTGCTCCAGCGCGCGGGGGCTGATGTTCAAAAGCGTGCCCATGCGGGACGGAATGCCCTTGAAATACCAGATATGGGATACCGGCGCCGCCAGTTCGATGTGACCCATGCGTTCGCGGCGAACCTTCGCCTTCGTCACCTCAACGCCGCACTTATCGCAGATCACGCCCTTGAAGCGCGTGCGCTTGTACTTACCGCAGTTGCATTCCCAGTCCTTGGTGGGCCCGAAGATACGCTCGCAGAACAGACCGTCGCGCTCCGGCTTCAGGGTACGATAATTGATGGTTTCCGCCTTGGTAACTTCGCCGTGCGACCATGCGCGGATTTTTTCCGGCGACGCCAGACCAATTTGAATGGAATCCAGATTTGTCAATTCAAACAAGGAGCTCTCTCCCTTCTATATAAGACCCGGCGTGTACCGGCGCGGCAAGCGCCGGCCACACCTTATGCACAGCAGTTCGTGGGATTAGAAATCATCGTCCAGCGAAAGATCGTCATCGTTAAACTCCAGCTCGTCGAAATCGAAGTCCTCGGCGACGGCCTCTTCTTCCTCGGCAAACGCTTCGGGCGTGGGCTGCGGCACGAGTTCATCCTTGAATTCGCTCTCGTTGGCATAGATATCGTCGTCCAGCTCGCGGATTTCGATCTCTTCCTTGTTCGCGTTGAGCACCTTGATGTCCAGCGCGATGGACTGCAATTCCTTAACCAGTACCTTGAAGGATTCCGGCACGCCCGGATCGGGGATGTTTTCGCCCTTCACAATGGCTTCGTAGGTCTTGACGCGGCCGATGGTATCATCCGACTTGACGGTCAGAATCTCCTGCAGCACATGGCTCGCGCCGTAGGCTTCCAGCGCCCAAACTTCCATTTCGCCGAAGCGCTGACCGCCGAACTGCGCCTTGCCGCCCAACGGCTGCTGGGTAACCAGGCTGTACGGGCCGGTGGAACGGGCGTGAATCTTATCGTCAACCAGATGGTGCAGCTTCAGGTAGTACATATAGCCGACGGTTACGGGGTTATCAAAGCGGTCGCCGGTGCGCCCGTCGTATACCCACAGCTTGCCGGTGCGGTTAATGCCGATCTTGCTGAACTGGATCAGCGGACGACCCTTTTCATCGTAGAGCGGGCCATCCTCCTTCGCGGCGGCGCGATCCAGCATATCGATGATGTCCTCCTCGCGGGCGCCGTCGAATACCGGCGTGGCGACGTGCCAGCCCAGCGCCTTCGCTGCCAGACCCAGATGCACTTCCAGCACCTGACCGATGTTCATTCGGGAAGGTACGCCCAGCGGGTTCAGCACGATGTCCAGCGGCGTGCCGTCGGCCAGGAAGGGCATATCCTCTTCGGGCAGAATGCGGGAAACAACACCCTTGTTGCCGTGGCGGCCGGCCATCTTATCGCCGACGGAGATCTTTCTCTTCTGCGCGATGTACACGCGAACCATCTGGTTTACGCCCGGAGAAAGCTCGTCGCGATTTTCGCGGGTGAAGATCTTCACATCCACGATGATGCCGAATTCGCCGTGCGGCACGCGCAGCGAAGTATCGCGCACCTCGCGCGCCTTATCGCCGAAGATCGCGCGCAGCAGGCGCTCTTCCGCCGTCAGTTCGGTTTCGCCCTTCGGCGTAACCTTGCCGACCAGAATATCGTTGGCGCGCACTTCCGCGCCGATGCGGATGATGCCGTGCTCGTCCAGATCGCGCAGCGCGTCCTCGCCTACGCCGGGGATATCGCGGGTGATTTCCTCCGGCCCCAGCTTGGTATCGCGGGCTTCGGATTCATATTCCTCGATGTGGATCGAGGTGTACATATCTTCCTTGACGAGGCGTTCAGACAGCAGAACCGCGTCCTCGTAATTGTAGCCTTCCCACGTCATGAAGCCGATCAGCGCGTTGCGGCCCAGCGAAATTTCGCCGTGATCGGTGGACGGGCCATCCGCGATGGGCTGGCGCGCTTCCACGCGTTCGCCCTCGGAAACGATGGGATGCTGGTTGATGCAGGTGCCCTGGTTGGAACGGGTGAACTTGCTCAGATGATACATGTGCTCCACGCCCGCATCATCGCGAATCACGATTTCGTCAGCGGTCACGCGGGTCACAAGTCCCGCCTCGCGGGAGAGCAGCACCACGCCGGAATCGCACGCGGCCTTGTATTCAATGCCGGTGCCGACCAGCGGCGCTTCGGGGCACAGCAGCGGAACCGCCTGGCGCTGCATGTTGGAACCCATCAGCGCGCGGTTCGCATCGTCGTTCTCCAGGAACGGAATCATGCCGGTAGCGACGGAAATCAGCTGGCGCGGGGAAACGTCCACGTAATCCACGTGATCCTTTTCCACCTCGACGGTTTCCTCGCGGCGGCGCACGGTCACGCGCTCATGTACGAAATGTCCCTCTTCGTCCAGCGGCTCGGTCGCCTGGGCGATGGTGTATTTATCTTCTTCATCGGCGGTCATGTAATCGATAATATCGGTTACAACGCCGGTGGCCTTGTCCACGCGGCGATACGGCGCTTCGATGAAGCCGTATTCGTTGATGCGCGCATACGTGGCCAGAGAACCGATCAGACCGATGTTCGGGCCTTCAGGCGTTTCAATCGGGCAGATACGGCTGTAATGCGAATAGTGTACGTCACGAACGGCGAAGGACGCGCGATCGCGGTTCAGACCGCCCGGACCCAGCGCGGACAGACGGCGCTTATGCGTCAGCTCCGCCAGCGGGTTCGGCTGATCCATGAACTGGGAAAGCTGGGAAGATCCGAAGAATTCCTTGATCGCGGCGGATACGGGGCGGATGTTGATCAGATCCTGCGGACGCACCTTTTCAAGATCCTGAATCGCCATGCGTTCCTTAACTACGCGCTCCAGACGGGACATGCCCACGCGAATCTGGTTCTGCAGAAGTTCGCCCACGCTGCGCAGGCGGCGGTTGCCCAGATGATCGATATCGTCGATTTCGCCGATGCCGCTGAACAGACCGAACTGATAGGAAACGGATGCGATGATATCATCCACCAGCACATGCTTCGGCATCAGCGCCTTGGCGGATTCCTTCAGCGCCTGATTCAGCGGAAGGCCGTCCTCGCGCACGCGCTCCAGCAGGCTGACCAGCGTGGGAATATGCACGCGCTCGGAGAAGCGGATTTCGTCCTCGTCATACTGCGCGTACAGCGCGGCGTCGTAATTCTCCAGGAAGGGCTTGATGAACGCAAAATTGTTGCCGATGATGCGCACATCGCGATCGCCGATGCGCACAACCACATCGTTGATGCCCGCGTTCTGGATGTTTTCCGCCTGTTCGCGGGAAATCGGCTCGCCCGCGGCCGCCAGCACTTCGCCGGTGTAGGGATGCACAACGTCCTCTACGGGCACGCGGTTGAAGATGCGCAGCGCCAGCGCCAGCTTCTTATTATATTTATAGCGGCCAACGTGCGCCAGATCATAGCGCTTGGGATCGAAGAACAGCGCGTTGATCAGGTTGGTAGCGGATTCTACCGACGGCGGCTCGCCCGGACGCAGCTTGTTGTAGATCTCAATCAGCGCCTGTTCGCGGCGGGACTTATAGCGCGGCTCGCCCTTATCATTTACGGAAGGCGCATCGCGGGTGATGGTGGCGGAAACATGCTCGTCATCGCCGAACAGGCGGATAATTTCTTCATCGGTTTCCACGCCCATGGCGCGCAGCAGCACGGTAACGGGCAGCTTGCGCGCGCGGTCGATGCGCGCGAAAACAACGCCGTTGGAATCGGTTTCATATTCGATCCATGCGCCGCGGTTCGGGATCATCTGCGCAGAATACAGATACGCGCCCGTCTTATCGATGGTTTTGGAATAATATACGCCCGGAGAGCGAACCAGCTGGGATACGATAACGCGCTCCGCGCCGTTGATGATGAAGGTGCCGTGCTCGGTCATCAGCGGGAAATCGCCCATGAACACTTCGGATTCCTTGATTTCATGGGTATCGCGGTTGGTCAGGCGAACCGTAACCTTCAGCGGCGCGGCATAGGTCGCGTCGCGCTCCTTGCACTTTTCTACCGTGTATTTCGGCTTGTCGTCCAGCGAATAATCCGTGAATTCCAGAATCAGGCTTTCGCTGTAATCGGTGATCGGAGAAACGTCCGCCAGAACCTCCCGAAGGCCTTCCTTCAGAAAGAACTTGTACGAATTCTTCTGCACCTCAATCAGATCGGGTACTGCCAGCGCCTCTTCAATGCGGGCAAAACTCATTCGCGTGCGCTTGCCCATTTGCACCGGATGAACCATACCTTCAATCACCCCTATCTTTATTTGCAGCACCGCCGGCACAGGCACGGGCGGCTGCCCATTGACAACGAATGTACCGCGAAGGTTATATTTGTGATAAACCTTCAATTATCCAGCCGCAAACACCCCGAATTTAAGATGTTTTTGTGCAGTTTTGGCAAACTCACCAGCCAGAAGCGTACTTTCGTCCATATTAATTCAATATAGTAGTATATCATGTGATTTTCTGAATGTCAAGCACATACACATCCCTTTCCAAGGGGTTTTTCGCGGAAATTTCCCTGTTTATCCAAAATTTTACAATGCAAAGCGGCGGAGCCGTCCATTTTCCGGCGCCGCCGCTTTGATTTTTGCGGTTTATTCGTTGCATTTTCTTATTTATTTTGCAGTTTTTCCTGCATTTTCAGTTCTGCAAGCACCTGCTTGAGCGCGTTCTGCTTCTCCAACCCCGAAAAATGCAGGTGCCGGGCGCGCTGAATCGCCTCCGCAAAGCCGATTCCGGGCGCGATCCCCTCCGCGATCAGATCCTTCCCCGTCACCATCGGCCGCGCGACGCAATCGTAATAATCGCGCAGGCGCAGCCGCAGCCATGCTTCGTATCGTGCATCGTAAGGGGCGTCCAGCTTGCCGCTCGCATCGGCGCGGGACAGCAGAATCAGATCCTCCGGACAGCAGGAAAGATCAAACATTTCGCGGCTCTTGCGTTTTTTGGAATTCGCCCCCGCCAGCATATTCGGGCGCATATGCAGCTGCACATGATTCAGAACGCCCGCGATCAGCTGCTTGTTATTCGTAATCCGGCGCAGCTGGCGCTCCGCGTCGGGCAGACCCAGCACCTCGTGCCCGTAGGCGGTAATCCGCCCGTCCGCCTGCACCTGCGTCGCCGCGATCTTGCCCACATCGTGTATCAGCGCCGCCAGCATAAAGGTAAGCGGCTGACGCGCCTGACCCCGCAGCGCCGCCGCGCTGTCCAGCACCAGCATCGTGTGCGTAAATACATCGCCCTCCGGATGGAATTTCGGATTCTGCGGCACGCCGATCAACGCCTGAATCTCCGGAAAGAATTCCTTCAGATGATCCATGCGGCGCAAGGATTCGAAATAGATGGACGGATGCTCCGCCTTCAAAAGCGCCTTTTCGGTTTCGCCGAATATGCGTTCCACCGATAATTGCGTCACGTCCATCCCGCGGCACAGCGCAAGCGTCGCATCGTCAATCCGCGCATTCAGCCGCGCGGCGAACTGCGCGCCGCGAAACGCCCGCAGCGCGTCCTCCACAAAGGTTTCGGGGCACACACAGCGAATCACGCGATCCGCAAGATCCCGCCGTCCGCCGTAAAAATCCAGAATTTCGCCGGTCAGCACATCCTGCATCATGGCGTTGATCGTAAAATCGCGCCTGCGGCACGCCTCGCGCGGCGGCAGGTACGGATCCACACACACATCAAAATCGGTGTGCCGCGCGCCCGTGCGCGATTCCGTGCGCGGCATGGCGATATCGATATCGCTGCCGCGCACGCCCAGCACGCCGAACGACGCGCCCTTTTCATATATATCTCCGATTTCGCTCAGCGCGTGCCGCAGCTCCGTTGGCGCGATTTCGCTGACCTCGATATCGATATCCTTGCATTCGATTCCCATCAGCCGGTCGCGCACAAAGCCGCCCACATAGCGCGCGCACCCGCCCGCATCACGCACGGCCTGCGCAATCCGCACCGACAGCGCCATATCCTGTTCAAACGTATTCATTGCATCACCCGCTTCATTTTACCACGCCGCAGCGAAGTCGGCAATGCGCACACCGCGATTTTCCGCGGGCGAATTGTAACTTTCCGGTCAAACTTTTCGCAATCCCCTTGCCATCGCGCCGCGGATGCGGTATAATACATCTGTTCGTGTGCCATTAGCTCAGCTGGATAGAGTGTCAGACTCCGACTCTGAAGGCCGCGCGTTCGAATCGCGCATGGCACGCCACCCAAAAACCCTCAAAAACCCCGTATTTTCAGGGGTTTTCGGGGGTTTTTCTTTGTATGCGGCCTCTGGACGCCGCCGCGAAATCCGCGCATTTTGATCGTTTTTCAAACCGGATGGCAGTCAAAGTGGTAGTCAAAATGGTAGTCAGAAATATGCTTGAAACGCCTTTCCGGAAAAACAGAAATTCTCCTTTTGCGCGCCGCGCGTTTCTTTCGCATTTCTTTCTTTTGATCGTATTCTTTTCTTTCGGATGATTTTGTATATGAAAAGTTCTGCGATTTTGCGCATCGGGTTCCATTTAACGAAATTGTTTTTCAGAATTTCTACTTGAAATTGCGCGGGTTTCGTGGTACTATTATAAAAAGTACGGAAGTGTAAGCAAGTATCATTCCTACATGTATTTTGCTTTTTCTTTTCTTTTATTTGCGAAATTAATATTACAGGAGGAAACAACATGGCATTCCACATTCAGGCTCCCTTTTTCGAGATCGGTCCGAAGGCCTACATGTACGGCGATGAGGCGCTGGCGCTCGCCAAGGCGGCGGAAGCAGCTTCGAAGCAATTCGGCATTACCTGCATTTTCACGCCGCAGCTGACGGACATTCATCTGATCGCCCAGAACACAAACGGCCTGCTGATCTGCGCGCAGAAGATCGATCCCATTCCGGTGGGACGCGGTCAGGGCAGCATTCTGGCGGAAGCCGTTAAGGCGGCGGGCGCATCCGGCGCGATGCTGAACCACGTTGAATGCGCAAGCAAGATCGCGGACATTCGCGCGTGCATCCTGCGCTGCCGCGAGGTCGGCCTGTTCTCCATCGTGTGCGCGGATTCCATCGCGGAAGCCAGCGCGATCGCGCGCCTCGGCCCCGATATTATCGTGGCGGAGCCTTCCGAGCTGATCGGCACCGGCACCGCATCCGATGAAGAATACGTGCTTGCGTCCACCAAGGCGGTCAAGGATGTAGATCCTTCCATTTATGTATTGCAGGGTGCGGGCATTTCCAACGCGGACGACGTATACCGCGTAATCCGCGCGGGCGCGGACGCCACCGGCTCCTCCAGCGCGGTTTGCAAGGCCAAGGATCCCGCGAAGATGATCCGCGAAATGTTCCAGGCTGCGCGCCAGGCGTATGACGAGCGCAACGCGAAATAACGGAGGCAAGCACATGGCCGCAACGATTCTATCTCTGGATTACGGCACGACGGCGCTGAAGGCCGCACTCTATGATGAAAATCTGCGCGAGTTGGGCGTGGTCAGCCGCGAATGGACGTACAGCTATCCCCAGCCGGGCTTCATCGAACATCCGGCGGAGCTGTACTGGGAAAAGACCGTATCCGCCATCAATGAACTGCTGGAACGCTTCGGCGGCCGCGATACGCTGGAAGGCGTGAGCGTGACCGGTCAGGCGGAAACGCTGATCGCGCTGGATCGCGATGGAAACGCCATCGGAAACGCCATCGTCTGGCTCGATACCCGCCCACAGGAGGAATGCAGCCGCTTTACGGCGGAATATCCGCTGGACAAGCTCTATGCCGCGACCGGCAACACGGGCTTCGATCCCGTCATGCCGCTTTTGAAGCTGAACTGGATGCAGAAGCACGAGCCCGAACGCTACCGCGCGACGAAAACCTTTCTGCTGATCAAGGAATACATCATCTATCGCCTGAGCGGAAGGCGTGTGGGCGAAAATTCCACGCAAAGCTGCAGCGGCTATTTCAACATCCGCACCTGCCGCTGGGAGGACGATCTTCTGAATGCCGCGGGCATCGACGCCGCAAAGCTGCCCGAGCTGCACGATTCGCAGTACATCGTGGGCGGTCTGTGCGCAGACGCCATGCGCATGACCGGCTTAAACGACGGCGTTCGCGTGGTCAACGGCATGCTGGATCAATGCGCATCGCTGGTCGGCGCGGGCGCGATCGATGAAACGCAGGTTACGGA
>CAKUKP010000044.1 GCA_934663625.1 uncultured Clostridia bacterium
CCGCGTCATGAAGGTTCTGTACGATATCCCCGCCGTTCAGAATAAGGACGAGGATAAGGACGACTTCAAGGCTCGCCAGAAGCAGGTTAAGCATCAGGTTGTGGAAAAGCTTTTCCGCGAAATCGCTCCGAAGTATAAGAAGCGCGCGGAAGAAAAGGGCCAGGGCGGCGGATATACCCGCCTCGTCAAGATGGGCCCCCGTCGCGGCGACGCTGCCGAGATGGTAATTCTCGAGCTGGTCTAATCAACAATTATCAAAATGAGCATCGGCATTATACGCTGGTGCTCTTTTTATTGTATAAATCCGTCAGATTTTGACTTTTGTTTGTGGATGGGTTCGGAACACTTGTATGTTCCGAACCTTTACGCTATAATAAGATAGAATTGGAATAAGTATATTTATGGAGCATAGATAATTACGGTGGGAAAGATCATAGCTGTAACGAATCAAAAGGGCGGCGTGGGGAAAACGACCACGTCGGTAAATCTTTCGGCATACCTTGCCGAAAAGGGCAAGCGCGTGCTGCTGGCGGATATCGATCCGCAGGGCAACGCCACCAGCGGCCTGGGCAAGGCGGGGGAAGGCAAATACACGATCTATGATGTGCTGATCGGCAATGCAGACGCGCAATCGGCTGTGCTGCACACCGATTTCGGCGCGCTGGATCTGCTGCCCACCGCCATCGAACTGGCGGGCGCGGAGATCGAACTGGTGGGCGTTGCGGACCGCGAACAGCTTTTGAAAAACGCGCTCGCACCGCTGCGCGATCAGTATGATTATATACTGATCGATTGTCCGCCCTCGCTCAGCCTGCTGACCATCAATTCGCTCACCGCGGCGGACAGCGTGCTGATTCCGATTCAGTGCGAATATTACGCGCTCGAAGGACTGGGACAGCTGATGAACACCGTAAAGCTGATGCGCCGGAAGCTGAATCCGGAATTGGCGGTCTGCGGCATCCTGCTCACGATGTTCGATTCGCGCACGAACCTGTGCGCGCAGGTGGTGCAGGAGGTGCGCGCGCATTTCTCGAACGAGGTATTTGAAACGATGATTCCGCGCAACGTTCGCCTGAGCGAAGCGCCCAGCTATGGAATGCCGATCGGCGCATATGATGCGCGCTGCATCGGCGCGAAGGCGTATGCAAATCTGGCGGACGAACTGATGCAAAGGGAGGGCGTTTGATCATGGCAAAGAAAATTCAGCGCGGCTTGGGGCGCGGATTGGGCGCGCTGCTGGGCGAAGATGTGGTCGCGCCGCAGGCGGAAGTAAAGCCGGAGGCAGCACCTGTGCAGGATGCCGCGCCCGTGGACGCGGTGCGCGATCTGCCGATTTACATGATCGATCCGAATCCCGATCAGCCGCGCCGCACGTTTGACGAGGATGCGCTGCGCGAACTGGCGGCCTCGATTGAATCGGTGGGCGTGATTCAGCCCATCGTGGTGTGTGAAACGGACGGCCGCTATCGCATCATCGCGGGCGAGCGCCGCTATCGTGCGTGCAGAATGGCGGGGCTGGAAATGATTCCCGCCATCGTGCGCAACTGGGATCAGCAGCGCCAATTGGAAGCGGCGCTGATTGAAAATTTGCAGCGCGATGATCTGAACGCCATTGAAGAAGCGCGCGGCGTGCGCCGCCTGATGGAGGAGGGCGGTCTTACGCAGGAGCGCGCCGCCGAACGGCTGGGCAAGAGCCGCAGTGCGCTGGCAAACCTGCTGCGCCTGCTCACGCTGGAGGATGCGGTTCAGCAGATGGTGATCGATGGCAAGCTGTCCGCGGGACATGCGCGCGCGCTGGCGGGCGTGGATCGCAAGCGGCAGGTACAGCTGGCGAATCTCACGGTGCAGCAGGGCTGGTCGGTGCGCCAGCTGGAGCGCATCTGCGCGCAGCCGGTAAAGACGGAGGAGGAACCGAAAAAAGCGCCGCGCGACCGGCAGTTTACCAATCTGGAGAGCATGGCGCGGGAGCTTTTCGGAACGCGTGCAAAGCTGGACGGCACGCAGGAGCGCGGCAAGCTGACCCTGTTTTATTACAGCGCCGATGATCTGCAAAGGATCTGGGAGGTGCTGGAAATGGCGCACGGCGAGGCGCAATAACATACATAAATATAGAGGTGAAATATGAGCATAACCCTTGCATTTCTGGCGGCGGGCTTCGGCTCGCGCTTCGGCGGCGGGATCAAACAGATCGAACCCGTGGGGCCAAACGGCGAAGTGCTGATGGATTACGCGGCATACGATGCCCTGAAGGCGGGCTTTGATCGGATTGTATTTATCATTCGCCGCGATATTGAAGCGGAATTCCGCGATCGCATCGGCAGGCGCATGGAAAAGCGCTGCGATGTGCAGTATGTGTATCAGCA
This sequence comes from uncultured Clostridia bacterium, assembly GCA_934663625.1. Lineage (GTDB taxonomy): Bacteria > Bacillota > Clostridia > Christensenellales > Aristaeellaceae > SFTH01. The sequence goes on from CAKUKP010000044.1 coordinate 2,364, forward strand.
GATCGATGATCTGCCGGACGGCTTTGCCGTGCCGGATGGACGGCGGAAGCCGTGGGGCACGGGGCAGGCGCTGCTGGCGTGCCGGAACGTGATTCATGAGCCGTTCTGCGTGCTGAACGCCGATGATTATTACGGCGCGCAGGCGTTTTACGATGTGGCGGCGTTTCTGAAATCGCCGAAAAAACGGGATGGACGGCTGCACGCGTGCATGGCGGGCTACGTTCTGGATAAAACGCTGTCGCCGAGCGGCGCGGTGACGCGCGGCGTTTGCAATGTGCAGGATGGAATGCTGACCGGCATTTGTGAAACGCGCGGCATTCGCATTGAAAACGGACTGCCCAGTGTGGATGGACGTGCGATCGATCCCGCGTCCATCGTTTCGATGAATATCTGGGGATTGCCCGCCGAATTCATCGATTATCTGTCCGAAGGATTTGCACCGTTTTTGCGCAGCCTGACGGCGGAAAACGCGCAGACCGCAGAATTTTTGCTGCCGGAAATCATCGCGCAAATGCTGAAACAGGGCAGGGGCGACGTGCGCGTTTTGCCCACGCAGGATGCATGGTTTGGCATGACCTACGCCAGCGACCGCGAAATGGCGCGCAGTTGTGTTAAGAAATTGATTCTTGAACAGGTTTATCCTGAAAAAATGGATTAAAAACCGCAAAATGCACCCTGAATCGGGGTGCATTTTGCATTTAAAATTGGAGATTCCTGCAAAAATGCTGAAATTGGTACGACAATTAACTCAAAATGCAATACTTTACAAAAAAACGCCCGAAAACCCTTGCGTACGCCTCGTGTTTCGTGTATAATATTACATGTAAAAGAATTGTACCTGCTTCTTTGTACGATTCAGAATAATAGGGGGTAAAACAATATGAAGAAGACCTTGGCAATCCTGCTGGCGCTGGTTATGACCATCGCCTGCGCATCCGCAATGGCGGAGCTGACCTTCACCACCGGCGGCACTTCCGGCACCTACTATGCGTTCGGCAGCGTTCTGGCGCAGTATGTGTCCAACAATTCGGATGTTGAGATCACGGCGATCGCCGGTAACGGCTCCGCCGCAAACATCGATGATCTGGATATGGGTCTGGAACAGCTTGGCTTTGTGCAGAGCGACGTTGCCTACTATGCGTATAACGGCATTCGTTTCGAAAAATATGAAGGCAACCCGATCACCAGCTTTACCGCGCTGGCAGCGTTATACAATGAAACTGTGCAGCTGGTTACCTGCAATCCCGAAATCAAATCCATGGACGATCTGCGCGGCAAGAACGTATCCATCGGCGCGGCCGGCTCCGGCGTGTACTTCAACGCGATGGACTTCCTGGCGGCATATGATATGACCGAAGAAGATATCAGAGCGCAGTACCTGAGCTTCGGTGATTCTGCGGAAGCGCTGAAGGATGGCAAGATCGATGCGGCGTTCGTCGTTGCGGGCGCACCCACCACGGCGGTTGTCGATCTGTGCGCGACCAAGGGTGCCTATCTGGTTGGTCTGGACGAGGAACACATCGCGAAGCTGAAGGAGCTGAACGGCGCTTACACCGAATGCACCATCCCCGCCGGTACCTATCAGGGCATCGATGAGGACGTGACCACCGTGGCGGTAAAGGCGATCATCATTGCCAATGGCGATGTGACCGAAGAGGAAGCCTACACCATCGTTTCCACCATCTTTGAAAACAAGGAAGCCATCGCGGCACAGCACGCGAAGGGCGAAGAACTGGATCTGGAATATGCTTCCGAATGCGGCCTGCCCTATCATGCGGGCGCAGCCAAGTATTTCGCGGAAAAGGGCATCGAAGTTAAGACCGCGGAATAATCTGGCAGTAAGATCGCGCGGGTAATCGTGCGAAAACAATGGCATAAAAGGGCGCAAATAGCCGCCAAGAAACCGCAAAGGTTTGCAGCGGCAGCCTGTGGGACTACGGCGAAACTGCTTCGCCATAGTCCCTTGCCATGTCTGGAATCCATTAAAAAGGATAGGAGGAGCATGAATGAATTCTGAAAAGGATCCGAAGATCAATGCCAGCCAGACGGACAATGCCGAAGTGGGCACCGCTGCGGATGTTGATGCGATAATGCGAAAATACGATCGGGAATCCAATACGCGCGTCTGGGAGGGTGTGCCGAAGATCATCGTCGGCGCCATCACGGTGCTGTTTTCCCTGTTCTGCCTGTACGTAACTCTGTTTGCCAATATGGATGAAAAGGCGCGAAAGGCTTCCTTCATCGGCTGTATTATTCTGATCGGCTTTCTGACCTTTCCTGCAAAGAAGGGACATGTGCGCGTCAACCACATTCCGTGGTATGACATTATACTGATGGTGGTCGGCGTTGGCTGCTATATGTTCTATGCCTTCAATGCAGTCATGCTTAATAATCTGGCGAAGGGCGTTCTGAAGGTTCCGGCTTACATTGTGATCGGTGCAGTGGGCATTCTGGTGCTAGCCGAATTGTGCCGCAGAAGCGTTGGCATTCCGATTTTGTGCGTCGCGGGTGTGTTTGTGATTTATGCCACGATCAAAACATGGAATCCGAGATTCGGCGCGGCGAACCTGATTTACAATCTTTTCTATGGCGACAGCGGCGTAATTTCCACGCCGGTAGACGTCTGTTCCAAGTACATTGTGGTGTTTATCATCTTTGGCGCGTTTTTGGAGCGCACGGGCATCGCGGATTTCTTCATTTCACTGGCGAACTGCCTGTGCGGCCGCTTCGCGGGCGGCCCCGCGAAGGTTGCGGTCGTATCCTCCGCGCTGTGCGGCATGGTTTCCGGCTCCTCCGTCGGCAATACCGTAACCACCGGTTCCGTCACCATCCCGATGATGAAAAAGACCGGCTACAAGGCGGACTTCGCGGGCGCGGTAGAAGCATCCGCTTCCACCGGCGGCCAGATCATGCCTCCCGTCATGGGCGCTGCGGCGTTCCTGATGGCGGAATACGTGGGCGTGCCCTATTCCAACATCATCGTGCGCGCGATCCTGCCCGCCATCCTGTACTTCCTCGGCATCTTCATCGCGGTGCATCTGGAAGCCAAGAAGCTGGGTCTGAAGGGCATTTCGAAGGATCAGCTGCCGCGGATCAAATACTTGATCAAAGATACCTATCTGTTGCTGCCTCTGATTGTTCTGGTATGGCTGGTTTCCACGAATGCCAAAACGATGCAGTTTTCTGCTGCAATCGCCATCGTGATGGCGATCGGCGTAGGCTTTGTGAACAATCTGCTGCGCTATCTTCGTGAAAAGAAGAGCGGTGCGGAAATGACAAATGCGAGCGGGAATGCAATCTGCGCAACGTTTGGCATCAAGGGCGGCTTCGGTGTAAAGAACATCTTTGAAGCGCTCGATGCGGGCGGTCGCGGATGTATTTCTGTAGGCGTGGCGTGCGGTATCGCCGGTGTGATTGCGGGCAGCCTTTCCATCACAGGTCTTGCAAACAAGTTCAATACGCTGGTACAGGGCGTTGCGGGACATTCTTCGCTTCTTGCGCTGCTGCTGACGATGCTATGCTGCATCGTGCTGGGCATGGGCGTTCCCACCACGGCGAACTATTGTATCATGGCAGCGACCTGCGCGCCGATCCTGATCGAAATGGGCATTCCGAAGATCGCGGCGCACTTCTTCGTATTCTACTTCGGCATCGTGGCCGATATCACCCCGCCGGTGGCGCTGGCAGCGTATGCGGGCTCCGCAATCGCGAAGGGCAATCCGATGAAGACAGGCATTACCGCCACGCGGCTGGCGATTGCCGCGTTCATCATCCCGTTCATCTTCGCCTACAGTCCGGAAATTCTGTTCATCGGCGATAACATCCTCTGGTATGATATCGTGCTGATCGTCATCACCGCAACCATCGGTATGATCGGCGTGGCGGCGGGTCTTTCCGGCCATCTGATCAAGGATATGAACATCATCGAGCGCGTTCTGACCATCGCGGGCGGTCTGTGCCTGATCATTCCGGGCATCGTAACGGATGCGATCGGTCTGGGTCTGGTTGCCATCGTCGTTCTGATGCAGCTGTTCCTGCAAAGGAAAACCGCATAACGAACGATTCATTTCAAGTCCATTCGCACTGCGGATGGGCTTGATTTTTTTACGCGCATCATGTATCATTATATTGAAGCAATATACATGGAGGGAACCGCATTGTCCCAGTTTGACCAGAGTAAAATTCGAAATTTCTGCATTATCGCGCACATCGACCACGGCAAATCCACGCTGGCGGATCGCATTCTTGAAAAGACCGGAGCCATGCAGCTTCGCGAAATGACCGATCAGGTGTTGGATTCGATGGATCTGGAGCGCGAGCGCGGCATTACCATCAAATCGAAGGCCGTGCGCATGAATTATACCGCAAAGAATGGGCAGACGTATGAGCTGAACCTGATCGATACGCCCGGCCATGTGGACTTTACTTATGAAGTGTCCCGCGCGCTGGCGGCGTGCGAGGGCGCGATTCTGATCGTGGATGCATCGCAGGGCATCGAAGCGCAGACGCTGGCGAATGTCTATCTGGCGCTGGAGCACGATCTGGAAATCCTGCCGGTGATCAATAAAATCGATCTGCCCAGCGCACAGCCCGAAGTGGTCAAGCAGGAAATCGAGGATGAAATCGGTCTGGATACCGAGGGCTGCCCGCTGATTTCCGCCAAACAGGGCGTGGGCATTGAAGATGTGCTGGAGGCGGTGGTGGAGAAAATCCCCGCGCCGACGGATGATCCGAACGGCCCGCTGCAGGCGCTGATCTTCGATTCGTATTACGATAATTACCGCGGCGCGATTTCATCGGTGCGGCTCAAGAGCGGCACGGTGCGCGTGGGCGATCGCATCCGCATGATGGCGGGCAAGTGCGAATTTGATGTAACCGAGGTGGGCGCGTATCGCCCGCTGGGCTATGCGCCGAAGGATGAACTGCGCGCGGGCGAGGTGGGCTATATCGCCGCTTCGATCAAGGATATCGCCGATATTCACGTGGGCGATACGATCACGCTGGCGAACAACCCCGCACCGGAAGCGCTGCCGGGCTATAAGCCGGTGCTGCCGATGGTGTATTGCGGCATCTATCCGGCGGATGGCGCGGATTATGAAGCGCTGAAGGACGCGCTGGAAAAGCTGCGCCTGAACGATGCGGCGCTTTCCTACGAACCGGAAACCTCCGTGGCGCTGGGTTACGGCTTCCGCTGCGGCTTTTTGGGGCTTTTGCACATGGAAATCATCCAGCAGCGCTTGGAGCGCGAATTCGATCTGGATCTGGTGACCACCGCACCGAGCGTGGTCTATAAGGTCAATAAGACCGACGGCACGCAGGTGATGATCGATAACCCCACGAATCTGCCGCCCATGCAGGAAATCGAATCGATGGAAGAGCCGTTCGTGGATGCTTCCGTGATTACGCCGCAGGAATATACCGGCGCGATCATGGAGCTGTGCCAGGAAAAGCGCGGCATTTTCCGCGATATGAAATATATCGAGGGCGGGCGCGTGCTGCTGAGCTATGATATGCCGCTGAACGAAGTGATCTATGATTTCTTCGATCAGTTAAAATCCCGCACGCGCGGCTACGCTTCGTTCGATTATGAGCTGAAGGGCTATGTCAAGAGCGATCTGGTGAAGCTGGATATGCTGCTGAACGGCGATCAATGCGATGCGCTTTCGATCATCGTACACCGCGATCGCGCCTATCCGCGCGGACGTTCCATCGCTGAAAAGCTGAAGGAAGCGATCCCGCGGCAGATGTTTGAAATCCCGATTCAGGCGGCGATCGGCGGCAAGGTGATCGCCCGCGAAACGGTGAAGGCGCTGCGCAAGGATGTTCTGGCGAAGTGCTACGGCGGCGATATTACGCGCAAAAAGAAGCTGCTGGAAAAGCAGAAGGAAGGCAAGAAGCGCATGCGTCAGGTGGGCACGGTATCGGTGCCCAGCGAGGCGTTTATGGCGGTTCTGAAGATGGATTGATGAAAACCATGATTCAAAGAATCATCGCGTGCGCGCTGCTGTGCGCCGCGCTGATCGTGCCCGCGTATGCGGAGGATGCGCAGACGAACGCGCCCGCGGCGCAGGATATTACCTCCGCCTGTTCCTTTCAGGTATCCGAGGGTACGTCCGGCAATATGCTGGATAACAAGCTCAATACTGCGTGGAGCTATGCGGGATCGGATGCGTCCGTCGGGATTACCCTGCCGGACGGTGATGCGGGCGGATTGCTGATTTATTGGGATATGGAACCGCAGGGCTATGAAATCATCGAATACGATGCGCAGAACAATGAATTGCGCCGCCGCGATCAATCCTGCATGTTCCCGTGCATCGTCAGCTTTTATGAACTGCTGCCTGAAACGCGCGCGATCTGGCTGCGCATAACGGCGGCGGGGCAGGAAATCGCCGAAGTGCGGCTGTGCAGCGCGGGTACGCTGCCCGAAGCGGCGCAGCTCTGGCATGCGCCCGTGGAAAAGGCGGATCTGATGGTGGTTTCCGCGCATCAGGATGATGAACTTCTGTGGTTCGGCGGCACGATTCCCTATTACGCCGTGGCGGAGCAGCGCCCCACCGTGGTGGTGTACATGGCGAACTGTGGCCGCAGAAGGCGCGCCGAGGCGCTGAATGGGCTTTGGGCGATGGGCGTGCGCAATTATCCGGAGTTTATCAATCTGAAGGATAAAAATACCGGCATGGAGGAGAGCATCGATCTGTGGGGCGGCCGCGAAAACGTGGTGCGCGAACTGACCGAGCGCATTCGCAAATATAAGCCCGAAGTGATCGTGACCCACGATTTGAACGGCGAATACGGGCACAACCAGCATAAAATTACCGCCGCCGCCATGCAATATGCCATCGATTGCGCGGCGGACGCGACCCAGTTTCCGGATTCCGCGGCGCTCTACGGCGCATGGCAGGTGAAGAAGCTGTACATCCATCTCTACGATCAGAATCCGATTCAGATGGATTGGGATACGCCGCTCGATGCGTTCGATGGCAAAACGGCGCTGGAAATGGCGAAGATCGGCTATGATCAGCACGTATCCCAGCAGGAATTTTATCAGATGCAGCAGCACGGCAAATACGATAATTCCAAGTTCGGGCTGTATTCCACCACGGTGGGCTACGATACCGGCAAAAACGATATGTTTGAAAATATCGATTCGCAGGCGGTGATCGCGCAGCCGACCGAAGCACCGGTGATTACGCCGCAGCCCGTGCAAACGCCGCTGCCGACCGAAGCGCCGCAGATTACGGAAATGCCTGTCGCGACCGCAGCCGTGGCGGCGCAGCCGGTTTCGAATGAAAAATCGGGCGGCGGGATCGGCTGGATATGGATTCCGTGCGCCGCGCTCGCCATCGGCGGCGGAGGGCTGTATTACGTCCGATATCGCGCGCTGCACGCGCACAAGCGGTATCGAAGAAAGCGCGGAGGAATGCGCAGATGAAACCCCTGAGCGTTTATATCCATGTGCCGTTTTGCGTTCGCAAATGCGATTATTGCGATTTTGCGTCCTACGCGGGGCGGGAGGATCAAATTGCCCCTTATTTTTGCGCCCTGTCCGAGGAAATGCGCGGCTGGGCGGATTCGCTGTGTACCCATCGGGTGCGCAGCGTTTTCTTCGGCGGCGGCACGCCGTCCCTGGTGGATGCGGGCTGCATCGCGCGTGCGCTGAATGAACTGCGCGCATACGCGGAATTCGATGATGATGCGGAAATCACGCTGGAAGCCAACCCCGGCACGATCGATGCGCGCAAGCTGGATACCTACCGCGAATCGGGCATAAACCGGCTGTCCATCGGCGTGCAGAGCTTCGATGCGGGATTGCTTGCCTCCATCGGCAGGATTCATGATCCCGCGCAGGCGGCGGATGCGGTGCGTCTGGCGCGCGCGTGCGGGTTTGATAACATCAGTCTGGATTTGATGTACGCCCTGCCGGGGCAGACCATGCAGATCTGGCGCGATACGCTGGATGCGGCGTGCGCGCTGCCGATTCGCCATATTTCTGCCTACAGCCTGATCGTGGAGGACGGCACGCGGATGGCGGATCGCGTGCAGCGCGGCGCGGCGATCGTGCCCGATGATGATACGGTGAATGAAATGCAGCGCATGGCGGTGCGGATGCTCGCCGCGCGCGGCTTTGAACGGTATGAAATTTCGAATTTTGCGCAGATCGGCTATGAATCCCGCCACAATCTGAATTACTGGCTGGGCGGCGAATATCTGGGGTTGGGCAGCGCGGCGCATTCGCTGCTGAACAACGAACGATTTGCCAATCCACCGCAGATCGATCGCTATATTGCGGGGGAGCGCCGCCTGAACCGCGAAATTCGAACCGAAAATGATTGCATGGAGGAAATGATCATGCTGCAAACCCGCACGGTGCGCGGGCTGGATCTCGCAGAATGGCAATCGCGGTTCGGCACGGATTTTGTCGCTTCGCACGATCGCGCGGTGCGCAAACTGGAAAACTATGGCATGATCGAAATCGAAAATGGCTTTCTGCGCCTCACGCCCATCGGGCTGGAAATGCAGGATTCGGTGGTGCTGGAGCTGATGTGATGCAATGACGGAGCCGTGAAAAAACGAAATCGCGTTTTTTCACGGCCCCGATTTTATTATAGCAATATCGCGATCACCCAGAATGCGGCGATGCAGATCAATATCAGCAGTCCTGTGAGCGCCCAGCGCAGGATATGCGCCGCCGTATGGCTATGCACGGGCGCGGAGCTGGCGTCGGCCTGAAACGCGCGCAGAACGGCGTTTACGTCCGGTTCTACGGCGCAGGGCGCGGCGAAATCCATCCGCACGGCGCGGCGCATCAGCGCATCGTATTTCGCGCCGTGTACGCCGCCCAGCCTGCGCCGCGTGCGCGCTTCAAAGCGCATCAGCGCGGTCTGTACGCGCGCAGGCTCCATTTGCATCAATCGGCCGATGCGCAGGCAGCTGGCATTTACGCCGTATTTCAGCGCCAGCATACGGCGCATTTCGCGCGTTTCCGATCCAATCAGCGCAAGCACGGGATCATCGCCCCGCGCGTTCAATCCGTCCCATGTGATTTCGCCGGGCGCGGAGCTTTTATCCATCGCGGTGCGGAAGGCGGTCTGTACCAGCGTATTGCGCAGGCCATCGCGGAATTCGCGGCGCTGGGCGCGCGCGGTTTCCTGCCAGTAATTCAAAATCGCGCATTGCAGGGCGTATTCCGCGCGGCGGCTATCGCCGCAGATCGCGTGCGTGATGTTGAACAGCTGATGATAAATTGGGCGGATGCGGCTGATGTACAGGCGCGTATCATCGGGGTCAGGTCGCATATCAGCCTCCGATGCCCGATTGGGCGATGCGGTCGGTCAGCGGCCGCAGATGTTCATAAATATCGCGATAGATGGCGTAGGCTTCCGTATATGTCGCCGCCCATGCGGGGTTCACCGGATGCACGGATCGCTCCTGCACGATGCCGGCGGCTTCTTCATAATTGGCGTAAATGCCCGCGCCTACGCCCGCTACGATTGCGGCGCCCAGCGATGTGCATTCGCCCGGCGCGCGGTGTACGCGGGTGGTCTGCCCGAACACGGCGGACAGGATATCCGGCCACAGGCCGCTGCGCGCGCCGCCGCCCGCCAGCATCATTGATGTGATCGGTGCGCCGTATTCGGCGATGATCTGAGCACAGCTGTTCAGCGCGAACGCGATGCCCTCGTAGATCGCGCGCGCGATGTGGCGCTGATCGTGGTACAGCGTAAAGCCCATCAGCACGCCGCGCGTGTTGGGATCCCAGTATGGCGTGCGCGATCCCATCAGCGTGGGCAGAAACAGCACGCCCTCCGCGCCGGGGCGCACCTGCCGCGCCATATTTTCGATGCGCGAAATATCCGCGCCCGCGTCGCCGCTGCCCAGCAGGTTTTTCAGCGTCCAGTCAAATGCCGCCGCGCCGGTCTGCACCGTGCCGCAAACGTGGCAGGATTTTCCGTCCGCATCGAGGAAATTGAATATGCGCGCCTTGGGATCTAGCACCGGATGCTGCAATATCTGCGATACCCATGCGCTGGAGCCGATATAGGTATAGGCGTTGCCGGGCTCCACCAGACCCGCGCCGCGCGCCGTGCAGCAGCCGTCGCCGCCGCCGATGGCAACCGGCGTGCCGGTGATCAGTCCGGTGCGGTAGTACACGTTTCGCGTGATCTTGCCGCGAATATCGTGTCCGGCGATGATGCGCGGCATGCGATCGATATCCACGTTCAGATCCTTCAGAAGATCCGCCGCCCAGCATTTGTTATTGATGTCCAGCGCCGTGGTGAGCGATGCATCGGAATAATCCGTAAAGCCGAAGCGGCCGGTCAGATGGGCGTAGATGTAGTCCTTGATATTCATGAACCACTTCGCCCGCCGATAGATATCGGGCAGGTTTTCCTTGAACCACATGATCTTCGGCAGGGTGTAGTGGGAATCCAGCCGGTTGCCGGTCAGCGTATAGAAGTGGTATTTATTGATTACGCTGTTGATTTCCTCCACCTGCGCGCCCGTGCGGCTATCGGAATGGATGATGTTCGGGTGCAGCGCGTGGCCTTCCTCGTCCACGGGAATGCAGCCGTTCATCGTGCCGCTGAGCCCCACGCAAGCGATGCGCTGGGAGCTGACCTGCTGCAGCAGCTCCCGAATGCCATCAAAAACCGCGTCCAATATGCGGTCGGCGTCCTGCTCCGCCCAGTTCGGGCGCGGATACAGCGTGGGATAATTGCGGCGCACGGAGGACAGCGCTTCACCCTTTATGTTGAATACGGAACATTTACAGCCCGTGGTACCGGCGTCGCAGGTCAATATCAAGTCTTTTTCCATGGTTTCGCTCTCCTCACTTTTTTGCGTTATTCTGTCTTTTTACAACCTCACCCGCCGCCGCGCCGATCAGCGATATCAGCGCGCACAGCAGAATCGGGCCGGGGTTCGGTACAAAGCCCCATACGATCAGGTGCGCCGCAAAGCCCATTGCGGGCGGCGCAATCCAGGCGATATAATTATTCAAGCCAAGTATTGTGGCGATGTAGGCGGATGCGCAGCCCGCGAGGGGCAGTATCGCCCATTGCACGATGGCGTGCAGCGTCGATCCCAGATACAGGGTCAGCGCGCCGATCAGCGATAGCAGCAGAATCGCCGCAGATTGAATCAGCAGCGCCCACAGCCAATGCAGTTTCTTTTTCAAATGATTGCTCCTGAAACAGATATAAATTCAGTATTTATTATAACATTGAATTGCCGATCGTGGCAACTGCCCATCAATAAAAAAGTTTGACAATAAAGCGATTGAAAGTGTATAATAATCTTAGAATATAAGGGGAAGTGGCAGGATGGATTACGCAAAACTGGGCGAACGCATACATCAGCAGCGCAAGCTGGCGAAGCTTACGCAGCAGGAGCTCGCAAATGCCGCCAATATCAGCGTATCGTTTCTGGGGCACCTGGAACGGGGTACGCGCAGGGCGAGCCTTGAAACGATGGTATCCATCTGCAACGCGCTTAAAATTTCCCCGAACCTTTTACTTCAGGATTCCCTGAACGATGATCTGCTGGGGCAGGATCGCGATCTTTCCGATGATCAGCGCAAACACCTGCGCGAAATTACCAACGCCATCATCGATTATTCGGTCGGCAGTGCCGACCAAACGCAGGGCGTTTGATCCCAGCAGCTGCCGCGTTAGCAGGCTGAGCCTGCACCCAGTTGCTGCCGTGTTTTGAATGACGAATCCATGTCCCCATAGATTTGAGGGACATGGATCCTGTGTTTCTATCCGATTCTGGCTTATCTCAAACCCGCGTTTTGATGCCCATAGATTCAAGGCATCAAAACTTACGTGGGTTCTCTCCATCCGTCAAAACCTGCGGTTTTGCCACCTTCCTCATCAGAGGAAGGCAAGGTTAACGTACATCGTTCTTGGCTCCACCTGATGGTACGCACCGGAGACTTTGCAAAGCAAAGTTCCGGCAGCGCCGCGCTGGAAACCGAAGGTTTCGCGCGGGCTGGTCGCGGGCTGCAAGCAGCGGTGCCGCGCCTCAATCTTTGATTGAGCCGTCGGCAGTCGGCTAAAAGCCGACCGGCAAACCAACAGGTTTGCCGCCTTACGCGACTGCTGAAGGGAGCTGTCGGCGAAGCCGACTGAGGGAGAGAAGCCCCTTTCACAGAACCAGAAACCATTCGACAGGAACATTATTCATAAGACGTAAGCATGAAAGCCTTAAATAAGTGGGCTTTCATGCGTGAGTTTGAAGTAACTTCGAACAGGCTAGGAACAAAGAACGCTTGCCTCTCAAATCTATGGAGGCAAGCGTTCGTCTGTGCTACGCGGCAGCTGCTGGGATCAAACGCCCTGCGTTTGAAAAGTGCGGGTGCAGACAGGCGAGGGTAGTATCACCTGTTTGCACCCGCTGATACAAAGAGAGTAATTTGGAGGTCCTCTTTGTTGGGGGGGCGATTAATGATGATCGGTATGCGCCTGTTTGTGGCACATTCCGGCCATTGCGCAGTGGGCACAACCGCATCCGCAGGAAGTTTTGCCTTTCTTGCGATTGCGGATCAGCCGACAGGCAATCAGTGCAACCACAGCCAGCAGCAGTACGGCAACGAATATCGTACCGATGTTTTCAGAAATCCAGTTGGACACGATCTATGCTTCCTTTCTGATTAGTGACTGGTGAGTCGTTCAGACTCCTTGTAGGGGCGAACCAGCATGTACACCATATAACCCAGCACTGCGATCGCGGCGATCAGACCGATCACGTTCAGGTGGCCGGTGAAGGCGGAGCCGAACTGGTTGATCATCAGCGCTACGGCGTAGGCGAAACCGCACTGATAGGCGATTGCGAACCACGTCCACTTGGCGTTGTTCATCTCGCGGCGGATTGCGCCGATCGCGGCGAAGCAGGGCGCGCACAGCAGGTTAAATACCATGAAGGAGAAGCCCGTGATACCGGTGAACGTTGCCGCCAGCACTTCGTATACATTGCCGGAGGCGCCGTACAGGATGCCCATCGTACCTACGATGTTTTCCTTGGCGACCAGACCGGTGATGGAAGCAACCGTCGCCTGCCAGGTACCGAAGCCCAGGGGCTTGAAGATCCAGGAGATTGCGCCGCCGATGGAGGCCAGGATGGACTGATCCAGTTCTTCTTCCGCCAGCATCCGGAAGCCGTCTGCGGTGAATCCGAAGAAGGAGGTGAACCATACCAGGATGGTGGACAGCAGGATGATGGTACCGGCCTTCTTAATGAAGGACCAGCCGCGCTCCCACATGGAACGGAGTACGTTCTTTACGGTGGGCAGATGGTAGGCGGGCAGCTCCATAACGAACGGAGCGGGGTCGCCGGCGAACATCTTGGTCTTTTTCAGCATGATGCCGGATACGATGATTGCCAGCATGCCGATGAAGTAAGCGGATACCGCAACCCAGGCGGAGCCGCCGAAGATCGCGCCGGCGATCATCGAAATGAACGGAACCTTTGCACCGCAGGGGATGAAGGTGGTGGTCATGATGGTCATGCGGCGGTCGCGCTCATTTTCAATGGTACGGGACGCCATGATGCCGGGGATACCGCAGCCGGTACCGATCAGCATCGGGATGAAGGACTTACCGGAAAGACCGAAGCGACGGAAGATACGGTCGAGTACAAACGCGATACGCGCCATGTAGCCGCACGCTTCCAGAATCGCCAGCAGCAGGAACAGAACCAGCATCTGGGGAACGAAGCCCAGAACCGCGCCAACGCCCGCTACGATACCGTCCAGGATCACGCCGCGCACGACAGCGCCCGCGCCCTCTTCGGAAACGTTCAATGCATTCAGCAGGTTTTCAATCAGTACCGGAACGCCGGGAACCCATACGCCGTAATCAGCGGGATCAGGTTCTTCGCCGATTTTTTCCATGGTCGCCACAGCAGCTTCGTAATCTTCGATCGTGGCGGTTTCGATATCAACGGCCAGCGTTTCTTCGTCCTCTACTTCATATTCGAACGAATCAACCGGCGCTTCGCCGTGTTCTTCGACATAAGCGTCGTAGCCGTCTACGATCAGAGAAGCATCCGCATATTCCTCAGCCACTTCGTTGTAAGCGGCAGAGCCGATGCCGAACAGATGCCAGCCATCGCCGAACAGACCGTCGTTTGCCCAGTTCGTCGCGGGAGCGCCGACGCTCACCATCGAAATCCAGTATACCAGGAACATGATGACCGCGAAGATCGGCAGACCCAGCCAGCGGTTGGTGACGATCTTATCGATCTTATCGGAGGTGGTCATCTTGCCAATGCTCTTTTTCTTGCTGCACGCCTTAATGACGGAAGCGACGTACACATAACGTTCGTTGGTGATGATGGATTCCGCATCGTCGTCCAGTTCCTTTTCGGCGGCAACGATGTCCGCTTCGATGTGCTGCATCGTTTCAGCGGGAATGTTCAGTGCCTTGCAGACCTTATCATCGCGCTCGAAGATCTTGATTGCGTACCAGCGCTGCTGTTCTTCGGGCATGGTGTGCACCGCGGCTTCCTCGATGTGCGCGATGGCGTGTTCCACAACGCCGGAGAAGCTGTGCATCGGCACGGTCTTGGCGCCCTTTGCGGCGTCGATCGCGGCCTTTGCGGCTTCCATAACGCCTTCGCCCTTCAGCGCGGAAATTTCAACAACCTTGCAGCCCAGCTGGCGGGAGAGTTCAGCAATGTTGATCACATCGCCGCTCTTGCGCACAACGTCCATCATGTTCACGGCGATGACGACCGGAATGCCCAGCTCCGTCAGCTGCGTGGTCAGATACAGGTTGCGCTCCAGGTTCGTACCATCGATGATGTTCAGGATGGCGTCGGGGCGTTCGTTGATCAGATAATTACGGGCGACCACTTCCTCCAGCGTGTAGGGAGAAAGGGAATAAATGCCGGGAAGGTCGGTGATGGTAACATCGTTGTGCTTCTTCAGCTTGCCTTCCTTCTTCTCAACGGTAACGCCGGGCCAGTTACCTACGAACTGGTTGGAACCCGTCAGAGCGTTGAACAGGGTCGTTTTACCGCTGTTCGGGTTACCTGCAAGTGCAATTCTGATATTCATGGTTTTTCCTCTCCTTTGAGGTTGACTAATGTTAACCTCTATGCAAAAATCATTCGACCTCGATCAGTTCAGCGTCCGCCTTCCGCAGGGAAAGCTCGTAGCCGCGCACCGTCATTTCAATCGGATCGCCCAGAGGCGCCAGCTTGCGAACGGTGATCTTTACGCCCTTCGTAATGCCCATATCCATGATCCTGCGCTTGATCGCGCCTTCGCCATGAATGCGAACCACTACGGCGGATTCGCCGATTCCGACTTCTTTCAATGATTTCATTCCAAATTCCTCCCTTTCCTGCGCGCATCCCTTGTTTTCAGACCATGATTTTGCGCGCCATTTCATCATTGATGGCAATTCGGGTGTCTTTTACGTTTACAATGACATTTTCACCCATGGCGGCTACCACCACCACAGTCCCTCCGACGACGAAGCCCAGGTCCTCCAGGTGCTTCTTCACATCGGGATTGCCTCCGACTTTTTTGATGATGTTTTCCTCACCGACGGAAGCCAGCGATAACGGCATCATTCGTATCCCCCCTTTTCGATAACCGGTTGCCCTCGGTTAACTGCTGACATTATAGTTAATCGCGGGTAACTTGTCAATAGGCGAATCAGATTTTTTACAGAAATCCATGTTATTTTCTCGAATCCAAAAAAGTTGTGGCTTTTTTTGAAATTGTGTGCTATGATAGGAAATGTATCACGGGAGGTGAAGAATATGCAGCTTCAAGAATCTGGAGAAATGTACCTGGAAACCATACTGATCCTGTCCAAAAAAGCCAATCTGGTGCGATCCATCGATGTGGTTGATTATATGGGATTTTCCAAACCCGCCGTCAGTCGAGCGATGGCGAAGCTGAAAAAGGAAAAATATATACTGGTTGATCCAAACGGATACATTGCTCTGACGGAAAACGGGCGAACCGTCGCTGAAAAAATGTATGAACGCCATACGCTGCTGACGCAGTTTCTGGTGCGCATCGGCGTGGATGAAAAAACCGCCGCCGAGGACGCGTGCAAGATGGAGCACGTCATCAGCGACGATACGTTCGAAGCGATGAAGCGGCACTCCAAAGCCGGAAATTCCGGCGTTCGGCAGCCGCTCCAAACGAATTAAATATTGCCGCGCACGAATTCGTAGGCGACCCCCGCGAATTCGCGCAGCATGTAATGGGGGAAGCTGATCGGGGAGGTGGCGACCGGAACGCCGCCGACCGACCAGCCCATTTTTTTTGCCAGCATACGCGCGCGGAACATGTGGAAATTGTTGGTCACCAGCGCGGCGGATGCGTCCGGCTCGATCAGTGCGCGGCTGTTTTCCAGATTGGCGGAGGTATCCGCTGATGCATCCTCGATGATCAGCCGCGCCGGATCGATGCCGCGCGCGGTCAGCAGGTTGTACATGCACTGCGCTTCGCTCATCGGTTCGTCCGCGCCCTGCCCGCCGGAGAGCACGGCGCGGGTATCGGGGTGATCGATTAAGTATTCATAGGCGACCTGCGTGCGATTGCGCAGCGCGCCGCTCGGCCCGTCGGGGTTTACGCGCGCGCCCAGCACGATGATGTAATCCGCGTTTTCCGCGGGCGCAATCATGCCGCCCGCCAGAATCACGCCCTCAACGACGAAGAACACAAGCAGCAGCGCGCCCAGCGCGATCCGCGCGATGTGAATCGGCAGCATGGGCGGATAATTGCCCGTCGCGTAGATGTGCTGCCACCAGAAGAAGCGCGCGATGCACAGCCCGCCCGCCAGCGGCCATAAAAACATGATCGATTGACCGAATCGCACGCAAATGCCCAGAATCAGCCAGTATACGATCATCGCAACGCCCAGAATGAGTACGATTACATTGATTGTCTTTCCCATCGTGCATATACGCTCCAAAAAATAATCTCAGGGGAACCGACGTAAGCGCCGATCCCCCCATTTGACGTATATTCCCAAAGATTGGTTCCTTATTTCAGCGTATCCACCGCGGCGCGTTCCACGCTCAGGCAGGCGCTGTAGCCCTCCATGAATTTGTTGAAGCCCGCAACGTCCACCGGATCGGGCGCGATCGTGCTGCTTTCCATATCGGCGAACACCTTCTGATCGAGATAATCCTCCAGCGTTTCGCCGTCCGTGCGGCGCGCCATGTATTCCGCCAGCAGCGCGATGCCCCACGCGCCGCCTTCGCCCGCGGTCTTCATTACGGAAACGGGGGCGTTGAAGCACGCGGCGGTCAGCTTCTGACCCACGACGGGCGTTTTGTACAGTCCGCCGTGCCCCATCATGCGATCCACCTTCACGCCTTCGCCGTCCAGTATGCTCTGTCCCAGCTTGATTGCGCCCAGCGCGGAAAATACCACGGCGCGTGCGAAATTGCCCAGCGTGAAGTTCGCGTTCGGCCTGCGCAGCAGCACGGGGCGGCCCTCTTCAAAGCCGGTGATGTGTTCGCCGGAGAAATAGCCGTAGGTCATTACGCCGCCGCAATCCGCGTCGGCGGTCAGCGCGCTGTTCAGAATCGCGCCGTAGAGCTGATTCGCATCGGGCTTTGCGCCGATGGCGGCGGCGAATTCATTGAATACGCCCGCCCACGCGTTCAGATCGGATGTGCAGTTGTTGCAATGCACCATCGCCACCGCGCTGCCCGAAGGCGTGGTGACCAGATCGATCTGCGGATATACGTTCTTCAGCGGCTTTTCCAGTACGGTCATCGAAAATACGGATGTACCGGCGGAAATATTGCCGGTGCGCTGGCGCACGGCGTTCGTGGCGGTCATGCCGGTGCCCGCATCGCCCTCCGGCGGGCAGAGCGGAATGCCCGCTTCCAGATCGCCGTCCACGTCCAGCAGCTTTGCGCCGCGTTCGGTCAGCACGCCCGCAGGTTCGCCCGCGCGCAGGGATTTGGGCAGGATATCGCGCAGCTTCCAGCCCAAACGACGATCCGCGTTCAGCGCATCAAATTTTTCGATCATTTCGGGATAATAATCCGCCGTTTCGGGATCGATCGGGAACATGCCCGATGCGTCGCCCACGCCCAGCACGCGCTCGCCCGTCATCTGCCAGTGAATGTAGCCCGCCAGCGTGGTGAAAAACGCGATATCGCGGATGTGCGCTTCATCGTTTAAAATCGCCTGATACAGGTGCGCGATGCTCCAGCGCTGCGGAATGTTGTAATGCAGAAGCGCGGTCAGCTTTTCCGCCGCTTCGCCGGTGATCGTGTTGCGCCAGGTACGGAACGGCGTAAGCAGCTCATCCTTTGCGTTAAACGCCATGTAGCCGTGCATCATCGCCGAAAAGCCGATGGCTTTTACGCGGGTCAGCTTTTCGCCGAATTTTTCCATTACGTCCTTCTTCAGATTGGCGTAGCAATCCTGAAGTCCCGCCCAGATCGCATCCAGGCTGTACGTCCAGATGCCGTTCTCCAGCTGGTTTTCCCAATCGTGGCTGCCGCTGGCAACCGGCACATGCTTTTCATCGATCAGCACTGCCTTGATGCGGGTAGAGCCGAATTCGATGCCGATTACGTAATCGCGAATGCTTGCGTTCATATTCAAAAAAACCTCCCATCGGTATATTTACTGCATTCAGTATAACACACAATGGAAGGTTTGTCTTGCGTTTTCTTACGAAATATCGTCCGTTTTATTCATGGATTCCAAAATTTTGCGCAGCCGGCGGAAAAAACAGCCCATCGCGTAATACATGGTTTCCGTGCGCAGCTTCTGCCAGGCGTTTTCGTCCCACAGGAACATGGCGTTCGGGGGAAATTCATCATCGCCCGCCCAGAACTGAAATACGGCGCGCATCCTGCCCACGATCGGCACGATGGCGGCGATATCGCCGTGCGGAAACGCTTCGCCGCCCAGCGCGGAAAGCGCCCGCGGCAGATCGTCGATCCGCGTTTGCAGGTAAGCGGCCTCGCGCGCGTACAGTGATTTTTCCGAGGGGCGCGTCTGTCCCACATGGCGCAGATCGCCCATCGCCACCCATGCGCCCTCGGCGGGGATCGGATCGGTGCGGCACAGATAATCGTAGATCGTCAGGGTTTCATCGTAGCCTGCGCTTTCCCCGTCCGGCAGATATACGCACCCCGTGGCGCGATCGATCCGGCAGCGCTGATCGATCAGGGAAATATAGATGTATTTCGAATCCGCGTCCACGCCCGCGCGGCGGATGATCGCGTTCTGATCCCACGCGAGGAAAAGATCGTGCGCGCGATCCCGCGCGATGGTGTAATTGTCCGTGCGCATCAGATGCGTATATCGCCCACGGCGATATCCTCCGCCGAATCGATGATCGGCCTGATTACGCCGTTTACGAACCGCTCGCACTGCTCCGCGGCGCGGCCGGTGTATTTTTCGGGCGCGAGCAGGTGCGTCAGCTGATCGTGATCCAGCGGGAACGCGGGGTCGGCGGCAATGCGCTGCATCAGATCGCTCTCCAATCCCTCCTGCTTCATGCGCGCGGCGGCGGCCTGCGAATGCACGCGGATGCGCTCGTGAATTTCCTGTCGATCCGCGCCGCGGCGCACGGCCTCCATCATGATGTCCTCCGTCGCCATAAACGGCAGATTTTCATTCACGCGGCGTTCGATCATCTTCGGATAGACCACCAGACCGCTCGCCACGTTCGCGTACAGCTCCAGCACGCCATCGCAGGCGAGGAATGCTTCGGGCAGGGAAAGGCGGCGGTTCGCGCTGTCGTCCAGCGTGCGTTCAAACCATTGCGTGCAGGCGGTCATCTGCGCATCCTGCGTGAGCGCCATCACATGGCGGGACAGCGCGCAGATGCGCTCGGAGCGCATCGGATTGCGCTTGTACGCCATCGCGCTGGAACCGATCTGGTTCTTTTCAAAGGGCTCTTCGATTTCGCGGAAGGATTGCAGAAGCCGCAGATCCTGCGCGAATTTGTAGGCACTCTGCGCGATGGAGGAAAGCATGGAAAGAATCCGGCTGTCCAGCTTGCGCGGATAGGTTTGACCGGATACATCGAATACGGCGCGCATGCCCATCTTTTCGGCGATGCGGCGCTCCAGTTCGTCTACCTTTTCGCCGTCGCCGTCGAAAAGCTCCATGAAGCTTACCTGCGTACCGGTCGCGCCGCGGTTGCCCAGCAGCTTGATCGCGCGGGCGGTATCGTCCAGCTCGGCCAGATCCATATACAGATCCTGAAGCCACAGGCAGGCGCGCTTGCCCACCGTGGTCAGCTGCGCGGGCTGCAAATGGGTGTAGCCCAGCGTGGGCAGATCCTTGTATTCCAGCGCGAACGCGGAAAGCTTGCGCATCACGGCGATCAGCTTTTTGCGAATCAGCGCCGTCGCATCGCGCAGCATCAGAATATCGGCGTTGTCGGTTACATAGCAGCTGGTCGCGCCCAGATGAATGATGCCCTTCGCATCGGGGCATACGTCGCCGTAGGCGAGAACGTGCGCCATCACATCGTGGCGAACGCGCTCCTCGTGGCGGCGCGCGGCTTCATAATCGATATCCGTTACGTGCGCCTTCAGCTGATCCACCTGCGCCTGCGTAATCGGCAGACCCAGCTCCATTTCGGATTCCGCCAGCGCGACCCACAGGCGGCGCCACGTGGAAAATTTTCGGTCGGGCGAAAACAGATACAGCATTTCAGGGCTGGCATAGCGGGAATTCAAGGGCGTTTCATAGGTGTTTTTCATAATATACTCCCGAAAACAGGGGCGAGGTTGTTGTCCTCGCCCCATATTATAATTGATTACCGAATGACCAGCGCTTCGCGCTCTGCGCCGACGGATACATATTTGATCGGGCAGCCCACGCGCTCTTCCAGGAACAGCACGTAATCCTGCGCCGCCTTCGGCAGATCCTCCCACTTGCGCGCGGCGGTGATATCGCACTTCCAGCCCGGCAGCACTTCGTATACCGGTTCGCAGTTGTACAGATCGGCGGTGTAGGGGAAATGATCGATCATTTCGCCGTTCAGCTTATAGCCCACGCATACCGGAATTTCATCCAGATAGGAAAGCACATCGATCTTGGTCAGCGCCAGCGCGGTCGCGCTCTGCAGTTCGGTGCCGTAGCGCGTCGCGGGGATATCAAACCATGCCACGCGGCGCGGTCTGCCGGTCGCAGCGCCGTATTCCGCGCCCGCTTCGCGCAGATCGTGCGCGGTGTCGCCGTCCAGCTCGCCCACGAACGGGCCTTCGCCCACGCAGGTGGAATATGCCTTCGTCACGCCCACAACCTCGTTCACCTTCAGCATCGGGCAGCCGCAGCCCACCGGAGCATAGGCGGAAATCGGGTTGGAGGAGGAGGTATAGGGATAAATGCCGTAATCGATATCGCGCAGCGCGCCCAGCTGGGCTTCGAACATGATGTTCTTGCCCGCCTTCTGCGCGTTCTTCAGCAGTTCAAACGCGTTGCAGATGTGCGGCTTCAGGATTTCACCGTACTGTTCGACCCACGCGAGCACTTCATCGTAGGATACGGGCTTCTGACCGTAACCGGCGATGATCACGGTGTTTTTCCAGTCGATCAGGCGTTTCAGATGATCGCGCAGCGCTTCAGGATGCATCAGATCGCCCATCTGGATGGCCTTTTTCATATATTTATCGCCGTAGACGGGGCTGATGCCGCGGCGGGTGGAACCGTAGGCGTTCTTGCCCAGGCGTTCCTCCTCCCACTGATCCTGTGCGGGATGAATCGGCAGAACCATCATCGCGCGATCGGAAATCTTCAGATTGTCGCTCGTGATCTTTACGCCGGCGGCGCGCAGCCGTTCGATTTCACCGCAGAGGTGCTTCAAATCGATCACCGTGCCCGCGCCCAGCAGATTGATCGTTTCCGGATGGAAAATGCCGGAGGGGAGCAGGTTCAGCGCGTGCTTGCCGTATTCGTTGATCACGGTATGTCCCGCGTTGTTGCCGCCCTGATAGCGAACCACAACCTGATATTGATCCGCAAAGTAGTCCACCATGCGGCCCTTGCCTTCATCGCCCCAGTTGATGCCTACGATTGCACAATTGCTCATAAATCAAACGCTCCTTGTAAGTCAATCCCTTATGAACCAGATTTAGTATACAGAAAATTTCGTCAAAAGTCCAGTAATTTCTGCGAAAATGGCTGATTTAACAGAAAAAAGCCCAAAACTTCTCCATAAAAACGAACGAATAATTTGTGCAAATTGCGATAGTTCGTATTTTGCACAAAACCCGACGCGGCGCGCTTTTTCGTTTGCGCGGGAGTGGATAAATAACATTCTTAATCATTATTCTATATCGCCTGTACTTGCGCGGTAAGTGACGATGTGCTATGATAGAACGCAATCCGGAGGCGGTATACTCCGGTGAAGGGAGAGATAAGGCGTATGAAGACGAATCAAAACCGGCTGTATACGATCATCGCCGCTTCGGTCATGATCGCGCTGGTATGCGTGATGACGATGGTGGTCAGAATCCCCACGCCCACCAAGGGT
>CAKUKP010000045.1 GCA_934663625.1 uncultured Clostridia bacterium
AGCAGCGTGGTAAAGCTTCCGTTTCGGATCGTCAGCGTCGTCGGATGTATGACCTGCCTTTTGTCAAAGCTCTTTGCAATCTGATTCAATCGAATTTCCATAGCGTTCCCTTTCCTTTGTTTATAAGGATAAGGATGATGTGTCAAATCTACCATTCATGGGAAGCCAAATCCAAGTGAAATCATAGAAGGTGCATGCGTTTCTCTAATGTGCGTATTTTTATTCGCAGGCGGTAGCATTCTTTACCGTGCGGGTGTATGCTGATATGCAGAAAATATGCGGAGGGCATACGGATGCTGAAGAAACTGACGGCGCTTATGCTGGCGATCGTCATGCTGATTTCGCTCGCGGGCTGCGGCGCGCCGAATCGCGCGGAGCGCGGCGCACAGACGCAGGCGGCTGTGCAGATCGATGAAAACGGCAGCTATTCGGGAAAGGATCAGGTCGCGCTGTACATTTATACCTACGGCCACCTGCCGGATAATTACATCACAAAGCGGGAAGCGAAGGCGCTGGGCTGGACGGGCGGATCGCTGGAACCCTATGCGCCCGGAAAATGCATCGGCGGCGATCGATTTGGCAATTATGAAGAACTTCTGCCCGAAAAGAACGGGCGAAGCTACACCGAATGCGATATCGATACGCTGGGCGCGAACAGCCGCGGCGCGAAGCGGATCGTATTTTCCAACGATGGATTGATCTATTACACCGCGGATCACTATGAAAGCTTTGAACTTCTGTACGGGGAGGATCATTAAAATGCGCTTTGTGCTGGATGGCGCGCGGATAGCGGATCGCGCTGCGCTGCACCGCGCGCTGGCGGAGGGGCTGCGCTTCCCCGAATGGTACGGCGGCAATCTGGATGCGCTGCACGATTGCCTGACCGACATTTCAGAGCCGGTAGAAATTGAAATCTGCAATACCTGCGCGCTGGAGGCGGCGCTGGGGGGCTATGCGCGGGCGTTTCGGCGCACGCTTACGGACAGCGCGGCGGAAAATGAAAATCTGCGCGTTAGCTTTCGGGAAGCGGATGGATCGCCTTTATTGATATAATATACGATATACGAACGATAGATAGGGGTATGGGGATGAAGAAATCATATACGGGCGATTTTTCGCAGGGCAGCGTTTCGCGCGCAATCCTGCGCATCGGTCTGCCGATCATGGCGGCGGAACTGGTGCACGTTTTATACAATCTGGTGGATCGCATGTTCATCAGCCATATGCCGGAGGTGGGCACGCTGGCGCTGACGGGCGTGGGCGTGGCGTTTCCGCTGATTACCATCATATCGGCGTTCGCCAATCTGTGCGGCACGGGCGGCGCTTCGCTTACGAGCATTGCGCGCGGCGAGGGCGATGTGGAACGCGCGCGGCTGATTGAAGAAACCGCGTTTACGATGCTGATCATCATGGGCGGCGTGCTGACGATCGTGATGTATGCGTTCGCGCCCGCGCTGTTGGAGGTGCTGGGCGGCGATGCAAAAACGCTTCCCTACGCGGTGGAATATTTCCGCATCTATGTGCTCGGTTCCATTCCGGTGCTGATCAGCCTGGGCATGAATCCGTTTATCAATGCGCAGGGCTTTGCCGGTACGGGTATGCTCACGGTGGTCATCGGCGCGGTGCTGAATACGATCCTCGATCCCATCATGATCTATACGATGAACATGGGTGTTCGCGGCGCGGCGCTGGCGACGATCATTTCGCAGGCGGTCAGCGCGCTGTGGGTCACGATGTTCCTGTGCGGCAAAAAGCCGATTCTGCCGGTTCGCCGCCTGCGCATTCATGGAACCTCCATGCGCGCCATATTGAAGCTGGGCGCGACAGGCTTTACCTTCAAATGCACCAACAGCCTGACGCAGGCGATCGTGAATATGACGCTCAAGAGCTTCGGCGGAACGATGAGCACGCTGTACGTGGGTGCGATGTCGGTGATCAATTCCCTGCGCGAGGTGGCGCAGCTGCCCACCACGGGCGT
This sequence comes from uncultured Clostridia bacterium, assembly GCA_934663625.1. GTDB lineage: Bacteria > Bacillota > Clostridia > Christensenellales > Aristaeellaceae > SFTH01. The sequence continues at coordinate 1,979 of CAKUKP010000045.1, forward strand.
AACCAACGGCGCTTCGCCCGTGATGAGCTATAACTTCGGCGCGGGCAAGCCGAAGCGCGTGTCCAGAGCCATCGGCTTTACGCTCACGGGCACGCTGGTGATGAACAGCATCGTATGGGCGCTGGTCATGCTGATCCCCGAACGGCTGATCGGGATCATTACGCCCGATCCGGAAATCATCCGCCTGGGCGCGCACTGCGCGCGCATCTACTTCGGCGCGTTTCCGTTCATGTCCCTGCAAATGACGGGACAGAATACCTTCGTGGCGCTGAACCACCCCAAGCACGCCCTGTTCTTTTCACTGTTCCGCAAATTTGCGCTGGTAACGCTGCTTACGCTGCTGCTGCCTCGCATCGGCTTTGGCGCGGAGGGCGTTTTCTGGGCGGAATTCATATCGCAGGTCGTGGGCGCCAGCGCATGCATGATCTGCATGTATATCTGCATCTGGAGAAAGCTGAGATTATCTCCGGACGCGCAATAACTTATATAACGCAGCGCGACGCGAAGCATTTCGCGGCGCGTATTCTATATGGATTTCAGCATGGCTTCCTGTTCCCGATTGTAGGATGCCACATAGGCGGTGGGGGACATGCCGGTCAGCTGCTTGAAGGTTTTGCTGAAGTGGTAGATACTGTTGAAGCCCACCTGTTCGGCGAGTTCGCCGATGGAGATGAAGCCGAATTCGAGCAGCTCCTTCGCGCGGGCGATGCGCTTTTCCCGAACGTAGTGCATCGGCGATGTGCCGTAGCACGCGGTGAACAGCTTTCGGAAGTATACCGTGCTGATGCCGGATTGCGCCGCCACCGTTTCATTGCTGATCATCGGATCGGTGTAATGTGTTTCCAGATATTCCACCGATTTGGCGATGCTTTCAAAACGGTCGATCGGATGATAGCTCTTGTTGGAAATCGTATTGATGTGCGCCATAATTTCATAGAGCAGGCTGAAACAAATCAGCGCGGAAGATTCATTTCGAACCTCCCAGCATTTGTTGATTTTGCATAGAAACGATGCGAAGGTTTTAGATACGTCCGCGGCGATCATCTGGAAGCTGTCGGGCATGCATTCCGGATTCAAAACGTCAAAATTCAGCGAATAGTGGCAGCAGTTTTCCTCGCAGGATAGATCATAGCTTACGTTTTTCGGAATGATCAATACGTGCTGATTGTCCAGCACATAGGATCCCTGATCGGATGTAAACCGCAAAACGCCGTATTCCATGAAGATCAAGCCGTAGCCCCTTCGATTTACAAGGCGTTTGATGTGCCCGATATTCTGCCGCATATGGAAGATTCCCTGAATTTCCGAAACACACGCGTTGGATAGTGTCATGCGCCGCGCTCCCTTCCACAAATGATCCGTCAAAACGCCGCTTTCTTTACGCTATGCAACAGTATAGCAACTATTCGACAAAATAGCAAATTAAAATATCAAAATGGATAAAATTATCGGAATTCACATTTACAAGCATATGTGGAACTGATACAATGAGATTGTTAATTTGTTCGGATATGAAAAGTTCATATATTGTACGATATGACCAATATCGTACTTCGGCGCGCTGGCTTTTATTCCGACAAATTCGAGAAGAACCCCAAAGCTAGGAAATGTAGAAAAGGAGCAAAAACATGAAGAGATTACTCGTACTGGCACTGGCAATCTGTATGCTGGCGTTTTCCGCAGCGGCGTTTGCGGAGGAACTCGACTACAACTTCACGATCGGCTTTTCCTCTCTGGGCAACTACAACAACTTCTGGGTAAACGTGAATGAAAGCATGGTCAAGGCGTGCGAAGAAAAGGGCATCGAACTGCACTGGACGATCGATGATCGCGATGCTTCCAAGATGAAGACCGCCATCGACACCTTCGTAATGCAGGGCGTAGATATCATCGTAGACGGCACCGTTCTGACCGAAACCGGCACCGCGATCGCCAAGGAACTGAAGAAGGAAGGCATCCCGATGATCTCCATCGACTGCCTGTATGAAGATTGCTACTTCTTCGGCATCAACAACGCGGCGGTGGGCGATACCATCGGCGAATTCTCCAAGGGCTGGATCGAAGAAAACTGGGATGGCAAGCTGGACGCGATCCAGGTGCTGTTCAACGAAGCCAACGGCGAAGAAAACAAGCTGCGCGTTTCCAACGCCGCGAATCTGCTGATCAACGCGGGCATCGTGGACGAAGCGAACGTGGTTTACACCAACATCAATTCCTCCGGCGCGACCGTAACGGACGTTTCCTACGTGCGTTCTCTGGTTGTAGACTATCTGACGGCGCATCCGGAAGATAAGAAGATTCTGATCATCGCCCAGACGGACGACCAGGGCACCGCGGCGAATTCCGCCGTTCTGTCCTCCAACCGCACGGACGAAGTTGCGATCGTTTCCATCAACTGCGATACCGCCGTTGTGGCGATGCTGCAGGAAAAGACCGGATCCATCATCGGCACCTTCAATGCAAATCCCCAGGGCTATGGCCCGCAGGTAATCGAAGCGTGCGCGCGCATTCTGGCGGCGGAAAAGGCCGGCGAAGAAGTCGGACCGAAGTTCGATAACCAGGGCGTGGTCGTAAGCCGTGAAAATGTTTGGGATTTCTTCCCGGAGAAGGTTGAAGGCTAATTCGATTTAAGCATCGTATCCGGAAGGCTGTCGCTCAAGCAGCGGCAGCCTTTCACAGTAAGGAGGCGGAAGCATGGAAACCGTCCTTAAAATGGAAAAAATCTACAAGGCTTTTCCGGGGGTTGTGGCGGTAAACAAGGTTGACCTGGAAGTAAATCGCGGCCAGGTGGTGGCGCTGATCGGGGAAAACGGCGCGGGCAAGAGCACATTGATGAAGATTCTGTCCGGCGCGTACACCTGCGACAGCGGCAAAATCTTTATCGAAGGGCAGGAAATTTCAGGGTATACGCCCAAGCAGGCGATCGATTACGGCATTTCCGTAATCTACCAGGAATTGAATTATATCAATTATATGACCGTGGCGGAAAACATTCTGCTGGGCGATTTCCCCAAGCGGAAGCACGCGAAGTTCATGATCGATAAAAAGGAAATGGCGCGCCGCTCGGTGGAAATTCAGAAATTGATCGGCATTGAATACATCGATCCCACCACGCCGATGAACAAGCTGACCGTGGGCGAAAAGCAGCTGGTGGAAATCGCCAAGGCGTATGCGCGAAACGTAAAGGTGCTGGTGATGGATGAACCCACCGCCGCGCTGAACGATCGCGAATGCGAAAAGCTGTTCAATCTGATCGAAAGAATGCGCGCCGAGGGCAAGGCGATCATCTACATTTCGCATAAGCTGGATGAGGTGCTTCGCGTGGCGGATTGCGTGGTTGTAATGCGCGATGGCGAACGCGTGGGCGGAATGCCGATCGCGGACGCCACCAAGAATAAGATGATTTCGATGATGGTCGGGCGCGAAATCACGGATATGTACCCGATTCACGATCGCCGGAAGGGCGAAATGCTGCTGGAGGTCGAGGACATGCGCGGCGATTTCCTGCGCAGCGTTTCCTTCAATCTGCACCGCGGCGAAATCATCGGCTTCTTCGGCCTGATGGGCGCGGGCTGCGATGAAATCGTGCGCACGCTGTTTGGCGCGATGCCCGGCGAAAAGAAAATCAAAATCCACGGCGGGGAAGTGCAGATCAACAATACCGCGGATGCGATCCGCTGCCGCATGGCGTATGTTCCGGCGGAGCGCAAGAGCGAAGGTCTGGTGCTGATGCACAGCGTAAAGCGCAACGCCACCATGCTGCGGCTGAAGAATCTGCAAAAGGGGCTGCGCCTCGATGGACGCATGGAAGAAAAGCTCACCGACGAATGGGTAGATAAGCTGCGCATCAAAACGCCGTCTACCGAGGTCGCCGTGGAATCGCTTTCCGGCGGCAATCAGCAGAAGGTGGTATTGGCGAAGTGGATGATGAACAATCCGGAAATCCTGATCATGAACGAACCCACGCGCGGCATCGACGTCGGCGCGAAGGCGGAAATCTACCGCCTGATCGAACAGTTCTGCAATCAGGGACTCGGCGTAATCATCGTATCTTCGGAAATGGCGGAGGTTATGAGCGTAGCGGATCGCATCTATGCGGTTTACGATGGCGAAATTCGCGGTGAATTCACAAAGGATGAAGCTACGCAGGAAAACATCATGCAGAAAGCGATAGGAGAATAAGTATGAGCGAGCAGAATAAGAAAACCGTCGGAGCCCGCATCAAAAGGGTATTCCGCAATCATGCGTCCGAATTCAGCATTGGCAGCGCGCTGTTGGTGATCTGCATCGTGCTGACTTGTTTATCGCCGTTCTTCCTTCAAATGCGCAATATCAAAAACATCCTGTCCTATGTTTCCATCGCGGGAACGATGTCGGCGGGTCTTACCGTGGTCATGCTGATGGGCTGCATGGATCTGTCGCAGTATTCGGTCATGGCGATGATCGGCATGATCGAAGCTTCCATGCTGAAGGCCGGCCTGAATCCGTATCTGGCGATTCTGGCGTCCATTCTGATGGGCGCGTGCGTCGGATCGATCACGGGCTTTATCGTAACCAAGATGCGCATCGTGCCGATTATCGCGACCATCGGTATGCAGCTGATCGCGCGCGCCGTGGCGTATCTTTCCACGAACGGCATCTACATCATGGTGGATAACCCCGTATTCTACAGCATCGGCTATGAAGAAATCGCGGGTCTGCCCTATCTGGTATGGGTGCTGCTGATCGTAAACATCGTGCTTTCATTTATCCTGAGCAACACCGCGTTTGGACGCAAGATCTACGCCGTCGGCGGCAACGCGCAGGCATGCGCGCTGTCCGGCATTTCGGTCGATAAGATGAAAATGATGGGCTACATCATCTCCGGCATCACCGCGGGCATCGCCGCCGTGCTTTGCACCGCGCAGGTTTCCGCCGCGTATCCCACCGCGGGCAACGGACAGGAAATGGACTGCTCCGCCGCCGTATATCTGGGCGGTCTGGCGGTTGGCGGCGGCAAGGGTTCCATTCTCGGCACCTTCATCGGCGTGGTATTGATCGCCGTGCTGCTCAACGGTATGACGCTTCTGAGCATCAACGCCTATTATCAGGTGCTGTTTAAGGGCCTTGTGCTGATCGTGGCGGTTTACATCGATCAGGTGCGCCAGATGCGCGCGCCGAAGAAAGCGCACGTTTCATGAATCTGATCGTCGGCTATCAGCTGCGATCGGATGACCGCCTGGTTCGGTGCATTCTGGATCACCGAAATGCGATCGGCGAGGTGTATTTCGCATGGCCGGGCGTGGCAAACGGGCGATCTACGATCGGCCGCCGGATCGATCTTGCGCCGTGGGCGGCGCTCGATCGCCAGCGCTCGGAGCTTCAGCGCATCGCGGAAGCGGGCGTTCGGCTGAACCTTCTGTTGAACGCGAACTGCTATGGCGCGGCGAGCCTTGCGCGCGGCTTCTATTCGGAAATCGGCGATCTGATCGATCAGCTCGATGGCGAAATGGGGCTGCATTCCATCACCACCGCATCGCCCATCATCGCGCGCTTTGTGAAGCAGAATTTTCCGGCGCTGGAAGTGCGCGCCTCGGTCAATATGGAAATCGGCACGCGCGAAGGCGTGGAATATCTGGCGAACGTCATGGACGGCTTCTATGTGAAGCGTGAAATGAACCGCAGCATCGATCGCGTGCGCGCGTTTTCCGAAATCTGCCGCTCGATGGGCAAGAAGGTTTATCTGCTGGCGAACAGCGGCTGTTTGAATTATTGTTCCGCGCGCAGCTTTCATGATAATCTGGTCAGCCACGAAAGCGAACTGATGCGGATGGACAACGCCTATGATTTCCACGGAATCTGCCGCGAATTTCTGGCGGACGACGATCATCGAAGGCGCATTATTCAGATTTCCAACTGGATTCGCCCGCAGGATCTGAAGCGTTATGAAGGGCTTGTGGACGGCGCGAAGCTGGCGACGCGCGTCAGCGAAAATCCGGAAATGATCATTTCCGCCTATGCAAGCGGGCGCTTTTCCGGCAATATGCTTTCGCTGACCGAACCGGATTTCAGCGCGCTGTACCGGCCGAGCGTGCTTGCGGCGGATCGTTTCCCGACGGATTACTTTGAAAAAACATCAACCTGCGATCGAAACTGCGCGCAATGCGGCTATTGTCTGCGCGCGTTCGACGCAGCCGAAGAAAAACTGACCGACAATGTATTGTTCTGATTGCGGACAGAAAGAAGGAACCAATGCTTACCAGCAAAATGATTAAAGAAGCGGCGATTGCCGCCGGAGCCGATCTTTGCGGCATCGCCCCGATGAGCCGTTTCGAGGGCGCGCCCGATGAAATGGATCCGCGGCATCTGTTTCCGGAGGCGAAATCCTGCATCGGATTTGCCTTCCGCATTCCGCGCGGCGTACAGCGCGGCATTGAAGAGGGCACGCAGTTTTATCAGTATCCATCGATGGCGTATGGCGGCATCAATGAAATCTTTGCCCCTTCGGTGATGTACCACGTGGGCAAGCTGATCGAGGACGAAGGCTACGAAGCGTTTATTTATCGCAATACCGGCGCGCGCGGCTCCGTTTCCGATATGAACGGCGCGCCCGGCAACACCATTTCGCCCGAAGAACAGATCAACAACAACGAACACGATAAGAACAAAACCGCGCATCATCGCACGGTGCAGTACACGCGCGCGACCCGTCCGGAAAACACCGCGCCCGATCTGCAATTCCATTTCCGTCTGGCGGCGGTCGCCTGCGGTCTGGGTGAAATCGGCTGGAGCAAGATGCTGCTCACGCCCGAATTCGGCCCGCTGCAGCGTTTGGCGTTCATCTTTACCGACGCTGAACTGGAATATGATGAAATGTATTCCGGAAAGCCGCTGTGCCGCCGCTGCGGTGCGTGCGTGCGCCAGTGCCCCGGCAACTGCATTCCCAAAATCGGCGATGAACCGAAAACGATTCGTATCAATCTCGCCGGTAAGGAAATCGAATGGGCGGATATCGATATGTGGCGCTGCTATGCGTTCTATACGCATGCGGGGCGTTATTACAACCCCTTCGTTCCGAAATCCGTATGGGATGAAAACAAGGATGGCGCGCTGGATCTGATGGAGGGAAAGAGCCAGATCGCGGATGAAACCGACGTTGTTCGGATTTATACGGCGTTGGAAAGTTATTTCCCAACCTGGGTCGGTTACAACATGGCGAAATGCGGCGGCTGCATCCGCGGCTGCGTAAGCATGCTGGAAGCCAAGGGCGGCTGTATGGAGGATCGCTTCCGCACGAAGCTTCGTCGCACCGGTAAGGCATGGAAGATGGATCGCTGATAACGTGTAAGGGGGAATATCGTGTGCTGACGAAAGAAATGATCAAACAGCGCGCCCTGGAACTGGGCGCGGATCTGTGCGGAATCGGCGATATCGCGGGCTTTCAGAACAGCCCGATGCAGCGCGATCCGAAGCAGATTCTGCCCGATGCAAAATGCGTGATCGGATTCGGCTTTCGCGTTCCGAAAATGCTGTATGAACAGATGCATCGTGGCATACAGTATTACAATTATACATCGATGGGCGTAAAATACATCGATGAAGAATTTGTGCAGATGTTTCTGCTGCGCATGGCGGCGATGATCGAAAATGATGGCTGGGACGCGTGCGTGCAGCGCAATACTTCGAATATCCGCATCAAGGGCGATAAGACCCAGAATCCGGAATTGTTCGATACCTATGAACTGAAATTTGCCGAAGCGATCGCGCCGGATAAGCCCACGCCGGATGTGATTCTGGATTTTGCGCACGCCGCGCAGGTGTGCGGTTTGGGCAGCGTTTCGGTAAAGGGCAATGTGCTTACGCCCCAATTCGGCCCCTACGTGCGCTTTGCGTTCATCATTACCGATCTGCCGCTGGAATGCGATGCGCCGTTTGCAGCCAATCTGTGCGATGGCTGCATGGAATGCGCGAAGGCGTGTCCGGGGCACGCGGTCAGCGATGCGGGTCTGGATAGCTGGACGTGCAGCGTGTACTATCGCGGCGGCCACAAATCCAATCCGTACATCACGGATCAGACGCTGAAGGATAATCCAGATCGGGAAGCGATTCTGGCGGGCGATATGCGCTTCAGCGCGGAATCCGCCCGCGCGGTCTACCGGCAATTGGATTTTCTGCCGTACACGGTAAACGGCTATGTGGGCTGTCTGTGCGGCAAGGCGTGCGATTACGTGTGCTATCATCATCTGGAAAGGAGAGGTAAGCTGTGCAGGAAATGAATTTGCGCGATCGGATCATTCAAACGGCGAAACAGTTTGAAGCGGATATCGTATGCTTCGGCGGCGCGGATCGCTTTCAGGGAACGCGGGTAATGGAAATCTTCCCCGAAACGAAAACGGTGATCTGCATGGCGTTCCGCGTGCTGCGCGGCGTGTATCGCGGGATCGAGGAAGGCTCCACCTATTATCAGTATTGCACCAACGGCGTGGAAATCATGAATGAAACCGTGATGCCGCGCGCGATGCTGCGCGTGTGCGCGGCGCTGGAGGACGCGGGCTATCTCGCGCTGCCGCAGAGGAAGTATCCCTGCGTTCTGGAATCGGAAAGCGGGCACAACTGCGAAGTGGATTATGAAGAAGAATACCGCGGCCGGTTTACGGAACTTGCCATGGATTTTGAGGATGCGGCGGTGCGCTGCGGCCTTGGTGAAATCGGTCTGGACGGCGTGGTGCTGACAAAGCAGTTCGGCCCCATGCAGCGCTATTGCTTCGTGCTGACGGACGCTGAATTGGAAGAAACGCCCATCTGTACCGAAAAGCTGTGCGACGGCTGCCGCGAATGCGTGCGCGCCTGTCCCGGCCACGCAATTTCGGAGGACGGCAAATGCGATGTATGGCAGTGCGGCGCGTATTATCGCGGCGCGTGCCGCGCGAAGAATCCCTTCATGCCCGCGGACGCTTTTGCGGATATTCCGCATCGCGAGGAAATCATGCGCGGCGAATACCATTTAAGCCCCGATGAGAGCATCGAGGTCATGAAGGAATGCTATTTCTATCCGCCGATCAAGCAGGGCTATGTATCCTCGATCTGCGGGCGCGCCTGCGATATGGCGTGCTATATGCATCTGGAAAAGGAAAACCGCCTGCAGCGCCATTTCAAGCAGACGTTCCGCCAGCGCGCCGATTGGCGTCTGGACGAAGGCGAATAAACGGTTTAAACAGCGCTGTGAAAGGATTCAGGGCGAAATTGCCCTGAATCCTTTTATATATCGAAAATATCGAAAAACGTTTCCGAAAATGCGGCGGCAAACGCAAATGCGGTGGTTGCGAAACGATGCAAAACATGCTATCCTGTATACAAAACCTCAAGCTGCGGTTCAGAACCTTGCAGGAGAATCATGCCATGACCAACATCTATGATATTGCCAAACGCGCGCAGGTGAGCGCGTCCACGGTGTCCCGCGTGCTGAACAATACCGCGCCCATCGGCGAAGAAACGCGGCGCAGGGTGCTGATGATCGCGAAGGAGTTGGGCTATCAGAAGCGCCCCTATGCGTCCGCATCGAATCCCGCGCGCATGTCCAATATCGCGGGCGTGATCATCCCCGATATGAAATCCGATTCCTATACCAGCCTTATGCATAACCTGAACGAGCGCTTCAAGCAGAAGGGCTTTTCCACGCTGTTTGCCGCCACGAATTTCGATCAGGATGAAACCATCCGCGCGGTGGAAAACATGTCGAAGATTCACGTGCGCTGCCTGTTGGTGGTGATCGATGATACCGAAACCATATCGCAGAAGCTGATCGAATCGGTGCAGACCACGATGCTGCCGGTGATGTTTATCACATCGAAATATCTGTCCGATGTGGATGTGGATTGCATCTATCTGGATGAATCGTGGGGGAATACCATCGCCGTGGAGCATCTGCTGCATCGCGGCTACCGGCGAATCGGCTTCATCGGGGAGCCGAATACGCAGAACCGGCTGGATTTCTTTCTGGAAATCATGCGCAGGCACGGAATCGAGGTCAACCCCGATTTCATCCACGTTGGTCCGGAGCGCGGCGAGGACGGCGGCTATAAGCGGATGCGCGAAATTTTGAACCTGCCCGAAATTCCAGATGCGATCTACGCGAGCTACGATCAGATGGCGATCGGCGCGATTCACGCGCTTCAGGAATCGGGGCTGCGCGTACCGCAGGATGTGGCGGTCATCGGCTTTGATGATATCCCCATCGCGCGCTATATCTGCGGCGGGATAACCACGGTGCGCACGTCGTTTGACGATATGGCGGCGATCGTCGTTCGGATACTGACCCACCGCCTGCAGCATCCGGAGGGACAGATTCAGCAGGTTGCCGTCAAGCCCACGCTGGTGGTGCGCGCAACCACGTAATGCATTTTCCACTTTCAACGCTTTCCCATCGATAGAATTTGTCAATTTACATCGAAAATGAAATGTTGCATTGAAATATCTGGATTTCAATGCAACATTATATTGATGTTGCGTTCTTTTTCATGTTATATTGCATCCAGAAGGAATTGCGTAGCGTGCCGCACGGCAGAACGCAGTTTCCGAAAATAGAATTTGGAGGTAATACCCATGAAGAAGCTTATGGCAATCGTACTGGTAGCTGCAGTGCTGCTCTCCGTCGGCGTCTGCGCGCTCGCGGAAAGCGCCAAAATCAGCGATGACGCGCTGATCGGCATCGTGCTCCCGACCAAGGAAGAATCCAGATGGCTCAACGACCAGAAGTATTTCGAACAGTATTTCCAGGATGTGAACTATGAAATCCTGTTCAGCCAGAACAATTCCGCAACGGAAAAGACCAACGTTGAAACGCTGATCAGCCGCGGCGCGGAAGTGATCGTGCTCTGCGCGTATGATGCGGCCGCCGCAGCTGCCGCCGTCAACACCGCGAAGGATGAAGGCATCGTCGTCATTTCCTACGATCGTCTGATCATGGATACACCCAATCTGGATTACTATGTCACCTTCGACAGCTGCTCCGTCGGCAAGGCGCAGGCGGATTATCTGATCGAACAGGCGGTGGGCAAGCAGGGCGTGAACCTGTATATGTATTCCGGCGCGCTGACCGACAACAATTCCGTACTGTTCTTTGAGGGCGCATGGAAGGCGCTGCAGCCCTACATCGCGGATGGCACCTTCGTGGTTCGCAACTGCGAAAAGGCGGTAGAATTCAAGGATAAGAACGAACTGACCCGCGACGAAATGATTTCGATCATGCAGACCATCGATACCGAATGGAATATGGCGACCTGCAAGGCGCTGGCGGAGGCGCATCTGACCGCCGCGGGCGCGGACGCCAAGGGCGATGTATTCGTGCTGGGACCGGCGGATGACGATTGCTGCCGCGCGCTGTCCGATGCGTTCCGTGCGGACGCGGACGTGACCGCGCTGACCATCACCGGTGCGGACGGCGTGGAAGCTTCCGTGCAGTACATCATCGATGGCAAGCAGTCCATGACCGTTTACAAGGATACCCAGGCGCTGGTCAAGGGCACGCTGGCGATCGTGGAAGCGCTGAAGAAGGGCGAAGTTCCGGCGACCGATACCACCTACAACAATGGCGCGATGGATGTTCCCACCATTCAGGCGGAGGTCGTAACCGTAACCGCGGATAACATCGCCGAGGTGTTCTTTGCGGCGGGCGTGTATGATGGATCCAAGTTCACCGGCTGGAACTGATTCAAATCCACAACCACAATTGAATGCAATGGAAATGAGCGGTCTGGTATCGCTCATTTCTATTCAGGAATGATGAAAGCAGGGGTGCTGCAGTGAGTAACATTATTCTGGAAATGCGCGGCATTTCCAAATCCTTTCCCGGCGTAAAGGCGCTGAACAACGTGAATTTTTCCGTGGAAACGGGCGAAATTCATTGCCTTGTCGGCGAAAACGGCGCGGGAAAATCCACGCTGATGAAGGTGCTTTCGGGCATTCACAAATACGGAAGCTATGAGGGCGATATTCTGCTGAACGGCGAAATCATGAAGTTCCATTCCATCCGTGAAAGCGAAAACGCCGGAATCGCGATCATCAATCAGGAACTGGCGCTGATTCCGGAACTGACCATCGCCGAAAACATCTTCTTCGGACATGAAATCATGAAGGGACGGCTGATCGACTGGAACGAAACCATGGTTCAGGCGGCGAAGTATCTGAAGATGGTTCGGCTGAACGTCAATCCCGCTACGCCCGTGCGCGAACTGTTCGTGGGCAGCCAGCAGCTGGTTGAAATCGCCAAGGCGCTGTCGAAGCACGCGAAGCTGATGATTCTGGATGAGCCGACCTCGTCCCTGAACGAGGAGGACAGCGAAAATCTGCTGAACCTGCTGCGCGAGCTGAAGCGGCAGGGCGTCACGATCATCATGATTTCGCACCGGCTGAAGGAGGTCGTCAGCATCGCGGATACCGTTACCGTGCTGCGCGACGGCGCAACCATCTGTTCCATGTCCGCAGAAGCGGAAGAAATCACCGAAAGCAAAATCATCCGCTATATGGTGGGGCGCGATATCGAAAACATCTATCCGAAGCGCGAAAACCATACGATCGGCGATGTGCGCTTTTCCATTCGCGATTGGACGGTATACGATCCCAAGCTGGGGCGCGAAATCCTGCACAAGGTAAACATGGATGTGCGCGAGGGCGAGATCGTGGGTCTGGCGGGTCTGATGGGCGCGGGGCGCACCGAACTGGCGATGAGCATCTTCGGAAACGTGCCCGGCTACCATATCACCGGCGGCGAACTGGTGATGGAGGGAAAGAAGATTCGCTTCACTTCGCCCAAGCACGCCATTGAAAACGGCGTATGCTATGCCACCGAGGATCGAAAGCGCAACGGATTGATTCTGATTCAGGATATCAAATTCAATACCACGTTCGCCAATCTCAAGGCGCTGATGAACGGCGTCGTGGTCAGCGAAAACGAAGAAATCGTGCAGACCAATAAATTGAAGGAGAGCATCAACATCAAAGCGCCGTCCGTACAGCAGACGGTGGGCAATCTGTCCGGCGGCAACCAGCAGAAGGTGGTGCTCGCCAAGTGGATATTCGCCAATCCCAAGCTGATGATTCTGGATGAGCCCACGCGCGGCATCGACGTCGGCGCGAAGTATGAAATCTATTCGCTGATGAATGAAATGGTCAAGCAGGGCATGTCGATCATCATGATTTCCTCCGAACTGCTGGAGGTCATCGGCATGAGCGATCGAATCTACGTGATGAGCGAAGGCAAAATCACGGGCGAAGTATCCGGTGAAAACGCAACGGAACAGAACATCATGCGCCTCGCGACCAACATGGAGGAAAAATAAAATGAGCCAGACGACAGCCAAGATGCACAACAGGAGCGAAAGCCGCGAGCTTCTGCTGAAGAATATCCGCAATTATGCGATGTACATTGCGCTCGCGGTAATCTTTATCATTTTCCAGATTCTCAGCAAGGGCGCGTTTCTGACCGCGCGCAACATCACCAACCTGATCAATCAGACCGGTTACATCGCGGTTATGGCGGTGGGCATGACGCCGATTCTGATCATCTGCCAGATCGATCTTTCCGTCGGCTTCGTGGCGGGCTTCCTCGGCGCGTGCGCGGCGAGACTGCTCGCCGGCAATGTGCCCATGATTCCGGTCATTCTGATCATCCTGATCGCGGGCGCGCTGATCGGCTTGATGCAGGGTCTGATCATCGGCCGCGTGGGCGTTCCGGCGTTCATCACTACGCTGGCGTGCGAATTCATCTTCCGCGGCCTGCTCACGCTGGTTACGGAATCTACGGGTACCATTCCCGTCACCAATGAAGCCTTCTACAAGCTGTCCAACGGCTTTGTGCCGGAGTTGTTCACCGTCGGCGGCCTGCACGGACTTACGCTCATCGCGGGCCTTGTGGCGATCGCGCTGGTGTTCGTACTGGAGATTCGCAAGCGTCAGGAAGTGAAGAAGTACGGCTTCAGAACCGCTTCCACCGCGGTATTTGTGCTGAAGCTTGCGTTCTTCGCGGCGCTGATCGGCGTGCTGACCTACGTGCTGGCGGGCTATAAGGGCCTTTCGTGGACGATTCTGGTGGTGCTGCTGATCGTATCCATCTACAACTTCGTGCTGACCAAGACGCGCACCGGCCGCTATGTATACGGCATGGGCGGCAATATGGAAGCGGCGGCGCTCTCTGGCGTGAACATCAAGCGCACGCTGATCGGCGCGTTCGCCTCCGTCAGCTGCATGGCGGCGCTCGGCGGCATTCTGTATACGTCCCGCCTCGGTTCCGCAACGCCCACTGCGGGCAGCGGCTTTGAGTTGGACGCGATCGCATCCTGCTATATCGCGGGCGTATCCACGTCCGGCGGCATCGGCAATGTGGTCAATTCCGTGGTCGGCGCGTTCGTCATCATGTCGCTGACGAACGGTTTGAACCTGATCGGCGTAGGCATTTCCTATCAGTATCTGATCAAGGGCATCATCTTCATCTGCGCCGTCGCGCTGGATGTGCGCGGCCGCGGCAAGAAGGCAATCGGTTAATCATCATCTTTGGGAGGAAACATGAAGCACATTAAGAAAGTCGCCTTTATCTGCTTTGGCGAAATCAACACGCCGTATGAACGTTTGCAGCGCAAGCACGATGATGCGCTGGCGGCGCTTTCTGCGCTGGATATGGAAATCATCGATGCGGGAATCGTGATCGATGATCCGGAATACAAAACGGCGGATGCGGCAATAGAACGCCTGCACGGCGGAGTTTTTTCATCCGTCATCGTGTGCCTTGCGGGCTGGGTGCCCACGCATGCGGTGATCCGCGTGACGGATCATTTCCGGCATCTGCCGCTGCTTTTGTGGGGGCTTTGCGGCTGGATGGAAAACGGCCATATCGTTACCACGGCGGAGCAGGCGGGCACGTCGGCGCTGCGCCCCGCGCTGGAGGAGCTGGGCTACACGTTCAAATTCGTCTATGATATCATCGGCGAGAAAGAACCGATTGAATCGATCTGGGCGTTCGTCCGCGCGGCGGACGCGGCGAAGCGGTTGCGCAGCGCGCGCGTGGGCACGATGGGCTACCGCGATATGCTGCTGTACGGCACGCAGTACGAAGGCAATTCCATGCGCGGTCAGATCGGTGTAGAGGTCGAGCCTTATGAAATGCTGGAAATGGTGCAGACGGTGGACGCGCTGGACGCGCAGAAGATCGCGGAGGGCGTAAAATACGTGCGCGATAACTGGAAGATCATGGGTCAGTGCGATGAAGCCATCCTCGAAAAGGGCGTAAAATACGCGCTGGCGATCGGCAAAAAGATACGGGAGCGCGGCTGGGAAGCGGTTACGCTCATCGATGTGGACGGCATGAAGAAGCTGTGCGGCTTCCCGCCCGCGATCGTATTTATGCTGCTGGAGCGCTGGTACGGGGTACTGACCACGCCGGAAAACGATGTGATGGGCAATGTGACGGAGCTCATGCTGCATTACCTCGCGGACGATATTTCGTGGTACATGGAATACTATGAATATTTCAAGGATTCCATGCTGATCGGCACGCCGGATTATGTGCCGGTTCCGGTGATCGATGGGGAAGTAAAGCTGCTGCCCGCGGCGTTCGGCTTGCTGAACACATCGCTGCTGAACGTAAGCAGGGTGCGCACGGGCTATGTCACCTGCGCGCGCCTGGTATACAAGCGCAGCGGCAGATATGCGATGCACTTCTACACGGCGAAGGCGGAGGAAGCGCCCGCGTGGAACGAATACGGCTGGGCGGATCCCGCGCCGCAGCTGTGCAGCCTGCGGGTGTATCCGGACAGCTGCACGGTGCGCGAGTTCGCGCAGAACGTGTGCAGCCAGCACGTAATTCTGTGCTACGGCGATCAGACCGAAGCACTCATTGACCTTTGCAAAATCCTCGATATCGATGTAATTCATTAAAAAACGGGACAGGCGGTTCTTTTCCGGAAATGGAAATTTCGGGAAAGAACCGTTTTTTGATGTGAACTGGCATAAATCTCAACGGTTGCAATGGTTTAAATCCTCAAACAGAGGTTGCGTTTTCAGATGAACTGTGCTACAATAAATATGTATATGTAAAAGGGAATGGTAGTTTTTAAGGGCGTGAGGAGATGAACGGATACAGCATTCGGCGCAGAATCAGCGCGCTGATTCTGGTGCTTTCGCTGGCGCTGGCGCTCTTTTCGGGCGCATGCGCGGAAACGGTGTGGGGCGATCTTGAAAAGCGGTTTGCAGATAAATACACGCTGGAATACGATGGGCAGACCTATCGCCTTCGGGACAGGCTTACGATTCTGCTGGCGATGGGCGTCGACCGGTACACGGATGATCCGCAGCCGATTGGCTATCAGGGCAACGGACAGGCGGATTTTCTGATGCTTGTGATCGTCGATGATGATCGGGATACGGTGCAGCTGGTGCAGCTCAATCGCGATACGATCTGCGAAATCGATACGATGAGCGTATTCGGCGAGGATCGCGGAACGCGCAGCGCGCAATTGTGTCTGGCGCACGCCTATGGCGATGGGCGCGAACAGAGCTGCACGCTTACGGTGCGCGCGGTGGAACGGCTTTTGATGGATACGCCGATCGATCATTATCTGGCGATGGACATGAGCGGCATATCCATATTGAATGATCAGCTGGGCGGCGTGCAGGTTACGCTTGAGGATGATTTTTCCGCGTATGATGCATCGATGCGGTCGGGTGTTACGCTTACGCTTTCCGGTCAGCAGGCGGAATACTATCTCCGCTACCGCTACGGGGTCGGCGATCAGACGAACAATGCGCGTCTGGAACGGCAGCGAGCCTATCTGGAAGCTGCAAAGGATATCGCCGTGCAGAAAACGCGCGCGTCATCATCGTTTGTGCGCGATCTGTTCCGCGCGCTGGATGATAGCCTGATTACCGATGTGCGCAACGGTTACATCGTAAATCTCGCCAACAAGACCGCCGGTTATCAGATTCTTCCGATTCTTCAGATTGAAGGGGAGAACAGAACCGGCGAAAACGGGCTGAACGAATTCTATCCGGATGCGGATTCACTGATTCGGGTGCTGATTGAGGCCTGTTACGAAAGCGCGCAATAATCGATGATTCGATTGCGCGCAGCAGAAAAGCTGGATATCATCGCTGCTCAATTGGCGGCGAAATGATCAATGATCAATATGAAGTGGAGGATGGAAACAATGAAAAAGATGGTTGCATGGATCGTTCTGGTTGTACTTCTGGTTGCAAATATTGCGCTGGCAGAGGGCTTCACGCCCAGCCCGAGAATCAGCTATGTGCTGAAACCCGACCTGACCGCGACTGAAGAACAGACGAACGTAAAGATCGATGAAGCGGTAAACGGCGAAGCGGTAACCAACGTATTTGCCGAACTGGAAGCGCTGATTCAGCAGGGAACCGCGCTGCTCGACGCGATGGACGAAGAAGGCAAGGCGAACCTCGCGCAGGTTCTGCCCGAGGGCACGGTGATCGACGCAGCCAAGCTGAACGAGTTTATCGCCGGCAAGATCACGTTTGAAGGCGAAACCAGGGATGAAGAAGAATTCCGGATCGTATTCGATGCGAAGTATCCTGTAGATTCCGTGCTGGCCTGCCTGATCGGCATTCTGCCGGAAACGGATGCGGCGGAGGATACCGCGGCGGACGCGGAAGCGCTCCAGCCGAAGAAGATCGCGCTTACCGGCTGTGAAGGCGCGGAATGGATCGTTGTTCCGGCGCACGCGGAAGCGGACGGCAGCGTTGTGATCGCGCTGGATCGCGCGGCGCAGCAGGCGATCGATGGACGCGAAGTTGTATTTTCCATCATCGAAGTAACGGCGGCGAATGAAGCAGCTCCCGCTGCATAAACCGATTTCTGAAAACGGCGGAGGATGAGTCGTTGGATATTACGAAGAGGAATGAACAGAACAAAACGCTGCTTGATTTTTTGACCTATTGCCGCCAGAAATTCGTATATCTTCTGGCGGCGATCCTGGTCGGCGCGGTGCTTTCGGCGTTTTACGCCTTTATCATCGCGACTCCGATGTATGAATCAACGGCGCAGCTCTACGTCGTCAGCTCCAAGGATTCCGTTTTGAATCTTTCCGATCTGCAGATCGGATCGTATTTGACGAGCGATTATCAGCTGGTGTTCCAGACGTGGGAAGTGAATGAAAAGGTAATCGCCGATCTGAACCTTCCCTATACGGTGACCGAGCTGAAAAAGATGCTGAAGGTAACCAATCCCAGCAATACGCGCGCGCTGCAGATTGCGGTTCGATCCAGGGACGCCGCGGAAGCGGCGGCGATTGCGAACAAATACGCGGAAGTTGCGATGGATTACATTTCGGATGTGATGCAGACGGAACGTCCGACGATTCTGTCCGAAGCGCTGCAGGCGCGCAAGCCCGTATCGCCCAACAAAAAGCTGATCGTGGGCGTTTCCACATTCGTGTGCTTTGTGCTGGCGCTGTGGATTCTGTTTGTGATGTATCTGCGGGATGATCGCATCGTAGATGCGCGGGACGTTGAAAACGCAACCGGCATGGCGCCGCTGGCGGTAATTCCGCTATCTGGCGAAAAAGACAGTAAGAAGGGAAAAAACAGACGTGGGCGCAGTTCAGCTAAAAAACTTTAAGGAACTCGATTACGGCGCGAGAGAAGCGATCAATACGCTGTGCACCAATCTGTCCTTTGCCGGCGGCGATATTCGCAAGATCATTGTGACGAGCTACAGACCTTCCGAAGGCAAAAGCTTCGTCAGCATGAACCTGATGCGCGCGTTTGCCAACATCGGCCGCCGCGTGCTGTTGATCGACGCCGATCTGCGCGGATCGGTGCTTCGGTATGAATATGCCATCGAAGCGCAGGATACCTATCTTTCGGGGCTGACCCGATATCTTGCGGGCAAATGCGCCGTAGAATCCATCGTACAGAGTACGAATATCGCCAACGCCGATATCATCCTTTCCGGCAGAACGGTAAGCAATTCGCTGCCGCTGATCAATTCGGAACGGATGAAGGCGCTGTTTGATTATACCGATGGAAAGTATGATATTGTGATCGTCGATGCGCCGCCTGTGGGCACGATCATCGATGCGGCGAAGATCGCGGCGTACTGCGATGGAACGCTGTACGTGGTGGAAAGCGGCGTAGAAACGCAGCAGGAACTGCGAGATGGCCTGCAGCAGATGGAACGCGCAGGCAGCACGGTGCTGGGGATCGTATTGAATAAGTATCAAACCAATCCGGATAAGTATTACGATTACTACAGTGATCATCTGTACGCCAAAAGAAAAAAAGCTAGCAAACCGTAGTTTCGTGGTTCAAAGTTGCGCGCAATACACGATTTGATTACGGCGGATGGAACAGAATAAATGGTAGAGAGAGTAAAAGAAACGGAACAGAGGCGGCGGCAGCCGGTCTATCGCCTGATGAAGCGGGCGTTTGATATACTGGCGTCCATTGTCGCCATGCTGATTCTGTGGCCCCTCGTTCTGGTGCTGATCCTGCTAATCCGGATCGATTCCATGGGATCTGCGTTTTATATCCATGAACGAATCGGGAAGAACGGCAAAAAGATCGGATTATACAAATTCCGAACGATGTACATTCCCTCGGATCCAAAATACCGTCAGCTCACGCCGCAGGAAATGGAAAGATGGTATCGCAATTATAAGCTAGAAGATGATCCGCGGGTCACGCGCGTCGGCAATATTTTAAGAAAAACCAGTCTGGATGAACTGCCGCAGCTTTTGAACATCCTGATGGGGGATATGAGCTTTGTTGGGCCCCGTCCGGTGGTGAGCGGCGAAATCGAGCGCTACGGCGCTTGCAAAAATGAATTCCTGTCCGTTACGCCGGGACTTACCGGCTATTGGCAGGCATACGCACGAAACAGCGTATCCTAAGATGAGCGAATTCGGATGGAACTTTACTACGTTCGAAATTGCAGTCTGTGGCTGGATACGAAGATCCTGTTTAAAACGGTCGGTACCGTAATATCGCAAAAGGGCGCGGCATAGCGCCGCGAAATGGAGTGCTTTGATGGGCAACGTTCAGTTACCGGAATATTCCGTGCTGATGAGCGTATACGCAAAGGATCGGCCGGATTGGCTGGAAGCGGCGTTTCAATCTATGGCGCGGCAAACCTGTCCACCGAGCGAAATGGTCATCGTCGGGGATGGCCCGTTGACGGATGCGTTATACGCGATGCTGGATGCCCTCGCGGCACAATGCAAAATACCGGTGCGCCGCGTATCGATTTCCGTATGCGGCGGACTGGGCAATGCGCTGCACCGCGGCGTACTGGAATGCAGGTGCGAATGGATTGCGCGCATGGATGCGGATGATATTGCGGCGCCGGATCGGTGTGAAGCGCAGCTTGCGGCGGCGCAGGCACATGCAGCAGATATCGTCGGCTGTGATTGCGAGGAGTTTATCGAAGATCCGGAAATATGTGAAAATCGCCGCGTCTTTCCGGAAACGCATGCGGAACTGGTTCGGTTTTCCCGCAGAAGAACGCCGTTTTGCCATTCGGCGGTGATGATGAAAAAGCGCGCTGTGCTGGATGCGGGTAATTATCACGATGAATGGCTGCTGGAGGATTATGATCTGTTCGTTCGCATGCTGATGAACGGCGCGATCGGCTATACGGTAAAGCGCGTGCTGTTTTATATTCGAGTCAGCCGCGATTTTTTCAACCGCAGAAGCGGATGACCGTATACGAAACGGCTGCTGCAATTCAACGCGCGGCTTTTACGGATCGGATGGATGTGTCCCGCGGGTTTTCTGATGCGTTCTGCGGGAAATCTTCTGGTGGGGCTTGCGCCGAGCGGGCTTCGCGAGGCAGTTTATAAAAAGGTGTTGTGCAAATGATCAGAATTCTGCATGTTGTTTCGGTAATGGATGTCGGCGGTATGGAAAGCTTCATCATGAATATGTACCGCCGGATGGATCGAACGGCAATACAGTTTGATTTTCTGGTGCATCATAAACGCAGAGGTGCGTTTGAAGATGAAATCGAACGTCTGGGCGGAAGGGTATATCATCTTTCGCTGATGGATGATTTCAATCTTCCGAAGTATCTGCGCCAGCTGAAACGGCTGTTCGATGATCATCCGGAATATCGCGTGGTTCATGGACATTTGGGCAGTACTGCTTTTTTTTATCTGGGCGAAGCGGCGCGCCATGGGCTGCCCGGGCGCATTCTGCATTCGCATATTGCGGATTATGATCGTACGTTGAAGGGAAATATCAAAAGGTGGTTGTTTAGACTGGCACCTAAATATGCGAATGTATATCTGGCGTGCTCGGATAAAGCGGGGAAATATCTGTTTCGCAAAACAGCTTTTGAATTTATACCGAACGGAATTGATACAGAAATGTTTCGCTTTAAAGCGTCGGTACGAAATGATATACGAAGGGCTTGTTGCATTGAAGATAATGCATATGTTTTGGGACTGGTTGGTCGATTTCATAATCAGAAGAACCATGTCTATTTATTAGAGTTTTTTTCGCGAATCAAAGCGAAAGTGTCAAATGCAAAATTACTGCTCGTTGGCAATGGCGAACTTATGAATATGATTCAGCGTAAGACTGAGCAAATGGAAATTGCAGATTCGGTTATTTTCGCTGGTCTACAGATGAACGCTGCCGACTGGTATCAGGCGATGGATGTATTTGTTATGCCGTCGCTGTTTGAAGGGCTTCCACTCAGCGGCGTGGAAGCGCAGTGCGCGGGGTTGCCCTGCTTTTTCTCGGATCAAATCACACGGGAAGTTGCGGTTTCCGATCGCGCCGTTTTTCTGCCGATCGGATCTGAAAATATAGATCGATGGGCGAATGCACTCATTGATGCGGCGTCGCACATTGAAAATCGGTGCGATGCGTTGCCGGAACGCGCGCTGCAATTTGATATTGGTTCGGTTGCGGACGCGATGGCGCGGCGCTACCAACAGCTTTGGAAGGAAAACGCATGACGGTATATTGTTGTTCTTGTCTGGCGTCGATGCTCGTCGCATATCTGGGAATGCGGCGCTTTCCCAGTGGCAGACAGCGGATCGCGGTGGTTTTATTTGCGGCGCTTCCGATGATTCTGGTGGCGGCGCTGCGGTACGATGTGGGTATGGATTATATGTATACCTACGTTCCGTACTTTGAAACCGTGCGCGATGGCTTTTTGGAAAATTATTCAAAGCTGGAAATCCTGTATCATCTTTTGAACGTGGCCGTCGCTGCGCTCGGCGGGGATTACGTATGGGTATTTGCCATCGCCGCCATTCTGTTCTATACGATGGTATATCTTCAGATATTTGAAGATTCGCCCAATCCGCTGCTGAGCATCTTCCTGCTGACGGGCATGGGCTATGTTTTCGTATTCTTCAATGCGATGCGGCAGATGATGGGGTGCGCCGTCCTGCTGTATTCGCTGCGCTATGTGCAGCGCCGCAAGCTGCTGCCGTTTTTTATCTGCGTGGCGATCGCCACGGGCTTTCACATTTCCTGCATCGTGTTTGTGCCGGTCTACTGGATATCCCGAATTCGCATCCGCCCGATGTGGGCGTTCATACTCACAGCAATCGTCACGGTGCTGAGC
>CAKUKP010000046.1 GCA_934663625.1 uncultured Clostridia bacterium
CTGGAAACTACGCCCGGGGAATACCGGAGTATATCTCGCCAGATGGTAGAAAAACCATCGCAGGGCTTTCCGATGCACTGGGTCGATTCTGCTTCCGCGAAATAAGCGGATGGCGCTTTAATCCGCTCCATTTCGGGGCGGCTTTTTTATTGACAATCCATCTTTATAAATGCTATACTTTTTTGGAATAGATATCGGAAGTGATACGATGGGACTCAAGGCGATTGTCAAGAAGAATCGGGCGGTGTACCGGCTGGCGAACGCGGTGCGGAAGCTGCCCTATCCGCTGATTCGCGCCTATATGGCGGCGTGCCATGCGCTGCGCGGCGTGGACGGCAAAAAGGTGTATTTTTCCAGCTTCTCCGGCAAGCTCTACAATGAAAATCCGAAATACGTATGCGAAGCGCTGCACGAAATCGCGCCGGACGCAAAGATCGTATTCCGCCTGAACGCGCAGGGGATGCGCCAGACGGACGTACCGGCGTATGTGCATAAGGTGCAGCAGTATTCGCCGCGCGCCCTGTATCATATGGCGACCGCGCGCGCGGTGGTAAAGAATGCTTCGCTCGCGCCGTACATGCGCACATGGCCGGATCAGAAATACATACAGCTGTGGCACGGCGATCGCGGGCTGAAGAAAATCTGTCTGGATATGGAAAACGCCGATCCGAAGCGGTTCACCGATCGATTCTATATGAATCTGGGCGTGTGCGGATCGGATTTCGGGCGCGATATCTATATGCGCCGCGCGTTCGGCTACACGGGCGAACTGCTGGAATGCGGCTATCCGAAGAACGATCTTCTGATCCGGAATCCGCCCGAAGTGTGCGCTGCGGTACGCTGCGAATTGAACATCGATCCGGATGCGCGCGTGCTTCTCTACGCGCCCACGTTCCGCCAGAAGGAAACGGGCAGCGCCGCGCGCGCGTGCTTCAGCCTTTCGGCGCTGCGGGACGCGCTGGAGGCGAAAACGGGTCAAAAATGGGTGACGCTCACGCGCGGACATACCCTCAATACGGGCGTGCGCTCCGATGGCGATCTGGATGCGAGCGCCTATCCGGATGTGAGCCGCCTTTTGCTGATTACCGATATGCTGATTACGGATTATTCGTCCATCGCGGGCGATTTCCTGCTGCTGAACCGCCCGATCATATTGTATCACGCGGATCGATGCGCGTATGAAAGCGATGATCGATCGCTTTTGTTCGATCCCGAAGCTTCGCCCTATCGCGTGGCGCACGATCAACAGGAACTGATCGAAATCGCCTGCAATTTCGGCGATGCGGCACAGAACTGCCGCGAACTGGCGGAGTTTTATGGCGTGCGGGAAACGGGGCGCGCATCCCAGATCGTGGCGGAGCGCATTGCGGAATGGATTGGAGAAAAACAGGCATGAAACAGTTGATACGAACGATGCGCACGCATCTGCGCAGAAATAATACATTCTACAGGCTGTCGGGCAAAATCTATGGCTTTCGCCGGAACATGACCGGAACGATCGCGCGCATGCGGTACGGGATCGATTCGAACATGGTGTTGTTTTCCGCGTTTGAACAGCGCGGCTATAGCGATAATCCGCGCTACATTTCGGAAGCACTGCATAAAATGCGCCCGCAGACCGATATCGTATGGATGTTTAACGATGTTGCCGAGGCAAAGCGAAAATATGCCGTTCCGGATTATGTGCGCTGTGTGCAGACACTTTCCAAAGCGGGCTATGCCGCCACGGGGCGCGCGCGCGTGCTGGTGGATAATTTCAACAAGCGTCCCTACATTCGCCTGAAGGTACCCGATCAGGTGTATGTTCAAACGTGGCACGGCGATCGCGCGTTCAAAAAGGTGGGCTATGACGCCGATGCGAACCGCCCGAAGATGTGCGAAGAAAAATATTGCGCGCTGGGCATCTGCGGATCGGATTACGGCGAACGCCAGCTCCGCTCGGCGTTTCATTACAAGGGCGAAATCATGCGCTGCGGCTATCCGAGGAACGATATTCTGATGCGGAACGATCCCGCCGAGGAAGCCGAAATCCGCGCGCGGCTGAAAATTTCTCCCGATACCGGAATCCTTCTGTATGCGCCAACGTTTCGCGATCGCGAAGCCAGAAAACACCACGTCATGTCCGTCCCGCTGGATCTTGGACATGTGCTGGATAAGCTGATCGCCCGAACGGGGAAGAAATGGATTTGCCTGACCCGCGCGCACTATATGTCCTACGGCATCGCGATGCATAAGCAGGATGCGCGCATCATTCCGGCGTCGGATTATCCCGAAATGGCGGAGCTTCTGCGCGTCGCGGACGCATTGATTACCGATTATTCATCCTGCGCGGGCGATTATGCGCTGCTGCGCCGCCCGATTTTCCTGTATCAGGATGATCTCGCGGATTATATGAATAACGATCGCGCGCTGTACTTCGATATGGCGGATTCGCCCTACTGGGTGTCGAGCACGCCGGAGGAGATGGATGCGCTGATCGACGCATACACGCCGGAAGCCGCGCGCGAAAACTGCGATGCGATCCTTGCGTTCTACGGCGAATGCGAATCCGGCCGCGCCGCGGAACAGATCGCGGAATATATTATCGATAAGCTGCAATAAGAAATAATCAGACCACTGACAAACCCCGCAACCGCAGAAATTTTCTGAAACACTTCTGACGAAGTAAAAATTTCTGCTTACTGTACAGCAGTCGCGCTTCTGCTTGCAGCAAGCGCGACCAGCCCGCGCGAATCCTTTGGATTCCAGCGCGAAGGCGGCAAACCATCAGGTTTGCCGGTCGGCTTATAGCCGACTGCCGATGGCTCAATCAGAGATTGAGGCACGGCACCGCTGCTGCCGAAACCCTGCACAGCAGGGTCTTCGGTGCGTTCGTCAACAGGAACTGCAAAATCGGTTACATACGTCTGAGTATGCGCCCTCATTTGCAGTTCCTGTTTCCTTGTCTTGCGACGTTTTTCAGGGTCTGCCAGTCTGTTGACTTTGTCAACAGACTGATCCGCGCAGTTCCGCGATTCAGAACCGCGCGGATATTTGACAATTGCACCTGCCGATGTTATACTTAATCTGTAACATTATGTAAATATGGAGGTTCACATGAACCGAATTCAATCGGCGGTGGTGATCGGCGGCACCAGCGGGCTGGGCAGATCGATCGCCCTTGCGCTGGCGGCGTCGGGCGCGCGCGTGACCGTATTCGGGCGCAGAATTCCCGATGCGGCGGAGAATAATATAGAATATCATCAGATGAATCTGCTGTGCGATTCGCTGGATGCGGTCGCGGCGCATCTGGATGCGGATGCGCTGATTTATGCGGCGGGGCTGGGCAGGATCGCGCCGTTTGAAAATTTGACGGATGGCGAAATCATCGTGGATTTCCGCACCAACGCGGAAGCGTTTGCCCGCGTATTGCATATGTTTCAGCCGCGGCTTGCGGGGGATCGCGATTTCTATTGCGCGGCGATTACATCGATCGCGGGGTTGATTTCATCCCCGATGTTTTCCATCTACGGCGCAACCAAGGCGGCGATGTGCAGCCTGATCGAATCGGTAAACGCAGAACTTGCTGCGCAGGAGAAAGTAAACCGCATATTGAATGTCGCGCCCGGCATGATCCCCGGAACGGGCTTTTACGGCGCGCAGGATGATCCGGCGCAGACCATGGAACTTGCGCGGCAGATTATCGATGCGATGCTGGCGCGCGAGGATTGTTTCATTCCGAAATATGATGAGGTGTACCGCGGCGTGCTGGAGCGGTATCATGCCGATCCCGCGCGCTTCGGCGTGGAAAGCTATCGCTATAAACAAAATAGCGGCAGAATATCCGAAAAATCCAATCTGAAGATCGGCTTTCTGTCCGGCACGTTTGATCTGTTCCACATCGGGCATTTGAATCTTTTGCGCCGTGCGAAGCGATATTGCGATTATCTGATCGTGGGCGTGCATCCGCCGGGATCATCGCATAAGAATAAGCCGACGTTTATTCCGCTCGAGGAGCGCATGGAAATCGTCGGCAGCATCAAATATGTAGATCAGGTCGTGGTCACGCTGGATGAGGATGATGCGATGTACGATCTGTACCACTATGATTATCTGTTCGTGGGCAGCGATTACAAGGGCACGGAGCGCTTCAACCGCTATGAACAGCGCCTTACGCCGCTGGGCGTAAAGATCGTTTATTTCCCCTATACGCAGGGCACCAGCAGCACGCAGCTGCGCGATGCACTGACGCGAAACAAATAGGAGGGCATGCATGAACATCGCATTGATCATCGCAGGCGGCAAGGGACTTCGGATGCAGCAGGAGATTCCCAAGCAATTTATCACCGTGAACGAAAAGCCGGTGATCGTGTACACCATGGAAGCGTTTCAGCGACACGCGGATATCGACGCGATCGCCGTGGTATGCATCGAAGGCTGGGAAAACATTCTGGCGGCATATGCAAAGCAATATCATATCACGAAGCTGCGCCACATCATTCCCGGCGGCGAAAACGGGCAGGGCTCGATTCGCAACGGCGTGTTCGAACTGGAAAAGCATTACGGGCGGGATGATCTGGTGCTGGTGCACGATGCGATTCGCCCGATGCTGTCCACCGATATCATATCTTCCTGCATCGCCACCGCCACGCAGTATGGCTCCGCCATCGCCGTGGTGCCCTGCCAGGAGGCCATGCTGGAAACGCAGGATCAGGTTTCCACAAATTCCAGCTATCCCCGCGCCAATCTGAAGCGCACGCAGACCCCGCAGGGCTTCCCGATCGGCGTGCTGGCGGACGCGCATCGCGAAGCGCTGGAGCGCGGCATTACCAATTCCATCGCCAGCTGTACGCTGATGGTGGAGCTGGGCAAAACGATCTATTTTTCGGCGGGCTCGGAAAAGAACATCAAGCTGACCACGCCGGAGGACATCGATATCTTCCGCGCGCTGCTGACCTTGCAGAGATAGCGCCGACCGAGGTACACTATGGCTGAACTTTCGATTCGTGAAATCCAATTGAGCTGCTTCGACGTAATGAAGGCGTTCGATGCGTTCTGCCGCGAAAATCATCTGACCTATTTTCTGTCCGGCGGTACGCTGCTGGGCGCGGTGCGCCATAAGGGCTTTATACCGTGGGACGATGATGTGGATCTGATGATGCCGCGCGCGGATTATCAGCGGATGCTCACGATCCCGTTTCCGGATGAAAATTACGGCTTCTTTTCGCTGGAAGCCATGCCGAAGTATTCCCGCGCGTGGGTGCGCATGACCGACCGGCGCACGAAGGTGACCAATACCACGCTCTTTGCCAATGATACGGCGGCGACCTACATCGATATCTTTCCCATCGACGGCATTCCCGCCGGAAAATGGGCTTCGAAATGGTATTTTATACGCATTCGCATTCTGGATGCGCTGTGCAAGTGCGCCAAGCGCAATTATGTGCCGAAGGGACAGCGCTTCCCGATTTTGAAGAAGGTGCTGCGCGTGCTGCTCGCCCCCATCGGCGCACATCGGTTCGCCGTATGGATGAATCGCGTCGCGCGGAGATATCCGTTTGAGACCAGCGCGTATCGCGGCGTGACGATGGTTACGCATTACGGAATGCGCGAAATGATGCCCGCGGAGGTATTCGATCATGCCGTGGACGTGGAATTTGAAGGGCTGAAAATGCCCGCGCCCGTGGGCTATGATACGTATCTGACCAACCTGTACGGCGATTATATGACTCCACCGCCCGCGCACCAGCAGATGAGCGATCATATGTCGGTGTACGCGAAGAAGGAAGATAAATGAACATTCAAAGCGATCTTTTTCAATCGGAGCTGCGCGATATCGCGCGCCTGCCGCTGCCGTATGCAGATTTTGCGAATAAAACCGTGGCGGTGACCGGCGCGGGCGGGCTGATCGGGCGCTATATGCTCTATGCGCTGGATGCGATCAACCGGGCGCATCATTTGAACCTGCGCCTTATCGCGCTGTGCCGCAATCCGGAGCGCACGATGCGCCGGCTTTCCGGCATTGAAAATCTTACGTACATGCAATACGATGCGCGGCTTCCGCTGAATGCGGATCTGACCGCCGATTACATATTGCATGCCGCATCGAACGCGCACCCGATCGCCTTTTCCGGCGATCCCGTGGGCACGATGCAGGCGAACGTGCTGGGTACGATGAACCTTCTGGAAGCGGCGCGCCGGTGCAATGCGCGCTTTCTGATGTGCTCCACCGGCGAAATCTACGGCGAAAATCCCGCGATCGATGCGTTTTCCGAAACGGATTTCGGCATGGTGAACCCCATGAATCCGCGATCCTGCTATCCGGAGGGCAAGCGCGCCGCGGAAACGCTGTGCGCCTGCTATGCCGCGCAGTACGGCGTGCACGCCATGGCGGCGCGGATTACCTATACCTATGGGCCGACCATTACCGATGAAAGCAGCCGCGCGGACGCGCAGTTTCTGCGGCGCGCGATGGCGGGGGAGGATATCGTTTTGAAGAGCAGCGGATCGCAGGTGCGTTCCTACTGCTACGCCGCGGATACGATATCCGCGCTGATTACCCTGCTGCTGGTGGGCGAGGTCGGTCAGGCATACAACGTTGCAAACCCCGATTGCAGCGTGAGCATCCGCGAATATGCCGAAACGCTGGCGCGCATCGCGGGCGTGCGCGTGATTTTCGAACTGCCGCCGGATCAGGAGAGGGCGGGCTATTCCAAAGTAAATCGCGCCGTGCTGAACGCCGAAAAACTGATGCGCCACGGCTGGAAGCCGAAATACGATCTGGCGACCGGACTTGCGCATACGATCGAAATCTGCAAATAAAAAAACGCTTTGCGAAACTTAATTGGTTTCCGCAAAGCGTTTTTTGCAGGGATTTGTTATTTCACGGTCAGTCCCGCCAGCGCCTGTTCGATCACGGGCTGCATGGCATCCTGTCCATCCTGCGCGCAGGAGAAGGTGAAGGCGATGATGGTGGTATCGTCCACGAAATAATTCGCCATCATTACGATCTGGCCGTCGCTGCCCGCGGCGGTGATGCACGCGAACTGATTTGCGTTGTAGGCGGCTACTTCGGCGGTCAGCCCTGCCGCAGCGGCTTCTGCGCACAGCGCGGCGGCGTCGGAAGACGCGCTGATCCTGGTTTCGGTAACGATCACCATCGCGGTGCCGTCGGGATTTACATATGCGCCCAGCAGCTGGCTGTTTTCATCGGAATATTCCGCGTTGATGGAAGTCCAATCCGCGGGCATGCGGGTAACCGCGCGGTCTGCGCCCAGATTCATTTCAGCATAGGTATCGTCCTGCGCAACTTCTACCGTCTTTACGGGCGCTTCGGCAACGGCTGCCATCGCAGCGCACAGCAGAACGGCGATCAGCACAGCAAAAAACTTCTTCATAGCAATCCACCTCAAAACAATAATCCGGCGAAGAATCGCCGCTCGGTTTTCAATTATAGCACACATTCCACAAAACAACAATGAATATGACAGAATATGACAAAACTTAACTCTTGCGCGCGCTGCGGAAAACCTGCGCCGCGGTGGCTTGAGATGCGCGCGGATTCGTGGTATAATCATATATACCATATATCTGATGCGGACGGGAGAGGATTGACTTTGTTGAAAAAGCTGCGCGAGGGTGAAATCTGGAATGCGATTCTGATCGTTCTGGGGCTGGCGTTCTGCGCGTTGGGCTACAATCTGTTTCTGATTCCGAACAACATCGCCGCGGGCGGGTTTACCGGCCTTGCGCAGCTGATCAATTCCGCCACGGGCTGGCCGGTGGGCGTGGTATCGCTGTGCCTGAATGTGCCGCTGTTCGCGATTTCGATGAAATCGCTGGGGCTGCGGTTCGGTCTGCGTTCGCTGATCGCCACGGTCGGGCTTTCGCTGCTATTGGATAATGTCGCGCTGGTGCGCTTTACCGATGATCTATGGCTTTCTTCGCTGTACGGCGGTCTGTTATGCGGCCTGGGCTTTGGCTTGATTCTGCGCGGTAACGCGACCACCGGCGGCACCGATATGCTCGCAAGTCTTTTGCATCGGCTGATTCCGTCCCTTCGGGTCAGCGTGGGCATATTTCTGGTGGATGGTCTGGTGATTCTCGCGTCCGCGTTCGTGTTTGATACCAACGCCGCCATGTATGCGCTCGTGTGCGCCATGGTGTGCAATCTGGTGGTGGATTTCGTGCTGGAGGGGCCGAATTCCAGCCATTCCTTCTTCATCATATCGGATCGCTATCAGCAGATCGCCGATCGCATCATGAAGGAGCTGGATCGCGGCGTGACGGCGCTGAACGGCACCGGCATGTATAGCGGTCAGGATAAGCAGGTGCTGCTCTGCGTGGTCAGCCGCATGGAAACCGTGGCACTGCGCCGCATCGTATTCACCGTCGATCCCAAGGCGTTTCTGATTTCCACCAAGGCGCACGACGCCTTTGGCGAGGGCTTCAAAGACTACCACTGACGGGCGGGCAGTGCCCGCTTCCAGCTGCTGCCGCGCTGGTTCGACGGCGACCGTAAAGAATGGTTGCCGCGAAACGACGTTAAGGCGGGCAGACACAAGAATGATTGTACCGGATGAACGAGTAAACCGCGTCGATGGACAGGTAATATGCCATCGGCGCGGTTCGTTTTTTACAGCTCGCGTAAGACTTGAAATACGGCTTTTCTTCCGTCCATTTTCCGAATCAGCAGTCCCGCGTTGCAGAGCGCCAGCAGATATCTACCTGCTATTTTAGTGCTGGTTTATTGCTAATCTACTGCCATTTTGTTGCTGCTGTACTGCGAATTTCCTTCCTGTGCAAGCGCTGTTTTTGCATCGGGCATTTCAGCCGCGGCGCGGGGCGGGGGCGTTGCTTTTCGCGCGGGGAACAGCGCCGTATGTGTTTTTCCATCGTCCGTCAGGCGGATGGAATCGCCCGCGACCATTTCGCCGTCCAGCGTGATCTGCCGCGCCGTGCGGGTGCAGATCAGGCGGTATTGCGCG
The DNA here is from genome assembly GCA_934663625.1 of uncultured Clostridia bacterium. GTDB lineage: Bacteria > Bacillota > Clostridia > Christensenellales > Aristaeellaceae > SFTH01. The sequence goes on from CAKUKP010000046.1 coordinate 8,967, forward strand.
CTTTTGTACCGCAGTGTAAGCGCGCAGGATTCCCAATCGCCCAGCAGCGCATGAATTCGCACGCGATCATCGCGCATTTCAAACCCCAGAAGCTCAAATATCGCCATTTGCAGCCATGCCGCCGCGCCGGTATACCATGTCCATCCGCCGCGCCCGATGTGCAGATCGTCGAAATACACGTCCGCCGCCAGCGCGTAGGGTTCCGTTTTGTAGATCGCCGCGCGCTCCGGTGAATCCGAATGGCGAATCGGCAGCAGCATATCGATGATCGCGTGCGCCCTTTTGGAATCGCCCATGCGCGCGTAGGCGAGCGCCGCCCAGCACGCCGCGTGCGTATACTGCGCGCCGTTTTCGCGAATGCCCGGCGGATACGCCGCGATATAGCCCGGATCGCTTTCTCCATCGAACGGCGGCGTGAGCAGCCGAACGGCGGAGGTTTTTTCATCCACCAATTGTTCCCATACGGCGTCCATCGCCGATGCGCACCTGCCGGCATCCAGCCCCGCCAGCACCGCCCATGCCTGCGAAATCACATCGATCCGGCAGCAGATGTTGTCCGCGCCGCCCAGATGGCTGCCTTCGTCGTCATAGGCGCGCAGATACCATTTTCCGTCCCAGCCGCAGGTTTCCACCGCGGCGCGCATTCGATCGCTCAGCGCGGTAAGGTATGCGCGATCTTCCCCGTTCGGCGCGACGGACGCATATTCCGATGCACATACCGCCATAAATTCGCTCAGCCATACGCTTTCGCCGCGCCCTTTCGCGCCGATGCGGTTCATGCCATCGTTCCAATCACCGCCGCCCATCAGCGCAAGGCCGTGTTCGCCGGTTCGATCCGCGCGTCGGAAGGCGCGCATGATGTGCTGATGCAGGCTTTCGCATACCGCGGACGGCTGCATTTCGCCGTAAAGATCGCTGCAGCCATCGGGAATCGGCACATCCTGAAGGTACGGAACGCACACGTCCAGCGCGCTTGCATCACCCGTCGCACGCACGTATTGCGCGGCGACGTAGGGGAGGAACAGCAGATCATCGCGAATGTCCGTGCGCACGCCCTGATAGGGCTCGTGCCACCAGTGCAGCACATCGCCGGATTCGAACTGGCGCGCGGCGCAGCGCAGCAGATGCGCGCGCACGCGTTCCGGATCGTAATAGATCACCGGCAGCATATCCTGCAATTGATCGCGGAATCCGTATGCGCCGCCCGGCTGATACAGCCCCGTGCGCCCCAGAATTCGCCCGAACATCGTTTGCGCCTGCAAACAGCCGTTCATCATCCGGTTCAGCGCCGCATTCGGCGTTTCGATTTGCAGATTGCCGATTCGCCTGCACCAATCGTTCTGTTCCGGCGCTTCGGGCCGCATTCGGAACGCGCGCGCCACGGCGTATGCCGAACGCACATCGGGCGCGCTGCCGATCAATATGCCGCATTCGTTTTTGTTTTCGCGGATGGGAATCTTTAAAATCCATCCGCCGCGCCGCCGGTTCAGCGCATCGAAGCCGCGCGGCTGCATCAGATCGCCGCCCGCCGTAAAATCGTGCAGCGAACAGCCGCCGACCGCCTCCGGATCGCCGCACGCCATATAGCCGATTGCGCCCGAAGCGCCGCTGGCAAAGCACATGCCGCGATCCGACCATGTGCGCACCATCGCCGCATCGCAACGATCCGTGCCCATCAGCCAATCGACGGCGCATACGATCGCGCATTCTTCGCGCACCGCGGCGCGCACATCCAGATAAACGCCCGCATCGTGCATGGCGATGCGCACCGAAAAGGCGCAGCCATCCGCCGTGCCGCGAAATTCGCTCTCGCCGCATCTGTGCAGCGCGGCAAAATCCGTCATTGGAATACTTCCGGGCAGCAGGCGCATCCAGCGCCGCTTTTTTGCGTTGACCAGATATAGCATCCAGCCCCAGCCCTCGCGCAGCGGATCGTTGGAAAACGCCGTAATGCGCCCGCTTCGGCTGTTGCCATGCCAGATAAATCCGCCGCCGCGATCGGTAATCAACGCGCCGAAGGCATCGTTTGCGATGATGTTGCTCCATGCGGCGGGCGGCAGACGATCGATTCGATAGCTGTCCTGCGCAAATCCGCCGAAGCCGTTTGCAAATTCCAGCGTCTGCTTTGGCAGCGCGCCGGCGCGCATCGGCGCGTATTCGGGAAAATCGCCCTGCGAAATCGACAATTGATTCAGCGCGGCGCGCAGCTGGCGGTTCAGCGGCTGTGCGGCGTCAATGACGATCGCCGCGGCGCGCAGAATGGCGGCGCGGGAATCGGGTTCCACATCCGCCGCGCTTAAAATCGTGCCGCAGCCGCACAGATCGATCACGCCGCGCACCGCGTCGCGCAGCGGGTGATAATAGCCCGATTCGCCGCCGCAGAGCACGATCAGATCGCATTTCAGCCCCATCATGCCGTAAAACATGTGCATGTGCGCCGCCTGTTTCAGTCCGTCGAGCTTCTGCGCGTCCTCCGCGCGCACCACGATCAGCGGAAGATCGCCGGATATGCCCGCCTTCCACAAAAGCGCGCGCGGCGCGGCTTCTGCGGCGCGGCAATCCGCGCGTTCGGCGCTCAATGCGGGATCGATCATCCGCGCGGCGGCGCGATCGATCAGCCGGTACGCGCGCGCGTCCAGCGCCGTGCTTCGCAGCGCGGCGCGCAGAATGCCGTTGGCGAGTCCCGCGGCGCGGTCGAAACCGCCGCGCGATTTTGCGTGCGCGATGCGCGTGGAAATGTGCTCCGGCGCATCGCAAATCAGCGCAAAGCCGATCTGCATCCGTTCGCCGCCGCGCAGCGCGATCGTTCGGCGCAGCGCCGCGCAGGGGTTCAGCACATAGCCCGCCGTATTCGAAAGCGTTTCCGCGATGCCGCCCGCCCGCGCGCAGGCGCCCGTGCGCCCGACCAGCGCTTCCAAATCGGTTTCATAGCTGCCCGCGCCCACGGGATCGGCGCTGTACGCCATCTGCAAATGCGTTTGCCCATCGCGCGCGCGGCGGGAAAACAGAATCGTATGATCGTCCGGCGCTTCGGTGTGCACAAACAGGTTGGCAAACGTCGGGTGCGCCGCGTAATCGCGTTCATCGCACAGCGCCGCATCGAAGCAGCCGGTCACGGATACGCGCCGGTTTTCCTGGGATTTATTTTCCAGCGTAACGCGCTGAAAGATCGTTCCATCCTCCGGAGATACGGCGATTTCCAGCCGCGCATCGATTCCGGGCATGCGCTTTTCGAACCGCGCACAGCCCGCGTCAAACGTGATCTGATCCTCCGCGCCGAACACATAATCCGCGTTTTCATCGCGGATATGCACGTGCATTCCGCCGCGCGCATCGCGCAAATCGCCGAAAAACCGGTTCAGCAGCAGATCGCCGCATCGGGCGAACACCGCGCCGCTCGCGCAGACGATCGCGGTTACGCCGCCGCCGTGCAGGATATGCGTATCCACGGGATTGTTTTCGGCGGGAACGCGCGCAAGGTTCTGTTCGCCGCGCGGAAGCGCCGCGCCGGAGATTTTGCCCCTGCGCCGCGCGCGCTTCGTTTCGCGCTCGCACAGCATCAATCGCAGCGCGCGCGCCTGCGGGATATCCATAAAGGTTTTCCAGATCGCGCCGTCGCACAGCGCGTTGCACAGCGCGCACAGGATCATGCCCTGATGGTGCGCCATATGGCTGTACACGATCGCGGGCACGCCCTGCGCATCGGCGTTCAGATAATCCGCCGCCTCCATCATGCCGCCGCCGTCGAACCAGCCCAGATCGCGCATTTCGATGATGTTATTCGCCGCCGCGGCGGGCATGCGGCGCAGCGCCAGCGCCGATGCATAGGGCGCGACGACGTATTGCGCGCATTCGCCGCTGAGCGAAAGATCGCGCAGACCGAACGCGCGGTATTGATAATTCATGTGCAGATCAAAGGTATGGCAGCCCGATTCGGATATGCCCATCGGCCTGTGATTTTTACGGGCAAAGCGAAGCTGGGCGCGGATCGCCGTGCGGCTGCTCTGTCCGGACAGGGAATGCGCGGGCGCGTTCAGGAACAGATCGGGCATCAGATATTCGAACATCGTGCCGCTCCAGGAAAGCGCGGCGCATTCGCCGCCGATGCTTGCGGTGGGGCGCGCCAGCGCCTGCCAATGGCGCATGGGCGCTTTGCCCAGCATGATCGCGGTATAGCTTAAAATTCTGGATTCGGATGCGAAAAGATCGTAGTGCGATGCGCTCACGCGCCCGTTTTCCGCATCCGCGCCGATGAAGAACAGCTTGCGATCCGCATCGTAGAGCCGCTCCAGTTCCATATCCGCGCACAGATCGCGCATCCGCTGCGCAAGAAACGCATCCCGAACGGCGTTTGCGCACAGCAGCAGGCACGCCGCCAGATTGCCGCTGTCCACCGCCGATACGTATCGGGGATGCATCGGCGCAAGGCGCTTGAGATCATACCAGTTGTACAGTTGACCGTGCCATTTTTCCAGCTTTTCCAGCGTTTCTGTCGATGCGCGCAGGCGGCGCAGCATTTCATCGGTTCGAATAAAGCCCATTTTCCGCGCCGCCACGCAGGAGGTCATATACAGGCCGATGTTCGTGGGCGATGTGCGCATCGCCGCACCCACGGGCGGATCAATCTGTACGTTGTCGGGCGGCAGACCGCAGCCATCCAGCGGCACCGCGGCTTCAAAGAACGCCCACGTTTCCCGCGACAGCGCGCAAAGCGCGCCGATCTGCCGCGCGGAGAGCGTATCCTCGCGTTCGGCGGGCGCATCGCTCAAATCGTTTGCCCAGCCTACGCCGATGAGGAACAGAAGCGCAAGGCCGATGGCGGCGGGCAGCCAGAACGTGCGCAGCAGCGCGGGCAGCACCAGCAGCGCGGCGATTCTGCCCGCAAGATGATCGCGCCTGCCCTTTTGGATGTCCGCCGCGGGCACCCAGTCCATCAGATGCTTATGCGAAACCAGCAGCCGGTACAGCGTGCGCGCGATCGCGTCTGCTGCGCTCCACGCGCGCGCGGGCAGCACGGCAAGATCCAGCGTGCATTTTTTCCACGCCGCGCCGCGATCCCGAATCGGATGCAGGATCGCTTCGAAGTACGCAAACGCCATGCCCACGGCGAACGCGTTCGGCGCATCCAGCCACATGGACAGAAGCAATACAAGAAATATCGAGATTTCGCGCGCGCTGCGCAGCAGATTGCCGATCAGGCGCATGCGGTCGCGCGGGGCGATCGCGATCTTCGATGCGATCACCGGAAGCAATTGCCAGTCGCCGCGAATCCAGCGATGCGTTCTGCCCAGATCGGAGGAAAGGTTCTTCGGCGCGCCTTCGTAAAAGGCGACGTCCGAAAGCATGCCGCCGCCGCACAGCATACCCTCGATCATATCGTGGCTCAGAATTGCATCATCGTTCAATACGCCATCCGTGGCGCGCGCAAACGGGCGCACGGCGTAAATGCCCTTGCCCGCAAAGCTGCCGCGTCCGGATACATCCTGCCAGAAATCGGATGTGCTGAAGGGATAGCCGTCCATGCCGCCCCAGCCCGCCATCAGGCGCGCGTAGGCGCTGCGCACGGTGTCCGCATCCGTCTGCATACAGGGCTGCAATACCGCATAGCCCTTCTGCACGCCGTTTTCCATGCGCGGGCGGTTCATCGGATGGTGCATCGCGCCCACAAGGCGCTGCACCGTGCCTGGGATGTATTCCGTATCCGCATCCAGCGTGATGACATAGGAAAATCGACCCGCGATGCGCGCCGCCGCGGCGGATTCCGCGGAAAACGCCTCCGCCGCGCCCGCCGTATCCAGCAGGAGTCGGTTCAGTTCCATCAGCGCGCCGCGCTTGCGGTTTTTGCCCATCCATCTGCCGTCGATTTCGCGATAACTGCGCCCGCGCATCAGCAGATGGTATTTTTCCGTGCCGCGGTTCAATCTATCGATTCCCCGCCGGAGTGCGGATAGAATTTCATCGTCCTCAGGCATATGTGCGCATTCCGCATCGCGGAAATCGCCCAGCAGCAGAAATTCTACGTCCGGATCCGCTTCCATGCAGCCGAGGGTTTCCATGCGGCGCAGCATCTGCGCCGCGCGCTTCATATCGGAAATCAGCACCGGCAGTACCACCAGCGTGCGCGCATCCGCGCCCACGCGATCCAGATCCAGCTTTAATATCGGTCTTGGCCGAATGAATTTGGGGTAGATGCGCGCGAGCAGCATCATCGCCGCGCAGAATGCGGCGGGCACGGCGGCGAACGCCAGATATGCATATTCCATCACCAGCGCAGCCAGCGCCAGTACGGCGATCGTCGATAGCGCGATCGCGCAGATCGCCGCGTTTCCCCGCGCATCCGGCGCGATTTTTCCAATGCGCGCCTTCGCGTTCAGCGCGCGCATAAGCTTACGCCGCCCATCATCATCGGCAAAATAATAACAAACCGTCGCCTGCGCATCATCCGCGCCGCATTGCGCGCGCGCCGCCTGCGCCGCCAGAACGGCGCGGCGCGCGATCAAATCCTCGCGCTGTTTCGTTTTGCACGCGAGGTACGCAAGCTGTCTGCGGATGAACGCCTGGGAACGCGCGTCCATGGCGGGATATACGCCGCTCGGATCCTCGCGCAGCTCCGCATCGGCGCGCGAAAGGCGGGAAAACACATCGTCCCAGCGCGCCGCGTCGATTCGGCGCAGCATGGCGGTGATGTTGCCCATCCGCAGCGCGATATCGGCGGCGATCGCGTGCGCGCGTTCGATCGTCCATTCCGGCTTGCCGCCGCGGCGTTCGATGATGCGAATGATGTGCGCCTGCGCGTCCGCATCGCCGCGCTCCATCGCGCAGGTCAGCGCGTGTTCACAGAAAACATCATCGCGCGGCACGCGGGCGCAGATCGATCCGCGCGCGGCGCGCCTGCGCATACGCAGAAAATGCGCCGCATCCCGCGCCGCATCGGCAAATGCTTCGCATAACGCGATTCGCAGCGCGTCGGGCAGGCGCTCCAGCTCCGCCATGGTCAGGTTATGCGCATCATCGAATTCCGCTGTCATGCGTTCGATTTCCGCAAGATTCTGATCTGCGCTGCCGCCGGATACGATCTGCCGCGCCAGCGCCAGCACCCGCGGAATGCCGCCCTGCGCGGGCAGGCGCGCGCCGCGTCCGATGGATTGCGCGCAATTGTGCATCCGAAGCGCGTCGGCGTGCAGGTTGGGCAGCGCGTCCGATCGATCGCCGCTCTGCGCCAGCCTGCGCAGCGCCATTCTGCATTCCAGCCGCAATCGCAATCTGACCGATACAGGAATTGCCATATTCTTCCTCCCAAATGTCCAATGAAATGTACGCTTGCAGTATGCGCGGTTTTGCATATCTTCATTCGGGAGGGGATAAATAAAAGCCGGACGGAAATGATTTCTCATTCCCGTCCGGCTTCAGATCAGTGACAAACCCCATAACCGCAGTAATTTTTGAAATACTTCTTACGAAGTAAAAATTTCTGCTTGCTACGTTTCTCAGCGTCTGATTATGGATTGGGGTTTTATTCGTTTTCATCGCCCAGCTCGGCGCGGCGGCGGCGAATCGCGTTGCACGCATCCGCCAGTTCATCCTCCACGGAGGTGAGCAGCTCGTAAGCGTCGTGATTGGCCTTCAGGCGCATTTCACCCGCGTCCACGCGCGCTTCGTTCTTGATCGAACGCGCTTCCTCGCGCGCACGATTTACGATTTCGCTTTCGGATACCATGTGATCCGCGCGCTCCTGCGCATCCGCGATCATCGCGTGCGCTTCGTTTTCCGCGTTCGTGATGATTTCCTGCGCATCGTCGCGCGCCTTTTCCAACGCCGCGTTCGCGCGCATTTCCGCGCTGGTCACGCGGTTCATCGCCTTGCGTTCCGCCTCGCCCAGAATGCGTTCCTGTTCCGCGTACATCTGCATGCCGTATTGTACGGCGTCCGGCAGATTGTCCTCCAGATCGTCGAGTATCATCATGCATTGTTCCACGTCCACCATCTTTTTGCGGGTGAACGGCACATCCTTACCGGCGTTAATCGCGGCGCGAATATGCTTGAGCAGTTCCAGGAAATATTTCATATCGTTGACTTCATCGGATTTATTGGGTTGCGCCTCCTGCGGCTGTTCCGTGTGAAGCTCCTGATCTTCATCCTCAAAGAACTTTCCCTGTTCCTGATCCATTCTAGCCCTTCCTTTCCGCACACCGCGGCACGCCGTATGCAGCATAAATTGTTTCGGCGATTTCCTGCGGCACCATCTGTTCAATCGGCGCGCCGTGCGATGCGCAATCGCGCACGATGGTGGAGGAAATCATGCTGTATTCGGGTAAACAGCCTATATATACCGTTTCGAAATTTCCGATCGTTCTGTTTGCCTGCGCCATCTGCATTTCAAACAGCAGATCGCTTCCGTTGCGCAGCCCGCGCAGAATCACATCCGCGCCCTCGCGCCGCGCCACATCCACCAGCAGGCCCGTATCCGCCACCACGCGCACGTTTTCAATATCCCGCGTGATGGTTTCCAGCATCGCCCGCCGCGCTTCCGGCGAAAACAGATATTGCTTTTCCCGCTGCGAAAGCACCGCTACGATCAATTCATCGTATAACCTGGCTCCGCGGCGGATTACATCCAAATGACCGTTTGTGGGCGGCGAAAAGCTGCCCGCATAGATCGCCTTCATTCGTTGTTCCTCCGGCGCACAAAATCAATGGATGTTTCCCCGTAGGTGCGCGTATCCGTGATGCCAAATCCATCCGGAACCACGTATTGCGCATCAAAACGGCGTTCGCACACGATGATCACATCCTGCGCAAGCCTGCCCGCCGCGTCCAGACGCGATATCGCATCCGGATATGCATCGATCATGCGATACGGCGGATCCAAAAACACCAAATCGAACCGCCTGTCACCCACGTTTGAAATCGCGGCGCGATAATCCATCTTCAACAGCAGCGCGCGTTCCGGAAGATGATCCTTCAAAACGTTCTGCGCATTTCGGACAATCGCCTGATAGGCGCTTCGGGAGCTATCCGCAATCACGGCGTGCGCCGCGCCGCGGCTGAGCGCTTCCAGCGCCAGCGCGCCGGTTCCGCCGAACAGATCCAGAACTTCGGCGTCAGCAATATACCCGTTCAATATATTGAACAGGGAACCCCTGATTTTATCCGAAGTCGGGCGCGTTTGATCGCCCAGGGGTGCAAAAATCGTGCGTCCCTTCGCATCGCCAGATATGATACGCATAGCTTCACCTATGATATTTGTCTAAATTATATCACATTTTCCGCCTTTTTGCAAACCCTAATTTCAAAATTCAATCCATTTTCGGGCGTGCGCGGCAAATATTTTCACAATTTCGATGTAAATTTTGCGTTATTTTTGACCGTTTCCCAGTCAAGTGCCCAATTCGCGGGTCAGGCGGGCGGAAAAGCCCAGCATGATTTCATAGGGAATCGTGCCGCACAGAGCCGCCAGTTCATCGGGCGTGATGCGCTCGCGCCCCTGCGATCCCATGATCACCACATCGGATTTATCGTTCGCTTCGGGAATATCGGTCACATCCGCCATCATCATATCCATGCATACGTTGCCGATCACGGGCGCGCGTTTTCCCGCCACCAGTACGTCCGCGCGGTTCGAAAGCGCGCGGGGATAGCCGTCGCCATAGCCGATGGGCAATGTCATTACGCGGGTTTCGCGTTTGGCGGCAAACGTGCGCCCATATCCCACAGTATCCCCGATTGCGATGGTTTCAATGCGCAGCGGCCTGCACACGATCTGCTGCGCATGGCAAACGGGAATATCGCCGCCCAGCGATCCATACAGCGCGATGCCCGCGCGCACCATATCGTATTGAAAGCGCGGATCGCACATCGCCGTCGTCGCCGCCGCATGGCAGATCGGATCAAATCCATACTCGCGCACGATTTCGATGGCGCGCCGGAAGCGTTCATTCTGCAAAAGCGTAAATTCCATATCGCTCTCCGCCGCGCAGAAGTGGGTAAACATGCCCTCCATGCGCACATCGGGGCAGTTTTTCCGCCAGTGCGCAAGCAGCGCGCGCAGATCATCCGCGCAGCGCACGCCGATGCGGGTCATGCCGGAATCGATCTTCAAATGCGCCAGCGCGGTTTTGCCGTGTTCCGCCGCCGCGCGCTGCAGTGTGTCCAGCGTATGCGCATCGTATACCGCCTGCGCCGCGTCCGCGCGCACGGCCTGCGCCAGCGATTCATCCGACGCGCCGCCCAGAATCAGAATCGGGGCGGCGACGCCCGCCGCGCGAAGCACCTCCGCCTCTTCCACGATGGCGACCGCGAACGCATCCGCGCCCGCGCGAAGCATGGCGCGCGCCGCGTTTACGCTGCCGTGGCCGTAGGCGTCCGCCTTGACCACGCACATCAGCTTCTTATCGCGCGGTATCGCCGCGCGAATCGCCGCCGCGTTGCGGTACAGCGCGCCCTCGGATACGATCATTCTGGTTGAACGCATAGATAACGCCTTCCTTCCGACACGAGATCGAGATGTAGGTCTGTATTATAGCAAATTTCTGCGCTTTTTGCAATACAATGGGCTGCGAAAGCGCCGGTACAATGGGCTGCGAAAGCGCCGATGCGCCTGTAAAAAAATCCTCCTATGCGATTTTTCTACCCGCATAGGAGGTGGGTGGGTTAACTAAATGACATTGACTCATTACCGCTGCCCGTGGTGCGGATGTGCCTATTTACGAATACTGTTATCGCGCCGGAATAGAGGACGGTATACGTCTGAGCGGATTGATCGAGCGGTTGAAGAAGTCCTAAGCACACAATTTGACAAAACTCAAGAATACGCCATTTTAACCGAGGTGGGGTAAAAAGCACAGGCGCGGAGAGCAATTTTGCCTTCTGCGCCTGTTTGTATATGAAAAAATGAAGCAGGCTCAGGATACCTTTCCGGGAAAATGTCCGGAAAAGCCCTTGCGGCAAGGGCTTTTGAGCCACCATGGGGTAAAAGAAAAGTACCAGCCTTTGTATCAAAAGCTGGTACTTAATATGGTGCGGTTGACGGGACTTGAACCCGTACCCTCTCGGACACGCCCCTCAAACGTGCGCGTATGCCTATTCCGCCACAACCGCGTAAGCACGGATATTATTATACCCGCGCGCGGTGGGCTTGTCAAGTATTTAATTGCGTTAAATTGACAAATGTATATCAGCGCCGTCCCGCCACGGTGCGCGTGGCGAGGGCGTCCGGAATCTGCGAAGCGGCGTATCGGGCGGCTTCATCGGTATCGAATACGGCGTACACCGTCGATCCGCTGCCGGACATGCGCACATATCGCGCGCCCAGCTGCCGGAACTGATCCATAATTTCACCGATTTTCGGCATCAGGCGGATGGCGGGTGCTTCCAGATCGTTGCGGCTGAGCGCCTGCGCCGCGCGAAAATCGCCGCGCGTCAGCGCATCGCGCAGGGCGATATTATCGATCGGGCGCATGGGGTACTGCCCTTCGTTCCATGCCCGAAATACCTGCGGCGTGGAAAGTCCGCCGTCGGGCGTGACCATCGCGATCGGCACCTCCGGCGCGGGATCGAACGGGGTCAGAATTTCGCCCACGCCCTCCGCGCGCGCGAAGCCGTTTTGCAGGCAGAAGGGCACATCCGCGCCCAGCTTCAAGCCGATCGCCATCAGCGTATGCATCGGCAGGCGCAGATTCCACATCCGGTTCAGCGCCACCAGCGCGGCGGCGCAATCGGCGCTGCCGCCGCCCAGCCCCGCGCGGCTGGGAATGCATTTTTTCAGCGTGATCCGCGCGCCCATGCGCAGTCCCAGCGCATCGTTCAGCGCTGCCGCCGCCCGCACGATCAGATTTCTTCCATCGTTCGGCAGGCGCCGCCCCTGTACCGTGAGCGTGATCCACTTCGCGGTTTCAAATGTAATTTCATCGCACAGGGCGATCGGCTGCATCAGCATATCCAGATCGTGGTATCCGTCCGGACGTTCGCCGCAGATCGCCAGCGACCAGTTGATTTTCGCGTGCGCGCGAACCGTAAGCTTCATGCGCCTGCTCCTGTCGATATGTCCGCCGCCGTTTCCGGAGGCGTCACCTTGGGCAGCATGTGCGCGGGCGCGCGCTGTCCCAGCGTCAGGATCAGTACCAGCGCCAGCACGATGAGAACGGCGACTGCGATGATTATGCCCATCAGCATGCCGCGCTTCTTCACGCCGCGTCTGGAAGGCCTGTTCGGCTGTTTGGGTTCTTCGGACGCGCGATCGCGCCTGCTTCCGGACGGCGTATAGCCGCGCGCGGACGCGCCTGTGCTGCCCCCGCCGGTTTGCCCCTTGGAATAGGCGCCGCGGGGCGCGGATGATTTATGTTCCATGCCGCCTCCGCATCAGTCCGCGTTGAAATCCGTGGGCGCTTCGCTGTCCTCCTGCGGCGCGGTGGGCGTTCCCTCGGCCTTAACTTCCGGCTGCACCGTGGATTCATAATCATGGCCGCAGATTTCGCAGAAGCGATCCTCGCCCTTGCGCATCGCGCCGCATTTCGGGCAATACACCGCGTCGGCGGATTCGGGCGTTTCTTCGATATCCTTCGGCGCTTCCGGCAGGCGCAGGCCGCAGGCGGAGCAGAACTTCGCATCCTCCGCGACCACCGTGCCGCAGCCGGGGCAGCGAATCTGATTGCGAATCTGCAATTTCCGATTTTCGATATCCTTCAAGAGCGCCTGTTTATCATCGATTTTGCCGCACAGATCGGCGATCGCTTCGCCATCCTTGCCCTGCGATTCATAATAGGCGCGGCCAAGGCGGCCGTACAGATCGCGAAGATCGGCTTCGATGCTTCTGCCCTCGGCAACCAGCTTTGTGATTTCAACGCTGTCGCGCGTTTTGCCGGAAACCGAAGTCGCCGCGCGCGATACCTTTTCCATTACGCTATCGAACAATGACATATTCGCACCCCCTGTATTTGTTGATATATTTATTTTACCCCATTTCGCGCGTTTATGCAAGGCAATCTGAAAATCCGAAATGTGAAGAAATTAACCCGCCGCTTGCTGTTCTTATTCCAAATATCTGTTATAATAATGATCAGGACATGCAAAGAATACAGGAGTGATTTGAACATGGATTTCAAGCTTTCCATTGCAAATGAAATTATTGCCGCAGCGGAGCGCGCGCTGGGCGGTTCCGGATTATTGGCGGCGGATATCGCCGCGGCGCTGGAAATTCCCCCGAACACGGAAATGGGCGATTATGCGTTTCCCTGCTTTAAGCTTTCCAAGGCGCTGCACAAATCGCCGATGATGATTTCCGATGCGCTCGCCGGCGAAATTCACGCGGATTTTCTTTCCAAAGTGGAATCGGTCAAGGGCTATCTGAATTTCTTCATCGATCGCGCGACCTATGCCGAAAAGGTGGTCGATGCGGTGCTGAATCAGGGCGCAACTTACGGCAACGATCATTCCGGCGCGGGCAAGACGGTCGTGCTGGATTATTCCTCCATCAACATCGCCAAGCGCTTCCACATCGGCCATCTATCCACCACGATGATCGGCAACAGCCTCTACAAGCTGCACAAATTCTTCGATTGGAACGCCGTGGGCGTAAACCATCTGGGCGATTGGGGCACGCAGTTCGGCAAGATGATCGCCGCCTACAAGCGCTGGGGCGATCATGATACCGTGGCGGCGGGCGGCGTGGATGAGATGGTGAAGCTGTACGTGCGCTTCAATATCGAAGCCAAGTATAACGAAGCCCTGAACGACGAGGGCCGCGCGTGGTTTAAAAAGATCGAGGATGGCGATCCGGAGGCGCTGGAAATCTTCAACTGGTTCAAGTCCGTTACGCTGAAGGATGCGGAGCGCGTATACGATCTTCTGAATGTGAAGTTCGATTCCTATGCGGGCGAAAGCTTCTACAATGATAAGATGCAGCCCATCGTGGATGAACTCAAGCGCAAGGGGCTTTTGATCGAAGATCAGGGCGCGCAGATCGTGGATCTGGAGCCCTACGGCATGCCGCCGGCGCTGATTCTGCGCTCCGATGGCGCGACGCTCTACATTACCCGCGATCTGGCGGCGGCCAAGTATCGCAAGGATACCTATAATTTCGATAAATCGCTGTACGTGGTCGCCTACCAGCAGGATCTGCATTTCCGCCAGCTGTTCAAGGTGCTGGAACTGATGGGCTATGAATGGTACAAGGATTGCGAACATGTGGCGTTCGGCATGGTTTCCTTCGAAGGGCAGACGCTGTCCACCCGCGAAGGCCGCGTGGTATACCTGGAGGATCTGCTGAACATGGCGATCCGCAAGGCGCGCGCCATCATTGATGAAAAGAGTCCCGATCTCGAAAACAAGGATGAGGTTGCGCGGCAGGTAGGCGTGGGCGCGGTGGTATTCTTCGCGCTGTACAACAACCGCATCAAGGATATTGATTTCTACTGGGATCGCGCGCTGAATTTCGATGGCGAAACCGGCCCGTATGTGATGTACACCCATGCGCGCGCGTGCAGCGTGCTGCGCAAGGCGGGCGAATGCGCCGCTGCGCCCGATTTTAACGCGCTGATCGATCCGGAAGCGCAGGACGTCGTGCGCCTGCTGGAGCAGTATCCGTCCGTGCTGAAGGCGGCGCTGAACAAGAGCGAGCCGAGCATGATCACCCGCTACAGCGTGGATCTTTCGCAGGCGTTCAACAAGTTCTATTATGAACACAAGGTGATGGTGGATGATCCCGCCGAGCGCGCTGCGAGAGTTGCGCTGACCCGCGCCGTGCGCCAGGTGATCGCGTCCGCCCTGAATCTGATCGGCCTCGAAGCCCCTGCCCGCATGTAGTCGGCAGTGCCGACAGCCAGTAGCTGCCGCGCTGTTCGCGGCGGTCGGTCAGAATGACCGCCGCGAAAACACGCTTTTGCAGCCATAAGGCTGAGCTGCAAAAGCTGCTCGGGTGCAGCGATATATGAGTTTTGAGTTTGCGAAATTAAATCGATATGTATAAAGAGGGGAGTCCGTGCTTGCGGATTCCCTTTTCAGGAGATACGAATATGGATTGGATCAATCGGAATGCGGGCGTGATCATCGTCGCTGCGATGCTGCTGATGGGGATCGTATTGATCGCGGTACTGGCGATGCAGCGATCCCGAATGCGCGCCGAGCGCGAACAGCTTTTGCGCCAGCTGCGCCGTGAAAATGAAATTCAGGGGCGCGGCGTGGAAATGCTGAATCAGTCCGTGGGGCAGAGCGTACAGCAGATGGCGGAAATTACCACCGCGCTGGATCGCCGCATGGAGGATTTATCCCGCCGCAGCGCGCAGGAGCTTACCGAAATGCGCCGTCTGGTGGGCGAAAAGCTGGATGTGCGGCTGAACGAATCGTTCAGCATCGTGGGCAAACAGCTTGCCGATGTGCATCGCGGCATCGGTGAAATGCGCGATCTGGCGGCGAATGTTTCCGATCTGAAAAAGGTGCTGGGCAATGTGAAAACCCGCGGCGTATGGGGCGAGGTACAGCTGCGCAA
>CAKUKP010000047.1 GCA_934663625.1 uncultured Clostridia bacterium
TCCAGGAACATCTGCTTTTCATCCGGCTCCATCTGGGAAATATCCTCTTCGACCTGCGCACAGATCACCAGCACCTGCGCGCCCTCGGCTTCGGCAATTTTGCGCACCGGCGCGACCAGCGGAAGATCCGTTTCATCCTTGCCCAGATCCTCTTCGCCGATGTTCGCGGCGTAGATCACCTTTTTCATCGTGAGCAGGAACCAATCGTGCACCGCCGCAAGCTGGTCCTCGGTCAGCTTCGCCGTGCGCGCGGGCTTGCCCTCGTTCAAATGCGCCAGCAGAATCTGCCCCGCCTCGGCTTCAACGGCGTATTTCTTTTCGCCCTTCTTCAGCATCGCGGCGGCCTTTTCGGCGCGCTTGGTCACGGTTTCGATATCC
This sequence comes from uncultured Clostridia bacterium, assembly GCA_934663625.1. Classification (GTDB taxonomy): domain Bacteria; phylum Bacillota; class Clostridia; order Christensenellales; family Aristaeellaceae; genus SFTH01. Next base: position 379 of record CAKUKP010000047.1, read on the forward strand.
GCCAGCACCAGTTCGGTGTTGATCACATCGATATCGCGCGCGGGATCCACGCTGCCGTCCACATGGATTACGTTATCATCCTCGAAACAGCGCACCACGTGCACGATCGCATCCACCTCGCGAATGTGGGACAGGAATTTGTTGCCCAGACCTTCGCCGCGGCTCGCGCCCTTGACCAGACCTGCAATATCCACAAATTCCAGCGTGGCGGGCGTATACTTTTCGGGATGATACATCTCCGCCAGCACATCCAGCCGCTTATCCGGAACCGCCACCACGCCGGTGTTCGGCTCAATCGTGCAGAAGGGGTAATTCGCCGCCTGCGCGCCCGCGCAGGTGATCGCGTTAAACAGCGTGCTCTTGCCGACGTTCGGCAGACCCACGATACCAAGTTTCATGTATATCTGTGCCTCCAAGTATTATTTAATCATCTCCGCCGCCGCATCGGACAGGTATGCAAGCAGCTTCTGCGTTTTTTCGTGCGAATCGGTTACGGCGTTGACGTACAGCTTGATCTTCGGCTCCGTGCCGCTGGGACGCACGCAGATCCACGCGCCGCCCTCCAGTTCGAAATACATCACGTTGGATTTCGGCAGCGTGATCGGTTCGACTGTATCGCCGCAGGTGCGGATCGATTTCAGATAATCGCGCACGGCGGTTACGCGCACATCGCCGAAGGCGACCGGCGGATGATCGCGCAGCGTCTGCATGATTTCTGCCATGCGGGTCAGGCCATCCTTGCCGGGCAGCACGATGCTGGTTACATGATCGCCGTAATAGCCGTACTGCGCATAGAGCATATCGATCGCATCCGCCAGCGTCTTGCCGTATTCCTTCTTATACCAGCAGGCGGCCTCGGCGATCAGCATGCAGGCGTTCACGCCGTCCTTATCGCGCACATCCGTGCCGGAAAGATAGCCGTAGGATTCCTCGAAGCCGAACATGAACGTATGCGCGCCGGTGGTTTCGAACAGATGAATCTGTTCGGCGATGTACTTAAAGCCCGTCAGCACTTCGATCATTTCGCAGCCGTAGGACTGCGCGATGGCGCGCGCCATATCGGTAGATACGATGGTGGTCACCGCCGCGGCGTTCGCGGGCAGCGTGCCCAGCGCCTTTTTCTGCGAAAGGATGTAGTGCAGCAGCACGCAGCCGATCTGATTGCCGTTCAGAAGCCGCGGACCGTTTTCGGTCATGCAGGCGATGCCCACGCGGTCGCAATCCGGATCGGTGCCGATGCACAGATCCGCGCCCAGCTCCTTCTGCATCTTCAGCGCCAGCGCGAACGCATCCTGCTCTTCGGGATTGGGCACGCGCACGGTGGGGAAGGTGCCGTCCGGCTTTTCCTGTTCGGGCACCACGTATACCTGCTGCATGCCGATTTCGGAAAGGATGCGGCGCACGGGGATGTTGCCGGAGCCGTGCAGCGGCGTATAGACGATCTTCAGCGAAGCGCCCATTTCGCGCGCCAGATCGGGATTGACCGAAAGCTTTTTCACGGCGGCGATGTAGCGATCATCCACATCGGATCCGATGTAGGTCAGCAGTCCCGCATCGATGGCGGCCTGTTCATCCATCGGGATGGATTCATCGTAGGTGGTTTCCGGCAGCAGATCGGTAATGCCGCGCACGGATTCCGGCGGCATCTGGCCGCCGTCCTGCCAGTATACCTTGTAGCCGTTGTATTTGGCGGGGTTGTGGCTGGCGGTGATCACGATGCCCGCGATGCAGTGCAGATCGCGCACGGTGAACGAAAGCACCGGAACGGGGCGCAGCGAGGGGAACAGATGCGCGCGCACGCCCGCCGCCGCCAGCACCAGCGCCGCCTGTTTGGCGAACACATCGGATTTAATGCGGCTGTCGTAGGCGATCGCCACGCCGCGCTCCGCGCCGTTCGGTACGGTCAATATGTATTTTGCCAGCGCGCGGGAAACCCGACGCACGTTGTAGATGTTCAAACGATTCGTGCCCGCGCCCAGTACGCCGCGCATACCGGCGGTGCCGAATTCCAGTTCGCGGTAGAAGCGATCCTCGATTTCGGCGGGATCATTTTCGATAGATTTCAGATCAGCTGCGGTTTCGGGATCATTGGCAAAATCGGCAAGCCACTTGCGGTACAGATTCATTGCATCCATGATATAACCTCCGATCAGTTTTCGTTCAATTGTGCGAGCCTGTGCTGCAGGCGATAGAGATGGCCGCGCTCCTGCCGCACGATTTCCGCAAAGATATCCTGCGCGTGCGCGTCCTTCGTATGATTCTGGATTTCGGTGTAGAACAGAATGGAATCCTTTTCGGAATCGATGGCGTATTTCAGCACGGCTTCGGGGCTTTCAAAGCCCTCCTCGCGCAGCGCCATCAGCCCGCCGGGAAATACGACGTCCGCCGCCACCGCGGATAGATAGGCGTTGGTTTCTTCATCGTATTCCGCATCGGAAAGATGCGCCGATTCCGATTGATACAGGCGTTCAAATTCCGCGCGATGGTTCATTTCATCCTTCGCCAGCGCGTTCAAAAGCGCCACGGTCTGTTCGGATTTGCTCACGCGCGCCGCGCGGCGGTAGAAAGCCTCGCCCCGCGTTTCCATTTCAATGGCGATGCGAATGCCCTCGCGATCGCTGAAAACATACACCATAAACACGCCCTCCGAATGTAATATCGCCCATTTCACCTATATGTTGTCTACATTATAGCAAATTCCCCGTATGATCGCAAGTTCCGAAGCAAAGAAAAAGCGGCCGACATAGCATCGGTCGCTCTTATTGTTTGATCAGTTTTTCAGCTTTGCCAGCGCGCGATCGTAGATATCCGTGATTTCGCGATCGGGCTGCCGGTCGGTCAGGGTAAAGATTACGGCGAACGCGCCGCCCACGATGAAGCCGGGCAGGATTTCATAGATGCCCGTGCGGGCGGACAGGAGGATCAGCCATGCGACGTCCGTCGCCGCGCCCGCGATTACGCCCGCGATCGCGCCGCGATAGGTGAATCTGCGCCAGAACAGGGAAAGCAGGATCACCGGCCCGAACGCCGCGCCGAAGCCGCCCCACGCGTTCTCCACCAGATTCATAATCGCCTGCGCGCCGCCGCCCTTGCTGGACGCGATCGCATACGCCACCGCGGATACGATCAGTACCACGATTCTGCCCACCCACAGGATTTCCTTATCGGAGGCCTTTTTGCGGAATATGGGCTTGTAAATATCGGAGGTGAACGAACTGGAAGCCACCAGCAGCTGCGAATCCGCCGTAGACATCGAAGCCGCCATGATCGCCGCCAGCAGAAGTCCGGAAATCAATGCGGGGAACAGATCGCGCGCCAGCGCAATGAACACCGTTTTCTGCAAACCGTAGGGCAGCAGGCGATCCGCGATCAGCATCCGCCCGAAGTACGCGATCAGACAGACCGCGCCCAGCGAAAGCACCACCCAGATCAGGGCGACGACGCTGCTTTTTTTCACATCCTTCGCATCGCGAATGGACATGAAGCGCACCAGAATGTGCGGCATTCCGAAATAGCCCAGTCCCCACGAAAGTCCGGTTACGATTTCGCGCCAGTCGGCGGAAAACAGGCTGCTGCCGAAGGCGTAGCGCGTGCCGTCCTCCAGATTGGTATACACCGTGGTCAGCGCGGCCGTATCCGGCTTTCGCGTCAGCACGATCACGATCGGGATCGCCAGCACCGCCGCCAGCATCAAAAGCCCCTGGAAAAAGTCCGTCCAGCATACGGCGCGATAGCCGCCGAGGAACGTATAGATGATGATGATCAGCGCAAAGATCAGCATCGCGGCGGAATTATTCAGGCTGGGGAAGATCGTGGTAAACACCGTCGCGCCCGCCACGAACGCCGAAGCCACATACACCGTAAAGCACACCAGAAAGATCACCGCACAGATGATCTGCAGCGCCGGATTCTTCGTTTTGAACCGGTTGGACAGATACTGCGGCAGCGTGATGGCATCATCCGCCGCTTCGCTGAAGCAGCGCAGGCGGCGCGCCACGATGATCCAGTTCGCCGCCGTGCCCAGCGCCAGACCGATGCCGATCCACATCTGGCCGAAGCCGAACGCCAGTATGCTGCCCGGCAAGCCCATCAGCATCCACGCCGACATATCCGAAGCCTGCGCCGACATCGCCGTGACCCAAGGCCCCATTGAACGCCCGCCGAGGAAATATTCCTTTTCCCCCGCGCCCTTTTCTTTAAAGAAGAAGAATACGCCGATGCCCAGCATCAGCACAAAATATAGAACAAACGCGACAACTTCCAGATTCATATTGCACAGCCCCCTCAAAACGATGGCGCTATTATAGCACAAAACAAATTGGACTGAAATACAGAATACAGTATGAACATATTTTCGAATTACACGCGCATATAGAACAAAAATCCCGCGTATCTGCAGGATTTTCGAATAGACCATATTCTGTACTTTGATTTATACCAAATCTGATTCTTTTGTTAATCTTTCGCGCGATAGGCGCTCAGGAATACCGGCAGCATCTTTTTTGAATAATCCGCCAGCGAATAATCGCCGCCGCACAGGCACCAATCGTACATCAGCGCGCGTTCGCACAGCGCGTAGGTCTTTACGATTTCATTCACGCTGCTGTCCATGGAAATTTCGCCCTTGCGCTGTCCATCGGCGATGATGGCGCGCAGCAGCCGGTAATACGTGCGGTTGTGATCCAGCAGATGCTTTTCGCCGCGCGTGATCAGCTGGGTGGAAATCAGCCGCGCCAGCAGATCCAGCGATACGCGATCTTCGATCATGCGGAAAAGTTCGCGGTTCAGAAGCAGCAGCTTATCGAATGCATTCATATCGGGATCGATTTCATCCTTCAGCTGTTCATATTTTTCATCGAACAGAAAGGAAAGCGAGCCCAGCAGCGCATCCTTGCCCTCAAAATAATGATAGAAGGAACCCTTCGATGTGCCGGAGGCCTCCACGATTTCATCGATGGTGGTATCTTCATAGCCCTGTTCGTAAAACAGGCTCCACGCGGCGTTGATGATCCTGCCGCGCGTGTTGCGGCTGTCGTGTTTCATATTCAAAACCTCGCATCACGGATATATCCCTATTATCCTATCTTCCGCGCGCATAGTCAAGTAATAAACCCACTCTACAGAATTCGACGGAATCATTAAATTTGACCGGAACGCCTGAATACGCTTGAATATAGGTTGCTTTTATTTTATAATCAAAAGTGGTAAATTGGGGTTAATCTGAAATCGATGAATCCATCAGGAGGGCGCATATGATCGATTCCATGCAAAATCGTACCGTTGAACTGAGCGTGCCCGCGCATCGGGATATGATGCTGGTGCTGCGGCTGACCACCGCGGGCGTGGTGGCGCGCGCGGGGCTGGGCGTGGATCGAATCAACGATGTGAAAATGGCGGTGGAGGAGGCATGCGCGCTGATCATCGAAACGGCGCGCGCCGATATGCTGCGCCTGACGTTCGCGACCGATGCGGATGCGCTGAGCATCTGCATCTGCGGCGGCGCGTGCGAATGCGAATGCGCGGACGAGGATGAAATGCAGGTGGTTCGCTGCATTCTGGAATCGCTGGTGGACGATGTGCAGTTCTGCCGCACGGAATCCGGCGCGGGCAGCGTTCGGCTGCGCGTAGCGCTCGGTAAGTGAGGTGAGTCCCCATGCGCACAAACGCGCGGATGGCTCCATCTGAACTGGAGCATCTGCTGAAGCAATACGCCGAAACGCGCGATCGCGCCGTGCGGGATCGCATCATCGAAGCGCATCTGTACATCGCTTCGATCGTCGCGCGGAAATTTTCCGGGCGCGGCGTGGATTACGATGATCTGTATCAGGTGGCGGCGCTGGCGCTGACAAAAGCGGCGGAGCGCTACAGCGCGGATCGCGGCGTACAGTTTTCCAGCTTCGTAACGCCCGCCATGGTGGGCGAGGTCAAAAATTATTTCCGCGATAAATCGCGCGTGATCCGTCCGCCGCGCCGCAGCGCCGAAATTCTGGGCGATGTATTAAAGAGCGCCGAACGGCTGACGCAGAATCTGGGCAGATCGCCGCGCGTGGATGAAATCGCCGCGGATACCGGCATCAATGAAGATCTGGTGATCGAAGCGCTGGATGCGTATGCCGGCCCCGCGTCGTTGGATCAGCAATTGGCGGCGGAGGACGCGGATTACACGCTGGAAAATTCGCTGGGCGTAAATGAAGCGGGCTACAGCGAATTTGAAACCGGCGATATGCTGCGCCGCGCGATTACGCATCTGACGGATGATCAGCGCACGCTGGTTCGGATGCGCTTTTATGAAAACAAATCGCAGCGGGACGTGGCGGAATATTTGAAGGTATCCCAGATGACCGTATCGCGCATGGAAAAGCGCGTACTGGAAATCATGCGAAATGAAATCGGAAACGGGGAAGAACATACATGAAATGGATTGCAAGCGCCGCCTTCGGCATGGAGGGCATGACCGGACGCGATTTAAAGCGGCTGGGCATGCAGAATGTTACCGTGATGGACGTGGGCGGAGCCGCCTTTGAGGGCAGCTTCGAGGATGCGTTCCGCGCAAACCTGTGGCTGCGCACCTGCGATCGAATCATGCTGGTGATGGCGCAGTTTCCCGCCCGCAGCTTTGAGGAGCTGTTTCAGGGCGTAAAGGCGATCGAATGGGAAAAATATCTGCCGGAGGACGCGCGCTTTCCCATCCGCGCCAAATGCGTAAAATCACAGCTGATGAGCCCGTCCGACGTGCAGAAAATCAGCAAGCGCGCCATGGTGGAGCGGTTAAAGACCGCCTATCATACCGATTGGTTTTCCGAAACCGGCGTTATGTTTCAGATCGATATATCGATTCGCGATGATATCGTTACCGTGTGCATGGACGCGAGCGGCGATGCGCTGAACAAGCGCGGCTATCGTACGTGGAACGGCGAAGCGCCGATTCGCGAAACGCTGGCGGCGGCGCTGATCTTAAACAGCGGCTGGCATCCGTGGCAGCGGCTGTACGATCCCTGCTGCGGCACGGGTACGCTGCTGATCGAAGCGGCGTTCATCGCGCTGGGGCGCGCGCCGGGGCTTACCCGAAGCTTCGCGATGGAATATTGGCCGTGCGTGGACGCGGACGCGCTGCGCGCGATTCGCACCGAAGCGAAGGAAAAATACGCCGAATCCAGCAAGCGCGAAATCCGCATCGCGGGCAGCGATATCGATCCCGAAGCGATCGAACTGGCGCGCCGCCACATCAAACAGGCGGGTCTGGCGGGCAGGATCGATCTGGAGGTGCGCGATCTGCGCGAAGTGACGCTGGCGGGCGAGGGCGGCGTATTCGTATGCAATCCCCCCTACGGCGAACGATTGGATAACGTGCGCGCGGCGCACGCGGTCGCGCGGCAGCTGGGCAAGCTGCAGGAACGCAACCCCGAATGGGCGCTGTGCGCGTTTTCGGCGGACATGGGCTTCGAGCGCGAATACGGGCGCAGGGCCACCCGCCGCAGGCGCTATTATAACGGCCGCATCGAATGCGAATATCATATCTTCGAACCCGGCACGCCGGACGCGGGATCTTCAAAGGGATCGCCGCGCGGCGGCAAAAACGGCGCACCGCGCGGAAAATTCAGCGGCGCGCCGCGCAGAACCGAATCGAAACAAACCCGCAAGGGATGAGGTGAATAACTGATGAAACCGATCTTTAACCGCGCACCGCTTACGCCCAACGGGCTTTCTCCCCTGCCGATGGGATCAATCCGTCCGGAGGGCTGGCTTCGGGAGCAGCTCGCGCTGCAGCGCGACGGCATAACGCGCCGCTTTGCGGAAATCTGCCCCGCCTGCGCAACCGGCAAATGGGAAGTGGAGGTGGACGGCGATTGCACCCGATCGATCTATTTTCTGGAGGGCATGATCGCGCTGGGCTGGACGCTGGATGATGCAGAGCTCAGGCAGCGCGCCGCCGCATTCGTGGATGGGATCATTTCGACCCAGCGGGAGGACGGCTGGTTCGGCCCCGCGGAGAACGCGGATTACTGGCCGCGGATGCTGGCGCTGCGCGCGCTGCGGCTATATTTCACCGCGACGAACGATAAGCGCACGCTGGTGCTGATGGATAAATTCTTCAAATACGAATATAAGAATCTTTCGGAACAGCCGCTGCGGGAGCTGGCGGTGGCGCGCGGCGCGGAAAATATGGAAATCGCGCTGTGGCTGTATAACATCACCGGTCAGAAATACCTGCTGGAGCTGTGCAAGCGGCTGCGCGCGCAGACCATCGATTGGCCGAATTATTTCCACACCTTCGCCAATCCCATGCCCATGAGCAAAACCCTGCGCTGGGAACGCCTGCGCGAAGCGCTGCAGGAGGAAGAAAATGAACCGCTGATCGGCGAAAAGCGCCCGTATTTCCACGCCCAGTATCATCAAACCGAGGGCGTGAATCTGGCGATGGGTCTGAAGGCGCCGGGCGTGGTCAATATGTTCAAATCCGGCTTCAAGGAGCAGGGCGGCTTCCGCTTCGGCTGGGAAAAGCTGATGAAGCACCACGGGATGGCGAACGGCATGTTTTCCTGCGATCTGCACCTGAACGGCGCGAATCCCTGCCAGGGCGTGCGCCTGCAGGCGATCGTGGAAATGATGAATACGCTGGAAACGCTGATCGGCGTAGGCTCCTTCGGCGAAGAAACCGCGGATATTCTGGAAAAGATCGCGTATAACGCGCTTCCGGCGGCGTTCACGAAGGATATGGACGCCTATCAGCCGCTGCAGCAGGTCAATCAGGTGCGCGTTTCCGCGGAGGAGCGCAAGTGGTACAACGCGGATGTGACCGCGAACCTGTTCAAGCGCGCGCAGAACGATCTGGACTGCGCTTCCTGCCATCAGGCGTGGCCGAAATTCGTATCCAGCCTGTGGTACGCGACCGATGACGGCGGCGTGGAGGCGATCAGCTATGCGCCCTGCACGGTTCGAACCGTGGTGGACAATCAGCCGGTGCGCATCACCGTATCCGGCGGCTATCCGTTTACGCAGAATGTATCGATCACCGTAAATGCGCGCGGCAGCGCGGATTTCCCGATCTATCTGCGCATTCCGTTCTGGGCGCGCCAGAGCATGATCTATCTGCCGGACGGCGAAATCATGCAGGTTCGCGCCGGCGAGAGCGCGTGCGCGGGACATAAGTGGGTCAACGGTGATGTGATCCGGCTGGAAATGCCGGCAGCGCCGCGCGTAACCCGCTGGTATCACCAGAGCGGCGCGGTGGAATTCGGTCCGCTGGTGATGGCGCTGAAGGCGCAGGAGGAATGGCGGGAAACCGAGGATGGTCTGTGCGCCGATACGCAGGATGCATGGAACCGCGCGCTGGTGCGCGATGAGCCCATGAAGCTGATTCAGATCGAGGAGGACGTATCCCCCTTCAAGCACGGCGAACACGCCGTGGGCGTGATGGTACGCGCCGCCGCCATCGATTGGCAAATGAACGGCGCAAGCTGCGCCGCCGTGCCGATGGCGCCGCAGCTCCGCCGCGATGCGCTGGATATTCTGGAGCTGATCCCCTACGGCGACGCCGCGCTGCGCATCTGCTGCTTCCCCATCGGCGCAATCAAGGAAGATAAGCAGAAGGAAATGAAGTAAGCGGGGGCGTGTTGGCGCTCTCTGCTGAAGATGCAGGGGTACGCCGTTCCTTGGCTCCACCTGATGGGGGAGCTGTCACCGAAGGTGACTGAGGGAGAGAAACCCATAGATCGCTGCACTTAGGCAGTTTTTGCAGCTTGAATCAGTGGCTGCAAAAACGTCGTTTTGATTGCGCCTTGAATATATGGGCGCAATCAAACTAACACGGTAGTTGCTGGCTGTCGGCACTGCCGACCGGATAATATGAATGTATACGATTTTGATAATACCATTTTGCGCGGGGATAGCACGGCGCTGTTCTGCCTGTACTGTTTGCGGCATTATCCACGATTGTGGCTTATGCTGCCGGCACAGGCAGTGAACGGCGTTCTTTTCGCGCTGAAAATTCGCAAGAAACAGGATTTCAAGCAGCGGCTTTTGTCGTTCCTTGCGCATATCGATGATGTGGACGGCGCGGTGGACGCATTCTGGGCGAAAGCCTTTCACAGGATTAAACCGTTTTACGCGCAGACGCACCGCGCGGACGATCTGATCATATCCGCATCGCCGGAATTTCTGATCGCGCCCGCGTGCAAAAGGCTGGGCGTGGCATACATGGGATCGCCCGTAGACCGGCATACCGGCATATTCCACGGCGCGAACTGCCACGGCGCGGAAAAGGTGCGCCGGTTCCGCGAAGCCTGCCCCGATGCGCAGATCGATGATTTCTATTCAGATTCCCATAGCGATGATCCGCTGGCGCAAATCGCGCGCTGCGCATATCTGGTGAAGGGCGATCGATTGCTTCCGTGGAATTAAGCGCTGTAGAGGTCGGAAAAACTTACCTTAATCATATCAGAAACTTAAATCTATTTTTCGGGCGGAAATGATATAATGAAGGTGTGTGAGCATAATTCCGCGTGAAAAGGTGGTTCTTAACTTTGAAAGCGATTATATTGACGGGCGGCGGCACGGGCGGCCATGTTACGCCAAATCTGGCGCTGATTCCGTATCTTCAGAAGGACGGCTGGACCATTCACTATATCGGCGCCGCCAACAGCGTGGAGCAGGAACTGATCAGCCGCGTGAAGGGCGTGACCTTTCACACCGTTGCGGTCGGCAAGCTGCGCAGATATTTCGATCTGAAAAATTTCACCGATCCGTTCCGCGTGATTCGCGGCATTGGGCAGGCGCGCAGGCTGATTCATAAGATCAAGCCGGACGTGGTATTTTCCAAGGGCGGCTTCGTATCCGTGCCCGTAGTGTTCGGCGCGCATATGAATCATGTGCCCGTGGTTACGCATGAATCCGATATGACCCCCGGTCTCGCCAATAAGCTGTGCCTGCGCTACGCCAAGGTGCAGTGCTGCACCTTCCCCGAAGCCGTAGGCTATGCGCACGGCAAGGGCGTGTACACCGGTTCCCCCATCCGCGCCGAGCTGTTTCAGGGCAACCGTGAACGCGGTCTGCACCGCTTCGGTCTGCATGAAAATCTGCCGGTATTGATGGTGGTGGGCGGCTCCACCGGCGCGCAGCGGGTAAACGAATGCGTGCGCGAAGCGCTGCCGAAGCTGACCGAAACCTTCCAGGTGCTGCACCTGTGCGGCAAGGGCAACCTTTCCGAAGCGCACGAAACCACCCCGAATTATATCCAGCTGGAATACCTGAATGATGAAATGGCGGACGCCTACGCCTGCGCCGACGTGGTGATTTCCCGCGCGGGCGCGAACGCGCTGTGCGAATTGCTGGCGTTGCGCAAGCCCAGCCTGCTGATTCCCTACCCCGCCGAGATCAGCCGCGGCGATCAGGAAATGAACGCCGCCTCCCTGCGCAAGCGCAATCTGGCGCGCGTGTTGGAACAGCGCGATATGACCCCCGACCGGCTCGTGCAGGAAGTGATCGGCGTATACCACGATCGCGGCGCGCTGCTGGATGCAATGGCGACAGAAGCCACCGCCAACGGCGTGGAAAATGTGCTGAAACAGATTTACGCCGCAGCAAAGAAATGAATTGCATAAATTATCACCGGCGGACTCCGATGGAGTCCGCCGGTGATTCGTTTTGGAAATACTTTCTTATTCCGCAGTGATGTACTTATCGATCACGGCCTGCACGCTGCCGTCGGCGATCAGCTCCTCCAGCGCGGCGTTTACCTTTTCGGTCAGTTCGCTGTTCTTGGCGAAGGCGATGGCGTAATCCTCTACGGTGTAGGGGGTTTCCAGAATCTTCAATCCTTCGTTCGCGGCGACGAACTTCTTGGCGGGTTCATTATCGATCATTACGCAATCTACCTTGCCGGTGGTCAGCGCCAGAATGGCGTCCGTGCCCGCCTGGAATGGCTCAACACTGCCATAGCCCGCATCCGCGATATCGCTGGAAGCGTAGATATCGCCCGTGGTGCCCTGCTGTACGCCGATCTTGTGGTTCGCGCCCTCGGCGGTCAGATCATCGATGGAGGTGATATCGCTGTCCTCGGTCACGATAACCACCTGCACGCCCTGCGCATAGCTGGCGGAGAAATCCACGCTGCTGGCGCGCTCCGGCGTCACGGTCAGACCTGCCATCACGAAATCTACCTTGCCGCTGGAAACGGCGGGGATCAGCGAATCGAACGCCATATCCACGATCTCCAGATCGCAGCCCAGCTTTTCGCAGATCAGCGCCGCGATTTCGGCGTCGATGCCCACGATTTCATCGGATTCATCGTAGAATTCATAGGGCGGGAAGGTGCATTCCGTGCCCATCTTCAGCGTTTCCGCCATGGCGGCGAAGGAGAAAAGCATCGCGATCGCGATGACTGCGGCAAACAGCTTTTTCATAATTGTTCCACTCCTGATTTTGAAATTGCGGCGCTTCCACCGTGCACGATTGGAGTATACAATTGTTCGGGTTAAGATACAAGCATATGCACATGATTTAACCGAATATGCACCGTATTCGCATAATCATACGAAAGGGACGAAGGTGGCTCGACTTTGCCAGACGCTGAGAAACGTCGCAAGACAAGGAAACAGGAGCTGCAAATGAGGGCGCATAGCAAACCTATGTAACCGATTTTGCAGCTCCTGTTGACGGACGCACCGAAGACCCTGCAAGCAGGGCCTTCGGCAGCGCCGCGCGAATCCTCCGGATTCCAGCGTGGGCTGGTCACACTTCTGTAAGCAGAAGCGTGACTGCTATACAGTAAGCAGGAATTTTTACTTCGTCAGAAGTACTTCAAAAAATTTCTGTGTTTGCAGTGTTTCTCAGCCGTCTGGGTTTATTCTGCGGGGATGTACTTTTCAATTACAGCCTGCACGCTGCCGTCGGCGATCAGCTCTTCCAGCGCGGCGTTGATCTTTTCGGTCAGTTCGCTGCCCTTGGCGACCGCGATGGCGTAATCCTCTACGGTGTAGGGGGTTTCCAGAATCTTCAGGCCTTCGTTGGCGGCAACCAGATTCTTCGCGGGTTCATTATCGATCATCACGCAGTCTACCTTGCCGCTGGTCAGCGCCAGAACCGCGTCCGGGCCGTTGGCATAGGGCTCTACGCTGCCCAGACCCGCATCCGCGATATCCCAGGTGGCGTACAGATCGCCCGTGGTGCCCTGCTGCACGCCCACCTTGTGGCTCGCGCCCTCGGCGGTCAGATCATCGATGGAGGTGATATCGCTGCCTTCGGGCACGATAACCACCTGCACGCCCTGCGCATAGCTGGTGGAGAAATCCACGCTCTGCTTGCGTTCCTCGGTCACGGTCATGCCCGCCATTACGAAGTCCACCTTGCCGCTGGTCAGCGCCGGAATCAGGGAATCAAACGCCATATCCACGATTTCCAGTTCATAGCCCAGCTTTTCGCAGATCAGCGCGGCAACTTCGGCGTCGATGCCGATGATGGCGCCGCTTTCATCATCATAGTACTCGTAGGGCTGGAACGCGGCGTTCGTGCCCATCTTCAGCGTTTCCGCCATGGCGGCGAAGGAGAAAACCAGAATGCATACGATTGCGATGGAAATCAGCTTTTTCATTTGAATACCCTCCATATTTATGCGTTGTTTGCGTTGAAGCGGTTCGCTTCGGTTGATGGGATGATTATACATCGACGTGCATGAAAATGCAATAGATTCGGGCGATATTTAACAAATTATGCACAATATACGCATGATTATTCAGATTCGACGGGTTTCAAGGCGGTTTATGCGTTAATGCACGCATGTGTATATTGAATAATCATACATAAATTTACAAAATAAACGGATGAATATGCGTGTGCGAGGAAATATGGTTTTTACATCGATATGGCAAAATATTCCGTGGAGGGATGCAAATGCGAAAATCCGGAAAAACCGCGGCGCTTTGGGCGGCTGCCACGCTGTGGACGGCACTTTTATTCTATCTGGCGGCGCAGAACGGCGCGGAATCCGGCGCGCTGAGCGGGCGAATTCTGCAAATCGTGCTGCGCATACTGCCGGGGCTGGCGGATGCACAGGATATACTGCATACGTTGCTCCGCAAGCTTGCGCATTTCGGCGGCTTTATGATCGAAGGCTTTTTGATTGCCGCGGCGATCAAACGCACATGGCCGCGAATCTGGCTTCGGATCGGCGCGCCGGTGTGCGCGCTGCTGGCGGTGCTGAACGAAATTACGCAGCTGTTCTCCGGCGGGCGCAGCTGCGAAATCCGCGATATGCTGATCGATTTTTGCGGGGCTCTGCTGGGCATGGGCATTGCGCGCTGGATTGCGCGGCGCAAAGTAGGCTGAATCGTTATTATTTTATGAAAAAAATAAGTCATGCTCGACAAATCAACGCAGATGGTTTAAAATAGGAAAGTGAAAAATGATGGAAACAGGTGATTTATATGACGAAGATTAATATTATTTCCGGCTTCCTGGGCGCAGGCAAAACCACCCTGATCAAGAAGCTGCTGGGCGGTGCCTTTGAAGGCGAGCGCGTTATCCTGCTGGAAAACGAATATGGCGAAGTTGGCGTAGACGGCGGCTTCATGAAGGATACCGGCATTCAGGTAACGGAACTGAACTCCGGCTGCATCTGCTGCACGCTGGTGGGCGATTTCAGCCGCGCGCTGGATGAACTGATGGACAAATACAACCCCGATCGCATCATCATCGAACCCTCCGGCGTGGGCAAGCTTTCCGATATTCGCCGCGTGGTTACCGATATGATGGATGAACACGATGTATGCCTCGAAGGCAGCGCGACGGTGGCGGACGTGGGCAAGTGCCGCATGTACGCGAAGAACTTCGGCGAATTCTTCATCGATCAGATCGAAAACGCCGAAACGATCATCCTGAGCCGCACGCAGAATACCACCGAGGAGCGCATTGAAAAATGCGTGGAGCTGCTGCGCACCTACAACGTCAACGCCCGCATCATCACCACCCCGTGGGATGAACTGACCCCCGCGCAGATGCTGGAGGTCATTGAAAGCGCCAAGGCGCTGCTGAGCGAGCACGATGTGGAGCATCATCATCACCACGACGATGACGACGAGGATGAGCACGACCATGATCATTGCTGCCACCATCACCATGATCACGATGATGACGATGATGACGACGAAGATGAGCACGACCACGATCATTGCTGCCACCATCACCACGATCACGATGATGACGACGAAGATGAGCACGATCACGATCATTGCTGCCATCATCATCACGATCACGATGATGACGACGAAGATGAGCACGATCATGAGCATTGCAGCTGCCATCACGACCACGACCATGAGCATCATCACGATAGCGAATGTGGCTGCGGCTGCCACCACGATCATCACGGCCACCATCACGCGGACGAGGTATTCCAGAATATCGGCGTAGAAACCCCGAAGAAGTTTGAGGAATCCGCCATCCGCGCGGCGTTGGAAGCGCTGGAGGATGAAAAGACCTATGGCGCGATCCTGCGCGCGAAGGGCATTCTGCCGCTGACGGACGGCAAGTGGCTGCACTTTGATTATGTGCCCGGCGAATCGGATCTGCGCTACGGCACTGCGGATTACACCGGCCGCCTGTGCGTAATCGGCACCGGCATCAACGAAGCCAAGCTGAAGGAACTCTTCGGCGTCTGATAGGAGAAGCAGATGGAAGCTGGAGTATACATTGTAACCGGATTTCTGGAGAGCGGCAAAACGAAGTTCATGCAGGAAATGCTGACGGACGATGGTTTTTCCGAGGGCGAACGCACGCTTCTGCTGGTATGCGAAGAGGGCGAAGAGGAATACAATCCGGAAATGCTGAAAAAGTGCAACACCGTGATGGTCACGCTGGAGAGCGAGGATGACATGGCGGGCGATAAGCTGATCGAGCTGGACGCGAAATACAAGCCCGAACGCGTGCTGATCGAATACAATTCCACCTGGCTTTTGCAGGCGCTGTATTCGGCGAAAAAGCCGCAGAACTGGGAACTGGCGCAGATCATTACGCTGATCGATGCGACCACGTTTGAGATCTATCTGAAGAACATGCGCACCTTCATGGCGGACGGCATTCAGGAGGGCGATCTGATCATCTTCAACCGCTGCACGCCCGATATGCCCAAGAGCAAATGGCGGCGCGCCGCGCTGGCGATGAACAATACCGCGCGCATCTTCTTTGAAAATACCGATGGTACGATGGATGATGGCGTGGCAGACGAGGATCTGCCTTATGATGTGAAAACGCAGCCCATCCAGATCGCCGATAAGGATTTCGGCATCTTCTATCTGGATGCGATGGAGCATCCGGAGCGGTATGATGGCAAGCTGATTCGCACCAAATGCCGCGCGTTTAAGATGCAGGATATGCCCAAGCGCTGCTATGTGCTGGGCAGGCACGCCATGACCTGCTGCGTGGATGATATCGGCGGTATCGGTTTCCTGTGCAAGTATCGCGATAAGGGCCCCGAAACCAACGCATGGCTGATGGTTACCGCCAAGGCGGAAGCCGCGTTCAGCCCCATGCACGGCCGCGATGCGCTGATCCTGATCGAAGAAAAGCGCGAAAAAGCCGACCCGCCGGCAGAAGAACTCGTCTACTTCAACTAGCGGGCTGTGCCCGCGGCCAGCTGCTGCCGCGCTGGGAATGACGAAGCTGTGCCCCCACAAGTTCAAAGGGCACAGCTTCTTTGGTTCTATCCGATTCCAGCTTATCTCTAGTTCACGTTTTGAAATCCACTGATTCAAGATTTCAAAACTTACGTAGTTTTATAGTAGCAGGTTTATTCGTAACCTTGCCTTCCTCTGACGAGGAAGGTGGCAGCGCGACTTGTCGCGCTGACGGAAGGAGAGATAACGTACCTATCGAATTACGCTGGTTTGTCGGTTCTGCGAAATGGGTTCTCTCCCTCAGTCGGCTGCGCCGACAGCTCCCCCATCAGGTGGAGCCAAAAGAACGGTCGTTCCCCTTGCCTTCCTCTGACGAGGAAGGTGTCAGCGGCATTTGCCGCTGACGGAAGGAGAGATAACGTGCCTATCGAATTACGCTGGTTTGCCGGTTCTACGAAACGGGTTCTCTCCCTCAGTCGGCTACGCCGACAGCTCCCTCATCAGGTGGAGCCAAAAGAACGGTCGTTCCCCTTGCCTTCCTCTGATGAGGAAGGTGGCAGCGCGACTTGTCGCGATGACGGAAGGAGAGATAACGTACCTATCGAATTACGCTGGTTTGCCGGTTCTGCGAAATGGGTTCTCTCCCTCAGTCGGCTTCGCCGACAGCTCCCCCATCAGGTGGAGCCAAGGAACGAAGCTATTTCGAATCCGCAGCATAAGCATGGAAGCCTTAAATCTATGGGCTTTCATGCGCGGGTTCGCAGTTCGCAGCAACAGAACAGAAACACAGAATCCATGTCCCTTGAGCTTATGGGGACATGGATTTGTCTTTTATAACACGGCAGTTGCTGGAAGCGGGCACAGCCCGCACGCAGAATCCACGACCCTTGAGCTTATGGGGACATGGATTCGTCTTTTATAACACGGCAGTTGCTGGAAGCGGGCACAGCCCGCACGCAGAATCCACGACCCTTGAGCTTATGGGGTCGTGGATTCGTCTTTTAAAACACGGTAGTTATTGGGATCAAACGCCCTGCGTTTGCCCGACCAGAAGGGGGAGCGGCGCGGCGAGGACTTTTTCGCAGGCGGATAATCCGGCGAGAATGTCCTTCAGTTCGACAAGGCATTCAATGCGCGCATCGGCGATCACGGCGGGCAGCGCCTTCTGGGCGAAGGCGAGATCCAGCGCGCGCAGCCCATCGGCGAAACCACCATCCTGCATGGCGGCGCAATATCGGTACATCTGATTCAGCGTGTGCCGCGAAAGGCGCACACCGTGGCGGTTCAGAGCTTCGCGAATCTCCCGCAGCTTGAGCTCCGCATCGGGCGATACGCGCGCGTCCTCGCGCAGGAACGCATGGCGCAGCGATGCGATCGTCGCGGGCGCAAATTCACGCTGTGCGGCGCACGGCGCGCGCCACGGCGCATCGGCGGCGACGGGTTCGATTCGAATCATGAACCCGCGCTCCAGCGCCTCGGCGGAAATCGGAAACCCGCCATCGGAACAGGCGGCGACCACGATCAGATTTTCCGCCGCACCGCGCAGACCCATGTAAATATCCTCGTGCGGGCGCGCGTTCGCATCGGCGATCAGCGCCACCGCGGGCAAATATGTATCTTTGATGAAATCGGCATTCGCATCGGCGGCGCGCGTGAATATGCGCATCTGGCCGGTGTACTGCGCGCTCAGCGCGCGGGCAAACGCCTGCGCCGCCGCGGTCTTATCCGCCGTCGCCGCGCCGGACAGGATCAACCCATCCCCCAGCGCCGCGCAGATCAGCAGATTTGCCGCGCCCTGCGCATCGATCTGAAGCCCTTCATCGGAAAACGCCTGCATCACGCGATCGATCCATTCGCCGCGATCGGGCGCGACCGGTTCAACCGCGGGCACGGATGCAGATTCTTCGTCATCGCCGGAGAATAGCTTCGCCGCGCGGCTGGTCAACGCGAAATCGCGCAGCCGATCTTCGAATCGACCATCGCTGAGCGAAGCGAACGCGTCCTCGGCAAACCGTGCGGTTTCCTTCGCTTCATCCGCCATCGCGCGATACTTCGCCAGCTCCGCCTTCGCCGCCTGCGTCTTTTCAGTCGCATCGCGCAGCGCTTCGGCTTCCTCCGCGCGGATTTCCGCCTTCAGCGTTTCGCGCAGACCTTCCTTCTGCCTGCGCAGCTGCGCCAGCGAATCAATCTCCATCAGCCGTTCGGCTTCCAGATTTTCAAGCTGCTTCTGCAATTCGCGCTGTACACTGTCGCGCCGCCGCGCGGATAGCGCCATCAAAAACGCTTCCATATCGGCGATCCGGTTCACCAGTTCTTCGTGCTGCGCGGGATTTTCCCACGCCCTGCGAATCGCCCGTACCGCGATTTCCACCGGATTGTCCAGCGGCACGCCCATCGCGTTTGCGGGAACCGGATGCCCCAGCTGATCCACGCGCGAATGCCGCCATTTTTCTTCGATGATCTCCTGCAGGGATCGATTCCGGCGCGGGTTCAGGCCGCACTGCTCGGAAAACAGCTGTTCCCCCGTCGGCTTGAATACCTTGATTTCGCGCGCCTGCGCGGGTTCCGGCTGCATCCGCGGCGCAGCAACTACAGGCTCTATTTTTTTGACCTCGGGCGCGGCGATTACCGATTCCATATCGGAAAGCGGGCGAATCGCAAACCGCAGTGTACCGCCCTCCGAATCGATTGCAAACCGCTGCATATTTGCGGGCGCGGCGCCATCGCGGCGCGCGCGGATCGCACCCATATCATCCCGTTCCACGATCCATAGATCATCCGCGCCGTCCAGCAGCACGCGCTTCGTATGCGGCAGTTCGCGCGTCCACGCGCCGTCCGCATCCACCGAATCCGCATCGAATATTTCAAATATCATGCCGTCCGCCGGTTCGCGCACCACATCCGAATATACGATGTAGGCGTTCCGCTCGGTATCATCGCCCCGAAAATTCTTATTCAGGCGAATTTTATCGTTTTCACCGTCGTGCGCGCGCAGATCCATCACGCAATAACCGCCCATGCACCGCATACGCGCCTTAAAATGGCTGGATTCATTTTTGTCCGGCACAATGCGCAGACACCCGTCCTTCGCATACGCCTCCGTAAAATCGCGCGTCTGATATTCGCCGCCCGCTTCAATCAATAGCGGGCGCATCCGAAAATAGGATTTTAATGGGTTGTCTTCCTCTACAATGCCAATACATAGCTTTCCCGGAAGCATAAAAAACCTCCCTCACATAATGTAAACAAGCAGCACAAAATCAACAGAACGAAAGAATAAAAACGGAAAAACGCTTCCATTCTGTTGGTAGTCTGTTAAGATTGAATCTATTTTAACACAATGTATACCTGTACGTCAAGAGATTTCAAGCGGAAAACGTTATTTTATTAAATACATGTGTGCTGATGATTGCCATGCACGCAATGAACTGGTATAATACGATCAGAATCATGCGGTAAGCTTGCCAAACAGGAGGTAGAAACGATGAAAACGATCAATGCAGCCGTAATCGGCTGGGGTTTCATGGGCCGCGTACATACGCTGGCGCTGCGCGGCATCCCGCTGTATTACCCGCACGCCGATCTGAAAATCAATTTAAAATGCATCTGCACACGCCGCGCGGAAGTTGCGCAGCAGGCGATGGAAACCTGCGGCTTCGAGCGCTGCACCACGGACTATCGCGAACTGCTGGCGATGAATGATATCGACGTGGTATCCATCTGCACGCCCAATTCGCTGCACGAGGAAATGGCGATCGAAGCGCTGCGCGCGGGCAAGCACGTATGCATCGATAAGCCGCTGGCGGATACGGCGGAATCGGCGATGCGCATCGCGGCGGCGGCGCAGAATGCCTCTACATACACGCACGTATTGTATCACAACCGCAGCTTCCCCGCCATCCGCCGCGCAAAGCAGCTGATCGAGGAAGGCAGGATCGGCGATGTGATCGAATTCAGCGCGCGCTATCTGCACGCCGGTTCGGTGGATCCCGAAAAGCGCGCCGGCTGGAAGATGCGCGGCGAAGGCGGCGCGATGAAGGATATGGGCAGCCACATACTGGATCTGTGCACCTATCTGATCGGCTATCCCGTGCGCGGGATCTGCAAAACGCGCAGGCTGTATGATCAGCGGCCGACCGCGGATGGCGCCACGCGCGATCTGGGCGATGATCAGGCGATCATGATGCTGGAAATGCCGAACGGCGCGCTGGGTACGCTGGAAACCAGCAAGATTGCCACCGGCACGGTGGACGAACTGTATCTGGAAATCCGCGGCACGCGCGGCGCGCTGCGGTGGAGCCTGATGGAGCCGCATTATCTGGAATACTACGATCGCACAGCGCAGAATACCCCCATCGGCGGGCTGTGCGGCTGGACGCGCATTCAAACCGTGGGGCATTTTGATTGTCCGAACGGCGATCCGATACTGGTCAATAACGCCGTCGGCTTTGAGCGCGGGCACATCCAGAGCTATTATGATTTCCTGCAATGCATCGCGGAAAATCGCCCCAGCGAATGCGATGCGGCAGCAGCGGCGCGGCTGCAATGCCTGATCGATCGCCTGCTGGATTCGGATCGGAGCGGCACATGGCAAAGCATGTAATCGCAATTCTGCTTGCAATCGCGCTGATCTGCGCTTCCGCGCTCGCGCAGGTGGAGCTTTTCTTCGTCAACGTCGGCAAGGGCGATGCGATTCTGCTCAAGAGCGATGATTACTGCGCGCTGATCGATACCGGCAAGAAAAAGGCGCAGGACAATATTCTGCGCGCGATGGAGGAAATGGATATCGATCATCTGGACGCGATCTTCATCACCCATTGCGATAACGATCACACCGGCGGGCTGAAATGGCTGCGCAAATCTGAGTTCGAAATCGGCGCGATCTACGCATCGGCATATCATCCGGAAACGGATGAAGCGGATCATCCCGCGCGCAAGGCGGCGGAAAAGCTGAATGTGCCGTTCGCCTACCTCAAAGCGGGCGATGTGATCCCCGCTGGAAGCGCAACGCTGTATGTGCTCGCGCCGATTTCCGAAATTCCCGGCAAGGAAGATAATAATTCGCTGGTCATGATGCTGGATTCCGCAGGTCAGCGCGCGCTGCTGTGCGGGGATATGGAATTGATTCAGGAGGAAACGCTGATCAATTCCGGCGCAGACCTCGCCTGCGACGTTATCAAAATTCCCAATCATGGCGACGACGACGCCTGCGGCGAAGCGCTGATCGCCGCCGCGGGCGCGTCCATCGCGGTCATTTCCACATCATCCGAGGAAAAGCCCGGCACGCCGTCCCCGCGCGTGCTGAAGCTGCTTGAAGCTTACGGGGTGGAAACGTTCGTTACACAGGATTTCGATTTGGGGTACAGGCTTACGCTGAATTGAAAGGGAGGGTCGTATGATTTCTTCAGTTTATTCAGATAATTCATTTATTTCCATAATTATAGGTCTTGTAATTGCGGCGTATACGATCGTCGTCTGGTGGATTCTCCTGGAGAAATCGGGCGATGAGGGCTGGAAGCTGTTTGTACCGATCTATGGCAGCTATTGCAAATGTAAATCGGTTGACAGCATACCGCTGTTCTGGGGAGGCCTCGCTTTCGCCATCGCAGATAAAATCATTACCGAATTGATTCAGGAACACGCCTACTTTGGCAGCGTAGGGATAGCTTACGCAATCCTCGCCATAGAAGTGATCGTCAGCCTTTATCTGCACGTCCGGTTTTCGATGAACACGGCAAAGGTATTCAATAAATCCAGCGGCTTCACAGCGGGGCTGATTTTCCTGCCGCACATCTTTCTGAGTATACTGGCATTCGGTAAGTCGAAGCATAAAAATCAGATGGAAAATGCGGAAGGAGAAGCGAATTTTCAGGATCAGATTTAACAGCGGTCAGGAATGCAGATCGCCGTAAACCGCATTTGCCAGCAATTGCGGCTTACGAGCCCTGAAGCCATTCGATCAATCCATAATTCCCCAAATATGCCGATCTGGGCACGTCAAAATGATCTGCACCCTCTATTTCTACAATTTTTGCGTTCCCGCCGGCAGTCGTCAGCGCTTCCACAAACGCAATGGAGGATTCCGGCTTTACAATGGTATCCTCCGTTCCGACGAAAGCGTAGACCGGCATGTTTTTCAGCGCACGCACATTTTCAGGGGTATTTCGAATGCTGCCCGACAGTGGCGCGACCCGCGCAAAAAAGTCAGGATGCGCCACGGCAAGACTCCACGCGCCGGTTCCACCCATGCTGTGGCCAGTAAGAGAAATATCCGCTACATTGATTCCGCAGCTCTTCGAAACAACCTGAATCATGTCCATCAAAGTCACATCCATATCGATCCAGCCCTTTAGTTCCTTGGGCAGCTGTGGAATCAACACATAAGAAGAAAGCGCGCCCAATTGCCCCGACAGCAAATACTGTGGAAAGCCATCCGCCTCGGTGATCAGGTTCAGGTCATTGCCTTTTCCGCTTCCGCCGTGCAGATATACGATCAAACCGGAATTTGCAGAAGTCGCTTCCGGACAATAGAGCCAGCATGCAACGGAACTTCCATCCAATAAAGTCACGGAAATCTGCTGCATACCGGTATGCGGCTCGGGCGTAATCATAGCGCCGCCGGTATCATTTTTTACAAGCACCACATTTGGAGATCCTTCAAAGGCGTCATCTGCGATTTCAATATCGTCCGAAGGAATTTCAACTCGTATCAGCTGCGAACAATTTGCAAATGCTCGGGATCCGATCTTTTTACAGGTATCCGGCAGATATACGATTTGAACCGCGGTATTCATATACGCTTCATCTTCGATTTCAATTACCGAATCCGGAATCTGAACAATCGGCATATCCATATTATCCACCCTGTTTTCCGCTGATGCGCCGCACAGATATGCGAACAGGAGCATAAACAGAACCATAGTAATCCATAGCTTTGTATTCTTCATATCTATCCCTCATACAATCAGAAATAATCGCAACGCCAATAGTATACCGGCAACGATTCTGCAATTCAAGCACGTTGTATGGATAATCTATTTAATATTCTCCGATTCAACCCACGTAAGTTTTGATGCCTTGAACCCATGGGGACATGGATTCGTCTTTCATTACGGCAGCAGCTGGGTACCGACACTGTCGTTTGCTGGCTCAGCATGGTAAACTTTGATGCCTTAAATCTATGGGCGTCAAAGCGTGGATTTGCGATAAGTCAGAATCGGATAGAAACGCAGAATCCGCGCCCCTTAAATCTATGGGGGCGCGGATTCGTCATTTACAG
>CAKUKP010000048.1 GCA_934663625.1 uncultured Clostridia bacterium
TCTCTGCTTCGGCGATTCCAATACGTGGGGATATACGCCGAAGGGCGGCAGATATGATGATGAAACCCGCTGGCCGATGCGGATGCAGCGCGTGCTGGGCGATCGCTACACCGTGATCGAGGAGGGCATGAACGGGCGCACCTGCCTGTTTGATGATCCGGTGGAGGGCGGCTACAAGAGCGGCGCGGCGTACCTTCCGCCCTGCCTGATGTCCCATTCGCCGCTGGACTGCGTAATATTGATGCTGGGCAGCAACGATACCAAGCAGCGCTTCGGCATGAACGCAAAAACCATCGGCGAAGCGATGATGCAGCTGGTGCGGCTCGCGCGGCTGTACGGCTACGATGCGTCCGGCAACCCGCCGCACATCATCATCGCCGCGCCCGCGCCGTTTCTGGATGGGCTGATGCAGGCGGGGCACGGGCCGTGCTTCGGCGTGCAGGCCATCGGCGTAACGTTTGATCTGGTGAAGGAATACGCGCGCGTGGCGAAGCTTTTGCGCTGCGATTATTTCGATGCATCCGATTTCGCGGAGGTTTCCCCGCTGGACAGCGTGCATTTAACCCGCATCGGACACATTCAATTGGGCGATGCGATGGCGGAAAAGATTCGTTCGATCTATGAATAACGGAGGAAAAATGGCATGAAGAATTTTACCTTTCAGCTGCCCACGAAATTTGTATTCGGGCGGGACGCGGAAATGCAGGCGGGCGCGGAGCTTTGTGCGCTCGGCGCGCATCGCGTGCTGATTCACTACGGCGGCGGCTCCGCCGTGCGTTCGGGGCTGATCGACCGGCTGGAGCGCGATCTTGCGCAGCACGGCATGACGTGCGTGCGGCTGGGCGGCGCAATGCCGAACCCGCGCGATGATAAGGTGTACGAGGGCATCGATCTGGTGCGCCGCGAGTATATCGATTTCATTCTGGCGGTGGGCGGCGGCTCCGCGATCGATTCTGCGAAGGCCATCGCGCACGGCAGCCGGTACAACGGCGATTTCTGGGATTTCTTTTCCGGCAAGGCAAAGGTGCGCGAAACCATGCCGTTCGGCGCGGTGTTGACCATGTCCGCCGCGGGCAGCGAATCATCGGACAGCTGCGTGATCATGCAGAAGGAAACGCGCCTGAAATACGGCCTGTCCACCGAATTCAACCGCCCGAAGATCGCGTTTATGAACCCGTGCCTCGCCATGACGGTGCCGCCGTACCAGATCGCCTCCGGTGCGACGGACATTCTGGCGCACATCATGGAGCGCTATTTTACCTCCGAACCGGAAGTGGATTTGACCGACCAGCTGTGCGAGGGCGCGATGCAGGCGATCATCCGCGCCGCGCGCATCGCGGTGAAAAATCCCGATTCCTATGATGCGCAGGCGCAGCTGATGTGGGGCGGCACCATCGCCCACAATGAAACGCTGGGCGTGGGCAGAGCGAGCGATTTCGGTTCGCATAAGCTGGGGCACGAATTATCCGCGTTTTACGATGCCGCCCACGGCGCGACGCTGGCGGTGGTATTTCCCGCGTGGCTCCGGCTGCAGATGGAAAATCCGGATCACGTGATGCGCATCGCGCAGTTCGGCTGCCGCGTATACGGCGTTTCCATGAATTTCGAACATCCCGAAGAAACCGCGCTGCGCGGCATCGAAGCGCACGAAGCGTTTCTGCGCGAAATCGGGATGCCCGTAACGCTGCATGAAATCGGCGCAAAGACCGAGGATATCCCCGCGTTGACCGCGCACGTGCGCCGAAATGCGGGCACGGATACGGTCGGCCGCGCATGGCCGATCGATACGGCGCAGATCGAACGCGTTTTCCGCATCGCGGATCGGTAAAACGATCAATTCATCATTTCCGAAATCTGCGCGTCGGTCAGATCGGGCTGCAGCGCGCGGTTGATACCGCCCGCGATCACGGCGGCGCAATCGGCGATGATCAAATCGATATCGCGCGGCGTGACGATCAGCGTGCCCAGCTCCGTGCGCAGAAGATCGCGTTCGATGGCGGCGAGCGCCTGTTCGTCATTCTGATCGGGGCTTAGAAGCGTAAACGCATCCCGCGCCAGCGTGGCGGCGTAGATCACGGTGGGCACGCCCACGGCGATCACATCCACGCCCACCGTATCGCGGGTCAGCGGCTTTCGATGGTTGCCCACGCCCGAACCGGGCTGGATGCCCGCATCCGAAATCTGCACCGTGCAGCCGATGCGCGATGCATCCCGCGCGGCAAGGCTGTCGATGCATACGATCATGCGCGGCTTCAGCTTCGCCGCCAGGCTTTCCACCATTTCAACGGTTTCGATGCCGGTAATGCCCAGCACGCCGGGCGCGATGGCGCATACGCTGCGCATGTGCGGGGGCGCGTAGGGGCTGGAGAGCATGTGCCGCGTGACCAGCGTTTTATCGATCGCCGCGGGGCCCAGCGCATCGGGCGTTACGCCGCGGTTGCCCAGCCCCACCACCATGACCGGCGCGCCGTCCGCGGGCGTGATCAGGCGCGAAAGCTCGTCGCCCAGCAGATTGCTCATCGCAATGCGCGCATCGGGGTCGTGCTGGGAAAGAAGCGGGCAGCACAGCGTTAAATACCGGCCCTGCGGCTTTCCGATGCGCTCTGCCGCCGCATCGGTCTTGATGATCACTTCGGTAATCTGGATTCCGGCGGCTTCCCACTGATGCACATCGGTGCCGGGCTGGTGCGAATCATCGCGAATGTTTTCCATGGCGAGGTCGGTTTGAGAATAATTCATCGAAAATCACTCCTTCATGCGAAAATGTCGAATTTAGTTTACCCAAGTTTATCATCAAAATATGCTTATCCCCTTGCATTTTCAGGGGATTCGTGGTAAAATACAAAATGCAATTTGCGTAGGGAGGTGAACAATTTGCCGAATATCAAGTCTGCCATCAAGCGCGTGAAGGTGACCGAAAAGAAGAACCTGCGCAACCGAATGATCAAGTCCGCCATGAAGACTCAGATCAAGAAGTTCGAAACCGCCGTATCCGCGAGCGAGGCCGATGTCAAGCTGCTCAGCGCGACTCAGGGCGCGGTTGACAAGGCTGCCGCTAAGGGCGTTATTCATAAGAACGCTGCGAACCGCAAAAAGGCTCGTATGGCCAAGCGCCTTGCGAAAGCCGCACAGTAAGGTCATCACAGTGCAACAAAGGGAACGCAATCGTATAGGTTGGGTTCTTTTTGTTATACTCAAGAACGGAGGAAATCTATGGAGGATTTGTTTTCCGCGTCCGCGCGCACGCTGGCGCCGCTGGCGGATCGGATGCGCCCGCGCACGCTGGATGATTTCATCGGACAGACGCAAATTCTGGGCAAGGGCAAGCTGCTGCGCCGCGCCATCGAGGCCGACCGGCTGACCAGTTCCATATTCTGGGGGCCGCCCGGCTGCGGAAAGACTACGCTGGCATCCATCATCGCGGAATCCACAAGTTCCGCGTTCGTGAAGCTGAACGCCGTAACCAGCGGCGTATCCGATGTGCGCGAGGTGCTGCGCGATGCGCAGGAGCGGCTGAATATGTACGGGCAGAGCACCTATCTTCTGCTGGATGAATGCCATCGCTGGTCGAAGGCGCAGTCCGATTCCATATTGCCCGCCATCGAACAGGGCGTAATCCGCTTCATCGGCTCTACCACGGAAAACCCGATGATCGCCATGACCCCCGCGATCGTGAGCCGCTGCCGCCTGTTCCACTTCGAACCGCTTTCGACGGAGGAAGTGAAATGCGCGATTCTGAATGCCGTTTCCGATCCGGAAAACGGATATGGGGATCAGGATGTGCAGATCGATGATGATGCGCTGGAGCATATCGCGCAGGTGGCGAACGGCGATGTACGATCCGCGCTGAACGCGCTGGAGCTGGCGGTGCTGACCACGCCCATCGAGGCCGACGGCGCGATTCGTATTACGCTTGCAGTGGCGGAGGAATCCATCCAGAGCCGCGTTTTGCAGATGGATGAATCCATGTTTTACGATATGCTGTCCGCGTTCTGCAAATCGCTGCGCGGATCGGATAGCGACGCCGCGCTGGCGTGGTTTGCGCGCATGAACCGCGCGGGCGTGGATCCGCGAATCATCGTGCGCCGGATCATCGCCCATGCCAGCGAAGATGTGGGGCTGGCGAACCCCATGGCGATGCTGCAGGCGGTCGCCGCGATGCAGGCGCTGGAAGCCATCGGAATGCCGGAGGCCAAGCTGCCCATTTCGCAGGCGATCATCGCCGTGTGCGAAAGCCCGAAATCCAATTCCGTGGTGATGGCGATCGATCGCGCCATGGCGGATGCGGAGCGCGGCGGGTATCAGAGCGTGCCCGTGCATCTGCGCGATACGCATTATAAGGGCGCGGATCAGCTGGGCATGGGCGATGGTTATCTGTACGCCCATGATTTCCCCGGACATTTCGTGCAGCAGCAATATCTGCCCACCGAAGCCTCCGGATTGCCCTATTACACGCCCAGCGAGGAAGGCTACGAATTGAAGATTCGCAAAATACGCGCGCAGCGCGGATTTATCGATGATCCCGATCCTTCCGCATAACATTGGAACCAAAACCAGCCAAAAAACATCAAAATATTGTGCCCGTCCATCCATTGCATTGGGCGGGCGCTTTCCTTATAATAGATATGATTTATTTCCCGAATCCGAAATGGCAGATAATGGAAGGTCTGTTTTCTTCGGTTCGGGGGAAAATGGAACCGTGGAGATTGAATCGGCATGAAGCAATCGGAGGATAAGCGGCAGAATTCCGCAGCCAATCAGGTCAGGCGCAAAAGCGCAAATGGGCGCACCGCGGCAAAGCGCGGCGGCGCGGCTTCGCCATCCTCCCAAACGCCCGTACGGCGCGCAGCAGGCACATCCAATGCGAAGAAAACGACGGCGGCGACTGCGCCGAAACGGCAGACCGCAAACAGCACGAAAGCCGCGCCGAAGCGGCAGAGCGCAAGCGCCGCAAAGCCCGCCCCGAAGCGGACGGCGGCAAGCGCGGCAAAAACCGCGCCAAAGAGGACAGATGTGAATGGAGCAAAGACCGCACCGAAAAAACCAAATCCGGCAAACCACAAACCTGCGCCGAAGAAGGCGCGCCGCGGGCTTACGCTGATCAACATTTTCCTGATCATGATCCTGCTGGGCTGCGGCGCGATCTGCGCGTGGCGCGTGAGCGAATACCGCCATTTTTCCGAAATGAAGGCGGCGGTCACCACGCAGGATTTCTATGCGGGCACGCGCGTGGACGGCGTGGATGTATCGAATATGACGCTCGCGCAGGCGCAGGATTATTTTGAAAATGAAGTGGAGCCGAGGTATCGAAACGTGCAGGTCGCGCTGGACGATAATAACATCGTCACGGCGCAGCAGCTGGGCTATGAAAGCAACGTGCAGGACGTGCTGAACGCGGCTTGGAACGCGGGCAGAACCGGCACGCTGGAGGAGCGATACGCGCAGGTGACCGCGCGCGGCACGAACGGCGCGGATTATCCCGTCGCGCGCACGCCGTACCGCGATGATCTGGTGCGGGCGTATGTTGAAATGGTGCGCGGCAGCGTGGATACGGAAGCGGCATCCGCGTCGATCGCATCGTTCAACACGGAAACCTATGAATTTGAATTTGCGCAGGAGCGCGCGGGGCGCAAGCTGGATACCGAAGCGCTGGTGCGCGATATCGAAAATGCGCTGAGTGCGGGCGGCGGCAGCGTGCAGATGCAGATTGCCGAAATCGCGCCCGAACAGCGCGCTTCGGATATTGAAGCGCAGTACGGCCTGATCGCCTACGCGGTCACGAACGCATCATCGTCCAGCAGCAACCGCCTGTCGAACATTAAACTTGCGCTTTCACTGATCAACGGCACCTGTCTGGAGCCGGGACAGACGTTTTCATTCAATGAAACCGTGGGCAAGCGCACCGAGGCGCGCGGCTTTAAGGTGGCGACCGCGTATTCCTCCGGCGAGGTAACGGAGCAGGTGGGCGGCGGCATCTGTCAGGTGTCCACCACGCTGTTCAACGCGGTGGTGAAATCCGATCTGAAGATCGATGAACGCCATGCGCATTCGCTGACGGTACATTACGTGGATCTGGGCAAGGATGCGGCGGTGGACTGGGGCAATAAGGATCTGAAGTTTACCAACAATACGTCCGACCGCATCTACATCTGCTGCTATCTGACCGATGATAAGCGCATTCGCTTCGGCGTTTTCGGAAAGCTTCTGCCCAACGGTGAAACGATCACCATCGAAGGCGTGCAGACCGGCACCGTGGATTACAAAACGGAATACCGGCTGAATCTGGCGCTGCCCTCCGGCGCGCAGCAGGTTGTGCAGCAGGGCAAGGTGGGCTATACCGCCACGGCGTATAAGATTCGCTGGGATGCGAACGGAAACCAGATCAGCCGCGAGGAGCTGTGCAAAAGCCGCTATAAAGCGACCGATCAGATCATCGAATACGGGCAGTAGGGCTGAAACGATTGCCATTTGCGCCGCGATGTGCTATAGTAGGGATGATAGAAAGTATACGAAGGATTTTACGGCTTGTACCGAAGATGATATGAGGTGATGCATAAATGCCGAAGCTGTTCACGCGGGAGGAAGCGCGCCGCCGCAGGATGCGCTTTCAGATATTTGCGGGTATGTTTGATTTTATTGCGCTGATCGCGGGGATCATCGTTGTGATTCTGTGCATTATTCTGCTGTCTTCGCTGATCAACTGGGTCAGGGCGGACGCGCCGGTCACCTTCAAATCCCTGTGGGAGATGTTCACAAAGGCGCTGATTGTGCCCAAATGACGTTCTCCAAAATCTCAAGCGCACCGAAAACCTGCTGCGCTGGCTTTCGGCAGCGAACGCGCATCCTGCGGATGCCAGCGTTCCGCTGGTCGCGCTTTTGCCTGCAGCAAGCGCGACTGCTAGCGATTTTGTCGATTTGGAAGAGGACTTCGGATTCCTGAAACCCTGCGGGGTTTCCGGGCGGAATCCTGACTGCGGGAATCGTTTTTTCATCGCAAGACGATGAAAAAACCAAATTCACCGCGCATGTCGCTGAATTTGATTGAACAGGTGGTTCTGCGATTGTTTTTTCGTGCAATCGCTTACTTAGATAGTTCGCTCCGGAATCATCTGGTTTCGGAGATTTTTTCAATGTGTTTTCCGGTTTCATTTACATAATCGCGGCGGGGAGGCGGAACAATGAAGGTAAGCTGGCAGCAGCTGTTGGACGATATTTATGCCTGCGATAAATGCAGGCTGTGCGCGGGCAGACAGAACGCGGTGCCGGGCGAGGGCGATGCGCACGCGAAGCTTATGTTCATCGGCGAAGGCCCCGGCCACGATGAAGATGTGCAGGGCAGGCCGTTCGTCGGGCGATCCGGCGAGCTGTTAAATCGCATGATCGCCGCCATCGGCTTAACGCGCGAACAGGCGTACATCTGCAACATTGTAAAATGCCGCCCGCCGCAGAACCGCAATCCGGAGCCGGACGAGGCGCAGGCGTGCCTGCCGTATCTGCGCGCGCAGGTGGCGCTGGTGCGGCCCAAAATCATCGTGCTGCTGGGCAAGGTGGCGTGCCGGTATACGCTCAATCAGGATATTTCGGTGATGCGCGATCATGGCAAATGGTTCGAACGCAAGGGCGTATGGTTCATGCCCACGTATCATCCCTCCGCGCTGCTGCGCGATCCCACGAAAAAGCGCGATGCGTGGGAGGATTTTCAGAAAATTCGGGATAAGCTTTCGGAGCTGGAGATGGAGAAGGACACATGATCTTATCGAAGCTGAGCGTTCAGCGCGCGGAGATGGAAAAGCTGATTCAGGAATTGTATCCGGGAGACCGTAAGGTATTGGTGCACGGCGAGGGCGCGGACGGCGCGCGCGTGATGCTGATTGGCGAAGCGCCGGGCGAACAGGAAACGCTGAAGCGCCGCCCGTTCGTGGGTAAGGCGGGCAAAAATCTGGATGAATTTCTGGAAATCGCGGGGCTGGATCGATCCGATCTGTACGTATCGAATGCGGTAAAATTTCGCCCGACGAAGATTTCCGCGGCGGGCAGGATCGTGAACCGTCCGCCCACGCGCGAGGAGATTCGCCTGTTTCTGCCGTGGCTGAAGAGCGAAATCGAATGCGTGCACCCCGAAGTGGTGGTCACGCTGGGCAACGTGCCGCTGCACGCGCTGTGTCCGGACGCGGGCGTGATCGGCGCGGCGCACGGCAATATGATCGATTGCGGCGCGTATCGCCTGTATCCGATGTATCATCCCGCATCGATGATCTACAATCGATCCCTGCGCGAGGTGTACGAAAGCGATATTCGCCGTCTGGCGGAATATCTGAAGCGTGCGGACGTATGATTTTCCAGAAGCGCGTAAAAAAGTCCATGAAAAATGCGTGTTTTGCCGATTTATCCCTTGCGCTTTTTAGACAAATGTGTATAATAACAAAAGGCGCGTCCGATGGACGCAATTATTGAAGTTCGATCCCAGGGAGGAATTTGAATGGGTCTGATTAAATGCCCGCGCTGCGAGTTGAATTACATGCTGGATACGGACAAAATGTGCTCCGTGTGCCGTCGTGAGGTGCGCGGCGAAAGCGAACAGGATGAAATGATCGAGCTTTGTTCCGAGTGCGGTGAAAATCCCGTAGTGCCCGGACAGGAGCTTTGCGCCTATTGCCTGAAGGAGCTTGCGCAGAGCAGCGCTTCCGATACGCAGAATGATGAAACCGTGGTGAGCGACGCTGCGAACATCGGCATCGATTCCGTGAGCACCATGGATGAAATCGAACTGGATATCGGCGGCGATATGGATGATGAACAGTTCGATGAAAAGGACGATGATTTCTTCGCCGATGATGACGACGACGAGGACGAAGATCAGGACGACGAGGAATAACGAACCGTGGTCGTCTGGGCTATATCCGATTTACATCTTCCGGCGCGCGTCAAGCCGATGGACGTATTCGGGCCGCATTGGATCAACCATTTCGAGCGCATCCGCGCCGATTGGCTGAATCGCGTGTCGCCCGATGATATCGTTCTGCTACCCGGCGATCTGAGCTGGGCGATGCACCTTGAGGATGCGACCGAGGACATTATGCGCGTGGGCGAATTGCCTGGGCGCAAATTGATTCTGCGCGGAAATCATGATTACTGGTGGAGCGGCATCGGCAAGGTGCGCAGGCTGCTGCCGGAGGGCATGTATGCGATCCAGAATGATGCCATGCTGCTGGACGGTATATTGTTCGGCGGATCGCGCGGATGGCAGATCCCATCCGATGCGGATCACGAATCGGATGATGCGCGGATTTACGCGCGCGAACGCCAGCGGCTGGAAATGTCCCTGTCCCGCGCGCGCGCGATCAGCGCGGATGCGCCGCTGATCGCCATGCTGCATTATCCGCCCAGAAACGATGCGCAGATCGGGTTTTCGGATATATTGGAAAAATACGCGGTGCGCGATTGCGTGTACGGCCATCTGCACGGCGCGGGGCTTCAAGGCGCGATCACGGGGCGCATCGGCTCCGTGACCTATCATCAGGTTTCCTGCGATGGGCTGGGCTTTGTGCTGAAGCAGATCTGCGAAGTTGAATAGAGATTCTCAGGCTCACACCCCAACCGGCGTGAGCCGTATTATACACATCAGAAGGGGGAAATCCCGATGGAAAAGCGGCTTTTGCTGGTACTGAATCCCTGCGCGGGACAGCGAAGGGCGAACCGTTTTCTGCCGGAGATCATCCGCATGGTGATCGAACACGGCTATGAATGCACAACCTATGTAACCGGCTTCAGCGGCGATGCGACCGAATACATTCGGGGCGCGGCGAAGCAGTACGATCGGATTATCTGCGCGGGCGGCGATGGCACGCTGAATGAAACCATCGCGGGCGTGGTGGGCGCGGGCGCGAATTGCCCCATCGGCTATATTCCCTGCGGCACCACCAACGATTATGCCGCCAGCATCGGCCTGTCCTCCGATGTGCTGCAGGCGGCGCGCGATGCGCTGGAGGGCGAGGCATACCGGTTCGACCGCGGCAGCTTCAACGGGAAGCATTTTACCTATACCGCAACCTGCGGCGCGTTCGCCAAGACCAGCTATACCACGCCGCAGGCGGTGAAAAACCTGCTGGGGCATTTTGCGTATCTGCTGGAGGGCGTGAAGGATTTAAGCACGCTGCGCCCGATTCACATGCGCGTGGAAGCGGATGATTGCGCCGTGGAGGGCGATTTCCTGCTGTGCGCCGTGACGAATTCGCTGTCCGTGGGCGGCGTGCTGAAGCTGGATAAACAGATCGTGAATTTGAACGACGGCAAATTTGAAGTGATGATGGTGCGCTATCCCACGCAGGCGGGGCAGCTGGCAAAAATTCTGGTTGCGCTCAGCAGCAACGATCTGCCCAGCGAGATGATCGAATTTTTCAAAACCGCGCATCTGCACATCACGACCGATCCCGAAGTGGAATGGACGTTCGATGGCGAGCGCGGCGAGCGCGGCTGTGAATTCGATGTGCAGAACGTATACCGGTCGATTCAATTGATTCTGCCGCGGGACGCGGCGGAAACCGTGCCCGCCTGTCTTACGGAGATGAAAACGGATGATCAATTACCGGATTGAAATGGAGCGCGAAATCGAAGCGCTGAAGCGCGCGGGGCGGCGGCCGCTGCTGGCGCTGCACAGCTGCTGCGCGCCCTGCTCCAGTGCCGTGCTGGAACAGTTGAACGATGCGTTTCAGATCGCGGTATTCTACTATAACCCCAATATTTCGCCGGAGGATGAATTCCGCCGCCGCGCGGAGGAACAGCTTCGGCTGGTGCGCGAAATGCCGCTGGCGGAGGATATCCGCGCGGAAATCGGCGCCTATGATCCCGAACGATTCTACGCCGCCGTGCGCGGCCATGAAAGCGATCCGGAGGGCGGCGCGCGGTGCGGCATCTGCTTTGAGCTGCGGCTGCGCGAAACGGCGAAATATGCGCGCGACATCGGTGCGGAGTATTTCACCACAACGCTGTCCATCAGCCCGCTGAAGGATGCTTCCCGGCTCAATACGCTGGGCGGCGCGATTGCCGCGGAATATGGGCTTAAATACCTGCACTCCGATTTTAAGAAGAAGGACGGCTATCGCAGATCGTGCGCGCTTTCGAAGGAATACGATTTGTATCGGCAGGATTTCTGCGGCTGCGTCTATTCGAAGCTGGAAGCGGAGCGCCGGCGCAAAAATCAGGATTGACATACAACCTCTCTGCGTGGTAGCATTATCGCGTAAGAGAGGTTGTTTTGTATGTACGATATCGCAAGCATTACTTCCGGCTGCGCGGGCGGGATCCCGTGGCAGATGGAAATACATGATTTGATCGATTCTACGAATGATCGCGCGCGCGAGCTGGCGCGCGGCGGCGCGCCGCACGGCACGATTGTGATCGCGGATCGCCAGTCTGGCGGTCACGGCAGGTTTCAGCGCGCGTTCTATTCGCCCGCGGGGAGCGGCATATATGCGTCCATCGTGCTGCGTCCGGATGCGGCGATCGCGCAGACGGCGCACATCACGCCCATGCTGGCGGTGGCGGTCGCGCGCGCGATCGAGGCGTGCGCCGATGTGCGCGCCCGAATCAAATGGGTAAACGATGTGTACATCGAAGCCAGAAAGGTGTGCGGCATCCTGTGCGTATCCGGATTGGACGGCGCGGGCAAAACGTACATCGTCGCCGGAATCGGGATCAACGTGGGGCGCATGGAATTTCCGGAGCCGCTCTCCGCGATCGCGGGATCGGTATCGAACGCCGCGGGGAAGATCGTATCGCGCGATGATGTGCTGATGCATCTTCTAAACGAAATCAGCGCCCTCTATCCGCAATTGGAAGAAGGCGCGTTCATGACGGAATATGTCGAACGGTCGAACGTGGTCGGCTGCGATGTGCGGGTGCTGCGCGGCGATGAAAGCTTTACCGCGCGCGCGGAGCGCATCGATCCGGTTAGCGGCGCGCTGATCGTGCGTACAGGGGATAACGAAATCGAGCTGTCCTCCGGCGAGGTCAGTCTGAAATTCCTGTAAGTCCGTAAGCTTTATACCTTTACGCAGTTTTCGGGAACGGAATCGGTCTGCGCGGGCTGCGGCGCGGCGGATGCATTGCCCGTGGGCAGGGCAAAATGGAATTGCACGCCGGACAGGGCGATGGTGCGCGCGCCGTCGGACAGGATCGCGTCCAGATTGCCCGATACGGTGATTTTGTCCTCGGCGGTCTGCGCGCTTTCGATGGCGATCGAATAGCTGCTGCCCGCCGGATACGCCTGATCTGCGAGCTGCCCCGCCATATATTCGGATTCGTCGCCGCTCGCGTAGACCTCGAAAAGACTGATGCTGGCAAGCTCCGCGCCGCTTGCGGCGGCGGTCTGCGGCGTGATCACATCGCCCGCCGCGATGGTTTCCGGCATCAGCAGATACAGCTCGATGTAATTCTGCTGCGCCGCATCGTAGGCGAAGAAGCACGCCAGCAGATAGCCCTCGCCGCGCATGGAATAATCCGCGGACGCATCGAATTCCAACTGGATATTCGCCCCGTCGATGCTGCCCGCCAATGCGTTCTGTACCGGCGCCGCGCCGTCCCGTGCGGGATAATCGGTTCCCGTCAGCGCCAGCGCGCAGCTCTGCAAAAGCAGGATGAAAAGAAGCGCCAGACCCATCAGCTTTTTCATACGTAATTCCTCCGAAAATCGCATTGTGTCAACTGTACTTATTGTAGACAAACGGGGCGTTCGTGTCAAGATTTACCGGCGCGGAAGTCCTATAGAAAAGGAAGGTGAACCGGCAATGTGCGAAAAACAGTTTCAGGCGATTCTTCCGCTGCTGACTGCTGCGATTTCGGATAGAATCTGCGCGGCATATCATTTGGATGAGGATGCCGCCATTCGTTCCCTGTATGCATCCCGTCTGTACGCCTGTCTTGAGGATGAAGAAACGAAGCTGTGGCAATACAGTGCGGATAAGCTTTTTGATCTCTATCGTCAGGAAACAGAAACCGGCAGAATCGATCTGCCCGAATATTAGGAGCATTCCATGAGTAAAACGCTTGCATTCAAAACCTTCTGTCTGGAACAGTATAAGGCTGCCCACGGTCTGACCGGAAGGGAAGCCCTGAACCGGTTTTCGGACTACAATGTATTTCAGTATATTACCGATTTTTACGATGTACTGCATTCCACCGGTGCGAATTATATCGTACAGGATATCGATGCGTATATTGCCGTTCGCAGCAATTGTATTTCTTGACAAATCGCCCCAATGGATGTATATTGGTATAAATTTAGATGAAATGGAAGGAAGAAATGCAATGAAGATCGCAATTGGAAACGACCATGCAGCCGTCGCGCTGAAGCATCATATCATGAAATACTTACAGGATCAGGGCTATGAAGTGATCAACTTCGGCGTGGACGTGGTGGAGCGCACGGATTATCCCGCGCGCGGCGAGGATGTGGCGAAGTGCGTGGCATCCGGCGAAGCGGATCGCGGCATCGTGATCTGCGGCACCGGCGTGGGCATATCGCTGGCTGCCAACAAGGTGCACGGCATCCGCTGCGCGTGCGTATCGGAGCCCGTCAGCGCGCGCCTTTGCCGCGCCCACAACAATTGCAATATGATCGCCTTCGGCGAACGCATCGTGGGCGTACAGACCGCCGAAGCCATTGTGGACGCATTCTTGAATACCGAAGCCGAGGGCGGCCGCCACGCGGAGCGCGTGAAGATGATCATGGAGATCGAAGAAAAGGGCACCTGCAAGAAGTAAAGGGCTTTCAAATCGAATAACTGTTTTTCAATCGCCTCGGCGCATTTCCGAAAAGAGATCGCCGAGGCGATACGCATAGAAACATACGCTAGTAAAGTTCCTGATCCAGTTCATCAAATACGGGCGCGGAAAAGAATTGACCGAGGGACATATCTTCAAACGGTCATAGGCATGAACGAAAATGAAGGGAAGCATACCGAGGAGGGTTGACTGGGCATCTGCGCAAGCCAATCCGCTTACGATGCTTTGCGAGCGCTGCCCCCTTGAATGAATCACATCGCCTGTGTTATAATATACTTGAGGAAAGGGGGGATTTCGCATGTGTTCGCAGGTTGAAGTGCGCGCGATTATTGCTCAGCTTTGTGAAAGTCTGGCGGCTGTTTTTCCACATGAACAGTTTGATGTGATCCTGTTTGGATCGTATGCCCGCGATGAAGCTGACGATGGATCGGATATTGATGTGATGTTCCTTGTTGATTCCTCGCGGCAGACGATCGCGGAGAAGCATTGGCAGATTGGTGAAGCCGCCGCCGAGGTGCTGATGGATTACGGCGTTGTGGTATCTCCGGTTGTCGAGAACAGGGCATATTATCATGCGAACGCTGATTTGCTGCCCTTCTTCAAAAATGTACGGCGCGAGGGGGTACGGATCGGTGCCTGATATGACCTTGATCGACTTATCGAAATATCGTCTGGCGAAAGCAACGGAAACGCTGGAAACCGCCAAACGCGATATGAACGCAGAGGATTATGCTTCCGCGAATAACAGGGCGTATTATTGTATTTTTCATGCCATGCGCGCTGTGATTGCGCTTGATGGCGAGGATTACAAAAAGCATTCTGCTGTGATTGCGCGATTTACCATGAATTATCTGAAACCTGAAATTCTGCCCCGTGACTACAGCAAATTGATTTCCAATGCTTCCCTGATCCGCAACCGCAGCGATTATGAGGATTTTTACATCTGTTCTATTGAGGACACACAAAAGCTGGTGAAGGGCGCGGAGGATTTCCTTTGCAGCGTGAATGCGTATTTGCAGCGGAAATACGCCGAAGAATAAGGAATCAAAATCATCTGTATTTCAACGGATTTTTTCTATATGCGTTTTGAAGTAAATGCAGGGCGTTTCAAGAACAGGAACGGACGTAAGCTTTGAAATCTTAAATCAATGGATTTCAAAGCGTGGTGCTATAACAAGGCAGAACAGAACAGGAACAAAGAAGCTGTGGCCCTTGAATCTATGGGGACACAGCTTCGTCTTATATACCGCGGCAGCAGATGCGGTTAAGCGCGCCGCGCTTATTCCACCTGCCAGATTTCATCGGCATATTCTGCGATTGTGCGATCGGAGGAGAATTTGCCCGCGCCCGCGATGTTATACAGGCACAGCTTCGCAAAGGCGATTTCGTCCTGCGCCGCGTGCAGCGCCTTCAGGCGCGCTTCGCGGTAGGCGTTGAAATCCTTCAGCAGGAAATAATGATCCGGCTTATGCCAGCTTGCGCCCTCCAGCAGCGCGGTGCGCAGTTCGCTGATCGCGCCCTCGCGGTGCGGATC
Source organism: uncultured Clostridia bacterium (assembly GCA_934663625.1). GTDB lineage: Bacteria > Bacillota > Clostridia > Christensenellales > Aristaeellaceae > SFTH01. Next base: position 15,317 of record CAKUKP010000048.1, read on the forward strand.
ATCCGCCTCGCCCGTGACGGATGCGTCCGCCAGCACATCCACGGCGCGGCGAATGCGCGCGTCCGATGCGTAAATCGCCATGGGATCATAGATTTCGCGGATGGCGTTCAGTTCATCCACGGTCGCGCCGAAGGGGAAATTGTTTTCCTCGCCCGCCTGTTCGAAGATTTCGATGTTCGCGCCGTCGCGCGTGCCCAGCGTAACCGCGCCGTTTAGCATCAGCTTCATATTGCCGGTGCCGCTGGCCTCCGTGCCCGCGGGCGAAATCTGTTCGGATATATCGGCGGCGGGAATGATCTTTTCCGCATAGCTGCAATTGTAATTGTGGCAGAATACCACGCGCATGCGATCGTTTACCGCGTCATCCGCATTGATGATCGCCGCGATGCGGTTGATCAGCAGAATAATTGCCTTCGCGCGGGCGTAGCCGGGCGCGCTCTTCGCGCCGAAGATAAACGCCGTGGGCGGGAAATCGGCGATGCTGCCCTCCTTCACGCCGCAGTAGAGATCCCAGATCGAAAGCGCGTTCAGCAGCTGGCGCTTGTATTCGTGCAGGCGCTTTACCTGCACCGAAAAGATGAAATGCTCCGGAATGACCACGCCCTCGCGCTTCAGAATTTCCGCCGCCAGCTGGCGCTTCTTTTCGCGCTTTACCTGAATGAACCGCCGCGCCAGATCATCATCGATATGATCGCGCAGTGCGGATAGATGATTCAGATCCAGCATCGCGCCATCGCCGATGGTATCGCGGATCAGATCGCACAGCTCCGGATTGCACAGCCCCAGCCAGCGCCGCTGGGTGATGCCGTTCGTTTTATTGCAGAAGCGATCGGGATAGACCGCGTACCATTCGCGGAACACATCGTCCTTCAGAATCTGCGAATGGATCGCCGCCACGCCGTTTACATGGCACGATCCGTACACCGCCAGATTCGCCATGTGTACGCGCCCGTTCCAGATGATGCGCATTGCGTCCGCGCCTTCGATCGCGTTCTTTTTCAGCATCCGTGAAAGCTGTGCATCGATTTTGCGGATTACGCGCACCATGTCCGGCGCGACCTCGCGCAGAAGATCGATATCCCAGCATTCCAGCGCTTCGCGCATCACGGTGTGGTTCGTGTAGCGGAACGTGCGCTGCGCGATCGCGAATGCATCCGCAAACGCCATGCCCGATTGCGTTAGCAGCCGAATCAGCTCCGGAATCGCCATCGTGGGATGCGTATCGTTCAGCTGTACCGCGTATTGATCGGCGAAATGCGCATAATCATCGCCGAAGCTTTCGCGATAGGCGCGCAGCATATCCTGAAGCGAAGCGCTGCACAGCACGTACTGCTGGCGAATGCGCATCAGCTTTCCCGCGCGCAGGGAATCGTTCGGGTACAGCAGTTTTGTGATGTCCTCGGCGGCGTTTTTATCGCGCGAAGCCGCCGCGTAATCCTGCGCGTTGAACAGATCGAAATCAAACGCGTGATCGCTTTCGCACTGCCACAGGCGCAGCGTGCCGAAATTGCGCCCGCCATAGCCGATCACCGGCATATCGTAGGGCACGGCGCGAACGGTGAGTCCCTTCATGGGCACGGTTACGGAAAGCGCGTCCCGACGAATGCTCCACGGATCGCCGTATTTCGTCCAATCATCCGGCAGTTCCACCTGATGGCCGTCGATAAATTCCTGATGGAACAGCCCGTACCGGTAGCGCAGACCGTAGCCGTCCAGCGGAATGTTGTGCGTGGCGGCGCTGTCCAGAAAGCATGCCGCCAGCCTGCCCAGACCGCCGTTGCCCAGCGCGGCGTCCTCGATATCCTCAAGATCGGCAAGGGATGCGCCGCGCGCGCCGAGTGCATCGCGCAGGGGCTTCAGAATGCCCAGCGAATACAGATTGCTGTAGATCATCCGCCCCATCAGATATTCGGCGGATAAATAGATCGCACGGCGATGCGCGCAGCGCTCCGCGTGGTCGTCCGCCCACATCGGCGCGATGGCGATCATCACGGCATCGGATACGCCCTCGTGCAGCTGTACCGCGCTGGCGGCGGGCAGAGTCACATGGTATTTGCATTCGATGATTTCGCGGGCGCGATCCGCAATTTCAGCTACATCAATTTGGGGCGCGCTGCCGCGATTGTACCGGCGATTGAGTATGCGGATGCGGCGCGCGATGGGCGCATAATCGGTATCCGTCATGCGCCACGTCCAGTTTCCGCCCACCGTGCCGGGCAGATTCATGCGCGCGGAACCATCCAGCATCAAAAGATCCTGCATCGGCGCGATGGCGGTATCGCTGATGCTGCCCCAGGCGCATTTCAGCATCGCGGAAACGATATCATTATCCCAGGTATGCATGTGCAGGGCGCGGCGCGCGAACGCGCGGGTTTTTTCATTGCAATCCGCCCACCAGCCCAGCGTGGTATTGTTATCGTGCGTTCCGGTGTAGATCACGGAATTTTCCGTGTGCTGCGCGGGCAGATAGGGATTTTTTTCATCGCTGTCGAAGGCGAACTGAAGCACCTTCATGCCGGGATAGCCGCACGCCTTCAGCAGACGGCGCACCTTTCCGCTGACCACGCCCAGATCCTCCGCCACGATGCGAAGCTCCGGCACCGCGCGCTCCACGCGCTGAAACAGCTTCCGCCCCGGCCCCTTTTCATATTTCCCGCCCAGCGCGTCTTTCGCGCCCGCGGGAACGGCAAAATAATTCGCAAAGCCGATGAAATGATCCACGCGCAGAATATCGAACATGCGCGCCTGCGCGCGGAAGCGGCTGATCCACCATGCGTAACCGGTCTTTTCATGCGCGTCCCAGCGGTAGAGCGGATTGCCCCAGAGCTGCCCCGCGGGCTGGAATGCATCCGGCGGCACGCCCGCGATGCGAATCGGGCGCAGATCATCGTCCAGTTCAAAAAGCTCCGGATTCAGCCATACATCGCAGGATTCATCCGATACGTAAATCGGCATATCGCCCATCAGCGCGATGTTCTTTGCCTTCGCGTAGGCGTGCAGCCGATCCCATTGCAGGAAAAACACATACTGGCAGAAGATGTAATCCTCCATCGCATCGCGCAGCAGAGCGGTATAGCGTTCTACCTCGTCCGGCTGGCGGCGGTGAATGCCCTCCGGCCAGTTCATCCAGGATTCGCCGTGAAAATGATCCTGCAGGGCGCGGAACAGCGCGTAATCGCGCACCCATGGATTTTCTTCGGCAAAGAGGGAAAGATCATCGCGGATGCGATCGTGCGAATACGCGCGCGCCATGCGCAGAAGAGATGCGTTCTGTGCGCGCACGGCGGCGAAATTGATGCGATCTGCGTTCGGGAGCGGCGCATACGCGCCCTTCGGCAGCAGATCATCGGCTTCCATTTCTTCAAAATCGATCAGCAGCTCGTTGCCCGCGCAGATCGATGTGCATTTGTAGGGCGAACCCTCCGGATCCACGCAGCCCACCGGAAGCATCTGCCAGATGTTCAGCCCCGCGTCCGCCGCGAAATCGATGAATTCGCGCGCAGATGCGCCCATGGTGCCGATGCCGCCGCGCGAGGGCAGGGAAGTGATGTGCAAAAGTACGCCGCTTTTTCTCATACGATCAACCTCGGTTGTGAAAGAATACTATCATTATATGCGCAATGAATCGAATTGACAAGCCCTTAACCTGTTGGCGGCGTGATTTTACCTGCGCGCCCTGCAACCCTAATAATTGTATGGAATAATTGAACCATATGAGATTACAATAGGGAGAAAAGCCGTATGAGCAAATATGAACTGATCGCATTGGATATGGACGGCACGCTTTTGAACAGCCATCTTGAAATATCGGAAAAAAACCGCGATGCGATTCGCCGCGCGGGCGCGGCGGGCAAGCATGTCGCGCTGTGCACGGGGCGCTGCATGTCCGAAATCCGCGATCTGCTGCCGCAGATTCCCGAGGTGCGATACGTGATCTGTGAAAACGGCGGCTGCGTGTACGATCGAAAATACGAACGGTCGCTCGCCATGGATTCGCTGCCGAACGCGGAGGTGAACAATATCCTGCGCCTGATGAAGCGCGAACATGCGATCCTGCAGTGCTTCCACGATAATCAGTCCTACGTATATGCGCCGGACGATCGCTGGCTGGAGGAATTCCATATGGCGGATTACCGCGAATCCTTCGCTACCAGCATGGTCTACGATGCGTATCTGTTCGATACGTTTGAACAGCGCCCGTTTACCGTGGAAAAGATGGATTTGTATTTTACCAACGATGCCGATCGCGCGCGCATCGATAATCTGCTGTCCGAACGCCCGCTGCAATCGATTCCGAGCATGCGGAATCTGCTGGAGATCGTGCCGTTGACGGCGGATAAGGGGCGCGGGCTGGAGCGGCTGTGCGCGCATCTGGGCATATCCATCGCGCAGGCGATCGGCGTGGGCGATTCATTAAACGATGCGGAAATGCTGCGCGCCGCCGGACTGGGCGTGGCGATGGGCAACGCGTGCGATGCAATCAAGCGGCTGGCGGGCTATGTCACCGCGGATTGCGATCACGATGGCGTGGCGCAGGCGATCGATGAATTCCTGCTGAGCGATTGCAATGATGCGCCGAATCGGCTATAATGGAATCGGTAGTTTATACGATGAGAGTGATGCGCAGATGAAAACAATTTCGGCAATCGTGCCCTGCCTGAACGAACAGGAATCCATTCCGCTTTTCTATGCGGAAATCTGTCGCGTGGCGGATGCGGCGAAGCGGTTTGAACTGGAAATCATATTCGTGGACGATGGATCGAAGGATGGAACGCTTCGCGCGATGCGCGATCTGGCGCAGCGCGACGCGCGCGTGCGCTACATTTCCTTTTCGCGCAATTTCGGCAAGGAAAGCGCCATGCTGGCGGGAGTGCGCGCCGCGACGGGCGATTACGTTGCCCTGATGGACGCGGATTTGCAGGATCCGCCGTCGCTGCTTACGGAAATGTTCGATACGCTGGAGAAAGATGCGGAGCTGGACGTGGTGGCGACGCGCAGGGCGGATCGCAAGGGCGAACCGAAGCTGCGCTCCTTCTTTGCGCGCCGGTTTTACCGGCTGATCAACCGGCTGAGCGATACGGAAATCGTGGATGGCGCGCGCGATTTTCGCCTGATGCGAAGATGCGTTGTGGAAGGGCTTTTGTCGATGGGCGAATACAATCGCTTTTCGAAGGGGCTGCTCAGCTGGGTGGGCTTCCGCACCAAATGGCTTTCCTACAACAATCTGCCGCGCGTGGCGGGCAAGAGCAAGTGGAATTTCTGGTCGCTGCTGGCGTATTCGATCGAAGGCATCGTTTCCTTTTCCACAAAGCCGCTTACGTATGTGGTGGTTCTCGGCATATCGCTGTGCGCGTTCGCGTTTCTGCTGCTGCTGTTCGTGGTGCTGCGCACGCTGATCTGGGGCGATCCCGTCGCCGGTTGGCCGTCGATGATCTGCGTAATTCTGCTGATGAGCGGTATACAGCTTCTGTGCCTGGGCGTACTGGGCGAATATCTCGCCAAGACCTATATGGAAACCAAGCGCCGCCCCGCGTATCTGGTGCGTGAAACGGAAACGGCGATGCGAAATGCGGATGGAAAGGCGGAGAATACAAACGCATGAATTCTGAAAAGCGCTGCGCAAAGCATGCGTGGCTGATACGATATACGATCATGTTCGCCGTTCTGGCGGCGGCTTTCATCGCGTGTTTTGCGCTGTTTGGCAAACACATGGTGGGCGTGCTCGACGGCGTGCACCAGCATTTTACTGCGCTGTGCTACGTTCGCGATGCCGTTCGCGATCTGATCGCCGGAAACGGATTCAAAATGGTGGATCTGCAGCTGGGACAGGGGCTGGATACCATCGGCACGCTCGCGTATTACGGGCTGTTTGATCCGATCAACTGGATCGCAGCGCTGTTTTCCGTGGAATCGATGGAAATCTGCTATGGCGCGCTGATCCTCGCGCGGCTGTATCTGATCGGGTTGTTCTTTATGATGTACCTGCGGAAGATCCATCTGCGCGATGCGTGGGCGGTTTCGATCGCGGGCCTCGTATACGTCGGCGCGGGCTTTTTCTGGAAGGGCGTGCCGCGGCATCCGTTTTTCGCGGACGGCGGCATCTATCTTGCGCTGATGCTGATCGCCGTGGAGCGCGTGATGCAGGATCGAAAGTGGCTGATGTTTCCGATCGTTACCGCGCTGATGCTGATCGCAAACTACTATTTTGCATTCCAGACCACGATACTCGTGATCGCCTATATCATCGTTCGTCTGGCGTGTACCATCCGGCGCGATGGCGTAAAATGCACGGCGGCGCGCGGCTGTACGATGCTGGGCGCGTATCTGCTGGGCGCGGCGCTTTCGGCGGTGGTATTTTTGCCGGTGCTGAAGGGCTATCTGGGCAACGCGCGCCTGAACGTACAGGCGGGCTACAGCGGTTCGATGCTGCATTACGGGCTTTTGTACTATATCAAGATGATCGCCTATATGTGCGCGCCCTATGCCACCACCGGCGAATGGATGCACCAGAATTTCTGCCCGCTCGCATTGCTTGCGCTGATCGTATTGTTCGGAAGGCGGAACCGGCGCGATGATCTGCGCGATAACGATGCAGATCTCGTGCGGCAGATGCGCGTGCTGTTCGTGATCGCCTGCGTCTTTGCGTGCGTTCCGGCGTTCGGCAAGCTGTTTAACGGCATGGGCTATGTTTGCAACCGCTGGTGCTACGGCTTTGCGTTTTCCATATGTGTCGTGCTCGCGTGGGCGCTGCCGAAATTGAATTCCATGGAAACGCGCGATGCAAACCGCGTGCTTCTGGTCGCGGCGATCTTCGCGGCGTTTACCATCGCCACGGCGGTCATTCGCGGGATGTTGGCGATGCTGGTCGCTGCCGCCGCCGTCGCGATCATGATCTTTGCGGCGCTGATCGCGCTGCGCGCAAAGAAGCGGGTGGGTTATGAAAAATCCATGCGCATCACCGCCGTGCTGGCGACCGGCTGCTGCTGCGTGTACGTGGCGATGATTTATCTGCCGCTGGGCGGCAGTTTCTCGGTGGATTATGGCAAGGGCAGGTTCTATGATACACTGATGAACGAAACCGAAGCCGAAACGATGCAAATCGATGATCCGACCGTATACCGCATCGATACTTCCATCATGGATGATTGCCATGCCACGATATTCGGATACAATGGCACGGGGTTCTATTGGTCCGTCGTGCCGGATCACGTATATAAATACTATCGCGATCTGCAGCTGAGCGCGCAGAACAGCGCGTACTGCCAGCGCGGTCTGGGCGGAAATGCCGCGCTGAACGCGGTCGCGGGCGTGAAATATGCGCTGCGCATCGATGGAAAATTCACCGTACTGCCCTACGGCTATACGAAGATCAATTCCACTGTGCAGACGGACGGCGATGTAATCGATACCTATGAAAACAGCTATGCGCTGCCGATCGGCTATGTATTTGATCAAACCCTGTCCGAGGAAGCGTATCAGCGCCTGAATTCCGCGGATAAGCAGCTGGCGCTGCTCACCTGCGCGGTTGTGGCGGATGGCGCGGAAACCGAACTGTCGGGCGCGAATGCGGTTGCGTGGCAGGTATCCGATTCCGATGGCGTGCGGATTGAAGATCAAACCATCAGCGTTGACCGCGATGGCGGATGGATCGAAATTGTATTTGCGGGCGATGCGGATAGTGAAACCATCGTGCAGCTGGATGGGCTGCGGTGCCGCACACCGCTGGGCCTGAACTTCAGGTCGGCTGCCTTTGAATCCGATGCGGGCATAAATTATGCCTTTATCGCCGATGCGGGCAGCAATTTTACCTTTGATCAGGCGGGCGTCGCGACGAACATCGGCTATTCCGAAACGGGTCTGAATCGATGCCGAATCACCTTTGAAACGGCGGATAAATATGATTTCGACAGCCTGAACGTGTATTGTCTGCCGATGCGCGCGTATCGCGATGCGGTGGAACGTCTCGCCCAGCACGGCATGACGAACGTGACGTATGAAAATAACCGCATCTGCGGCGAACTGACGGGCGAAGGCGGCGTATTGCAGATCGCCGTTCCGTACAGCGAAGGCTGGCATTTGACGATCGATGGGGAGGCAGCCGAACTGTTCCGCTGCGGCGGCATGTACATGGGCGCGCGCGTGACGTCCGGCGCGCACCGCGTTGAACTTACCTATGAAACGCCGGAACTCAGGACGGGCGCGATTCTGTCCGTCTGCGCCGTCGCCATGATGATCGTGCTGCAGATAATCTGCGCGGGAAAACGGAAAAAACGCCGCACAGATTGATCGCGTTTTACAAAATTAACTATTGACAGCGGCATAATATGTATGCTATAATATTCAGCGTTGACAGTAGCGGGGCTGACCGTTTCGCTGCGCAAAACTGAATATTGTGGAGAAGTCGCCTAGCTTGGTCGAGGGCGCACGACTGGAAATCGTGTAACGGTTAAAAGCTGTTCGAGGGTTCGAATCCCTCCTTCTCCGCCACCTTAGTACTCAGATATTGATACAATATCTGGGTACTTCTTTTTTGCATATTTGGGCGCTGCATGACGCAAAAACGGGGATTAAAAGGAAGAAATAGAGCATGTTTGCCACTGAAAATGCCGGTTTCACGATTTTGTAATTCAAAATGAATCTTATCGTTCATTCTGAACACCCCTATGAAACGACCAATTTTCGGTTCAGACTACTCATGTTGCCGCTTAAAGGGGTAAGTTTGCACCCCCTTCTCTTGAAAAAATAGAGGGCAATTTTGACCATCTGCATAAAGCTACCAATACGTTTTTAGTAAAATGGAATCACAGACTGAATCCCTCATCCATCGCCAGCTGGATCATCTCATATTTGTTCATTATGGGTTTCCCTCTATTTCTTCGATCTTCCGCCGATCAGAATCATGCCATACAGGAAGAGTTGAGTGCTTCCCCATACGTAGCGCA
>CAKUKP010000049.1 GCA_934663625.1 uncultured Clostridia bacterium
AAACTGCGGCGATCTGACGCAGCAGGATCTGTGCCGGCAGAATTGCTTTCCCAAGCAGACCATCAACACGGCGGTCAACGCCCTTGCGAAGAACGGGCTTCTGGAACGCATTCCCATCCAGGGCACGCGAAATCATAAACATTTGCGCTTGACGGCGGCAGGATGGGAACTGGCGAACCGCACGACGCAAAAACTGAAAATCGCCGAAGAAACCGCATACAGAGGAGCTGCAAACTGGCATAGAAGCGTGCAAAAGCGCAACAGGGGCTGTATAGGAAACGAAATCGTTCCTTTACAGCCCCGCTGATTTAATTATTCTCTTTTGCGTCAGAACAGCATATCGCCTGCGATCCAGCTATGGCGCACTTTTGCGTGATACGAAAGCGGATGGCGAGTATAGAGCGCCATATCCGCGGATTTGCCCACGCGGAGCGATCCGATTTCATCCGCCAGACCGGCAATCTGCGCGGGGTAGAGCGTAATCGCGCGCAATGCCTCCGCCTCCGGCAAGCCTTCGCGCACGGCGAACGCCGCACTGACCGCCAGCAGATACAGCGGACTCTGGTGATGATCCGAGCTGATTGCGAAGCGCACGCCGCTGCGATACAACTGCGCCGGAAGCGCCGGCCCAAGATTCTGCGCTTCCATGCGCGCGTTGCACAGCGTCAGCGCGCCCACGACCGCGGGCACATTTTCTTTGGCGAGCAGATTCGCCATCTTCGCGCTGTCCGCGCCGTGCACGATGATCAATCGGAAGCCGAATTCCTTCGAAAGACGAACGGCGGCTTCAATATCATCGGATCGCTGCGCATGGAAATACGCCGGAACATCGCCCCGCAGCAGCGGAAACAGCGCTTCCTGCTTTTCCGTGCCATGGCCGTTTTGCAGCGCGCTCCGCGCCGACGCCAGCAGCGTTCGCAACATGGAAACCTGCCCCATGCGGGTGAGCGGCGGCTTGCCCGCCGCGCCATACGCCGCGCGCGGTTCTTCGCCCAGCGCCATCTTTATGCCACAACACGCCTGCATACACATTTCGCCCGTCGTATTTCCGCGCAGGCGCACCGCCATCGCCTGACCGCCGATCAGATTCATATTGCCCGACATGGTGACAACCGTAGTTACACCGGCGCGCCGCGCCATTTCAACCGCCTTATCGCCCGCATAGAAACCGTCCAGCGCGCGCAGCTGCGGCGTGAGCGGATCGCTGGATTCATTGAAATCATTGCCCTCCACGCGGGAACATTCTTCCTTCAGCCCGAGACAGGTATGAATATCCACCAGCCCCGGAAGCAGCCAGCCGCCCTCGGCATTCAGATCATCCGGCTGTACGGAGGTATCGCACATATCGCCCAATTCGGCGATGCGCCCGTTTTCCACGCGAAGGAAGCCATCCTCGATGGGCGCGCCCTCCATGGTATAGAGTTTTGCATGAACAATGCGCATCACTTGACCCTCCTTCCATCGATGAATACATGGGTAGCCCTTGCGTCAAATTCCAGCGGGAATTTATCGAATACGGCGATATCCGCATCCTTGCCCGCGCGAATCGAACCGACGCGCTGATCGATGCCCGCCAGCTTCGCCGCATTTATCGTAATGCACTTGAGCGCTTCAAAATCATCCAGACCTTCGCGCGCTGCCAGCGCCGCGGAGGGCGCAAGGAGCGTAACGCTGCCGAGCATCGGGCAGGAATCGGTGCAGATGCCGGTCAGCACGCCGCGCGCCACGGTGCGCGCGGGATCGGCGAAGCTTCCGTGCATGGATTCCCAATCGCGGCAGGTGAAATACATCGGTCCCAGAATAACGCCTTCGGCGCGCTCCGCCAGATCATCCAGCAAAAACTGCGCATCGTTGCAATGCACGATGATGCAGCGCAGGTGGAATTCCTCCGCCAGAGAAAGCGCTGTGAGTATATCATCCATGCGGCAGGCGTGCACGTGCATCGGAATTTCCCGCCGCATCAGCGGCAGCAGCGCCTGCATTTTCTTATCGTAGGGCATTTTTTGTCCGGCGTCGATCGCATCGCAATAGCTGCGCGCGCGCGTGAGCATATCCCGAAGCAGCGCTGCTTCGGACATGCGCGTAACCGGCGCGCGCCCGCGATGTCCAAAGGCGGATTTCGGCGCTTCGCCCAATGCAAACTTCATCGCCACCGGCGCTTTGACGGCGCATTTGCGCACACCCACGCCCAGCGTTTTATACGCGATCAGCTGACCATCGATCAGGCTGGTGCTGCCGGGGCCTGCGATTACGGTGGTAATGCCCGCGTTGCGCGCCTTGGCGATCGCGGGATCCTGCGGATACACCGCATCCAATCCGGAATGTTCCGGCGTCATGGGATCCAGCGTTTCGCTGTATTCCGAGGACATGAATCCTTCCGGCCCAACGCCGGTATGGCAGTGCGGTTCTACCAGGCCGGGCACGATCCACGCGCCCCGCACATCGATGGTTTCCGGATCTGCGGGCGCGCAGGCGCTATCGCCGCAGGCGGTGATTTTGCCATCCTGAAAGGCAACGAAGCCATCTTCATAACGTTCGCCCTCGCAGGTAATCAATTTTCCGTGAACAAGCAGCATGAAACAATCCTCCCTCACTGAAATCTAAGGCGCGCCATGCAGGAATTGCCGGATCGTTCGCCCATACCGGTTTCGCTTCGTCCGTTCCCACACCTGAAAAACGCGCGGCGAAGCGCTTGTCCCTCCGCCGCGCGTTTGTACATGCGCTTATTCCACCGCAACGATCATTGCAAGCTCCACCAGCTTGGTGCCGGTGATGCATTCGGCCTGCACGGTCACGCCCGCGGGCATATTTTCCTTGCCCAGCCATGCTTCCAGCACGCCGAGGAAGGGCTTCGCCATGGAAATATCGCGGAAATAGGCGTTGAACATGATGATGTTTTCCTTCTTCAGCCCGAACTGCGCGAACAGTTCATCATAGCGATCGCACAGAGCCTGCGTCTGTTCTTCGATCGTGGGATAGGGCTCCTTGGAAACATGACCGGCGAAATACGCCACATTGTTATGAATGGAAATCCGAGAACCATCGGGACGCTGTACAACAGACATGCTTTTTTTCCTCCGTTTTCAATGTTTTTATTTGATAATCTGACAGCGGAAAACCATAAATATAAATAGGTATAAATAGTTTTTTGATAAGGGAATCCACGCGGCGATGAACGATTGTCATCTCCGCGCGGCAATCCATCAGGACTTTATTTATTCTTCCACGGGGTGTACATACGCCAGCAGCGGATAGTTGGAGGGATCATTCGGATAACCGGTCAGGGACTTGCTCACGCCGTTTACCTTATTAACCCACGCGCAGGCGATAAAGGGCAGTTCCTTGCGGATCAGATTCTGCACTTCGCCGTAATATTCGGCGCGGACAGATGCATCCGCGGAAGCGCGCGCCGCATCCACCAGCTTATCAAACTCGGGGTTGACATAAGCGGTATAGTTGGTGTTGTACCACAGCTTTTCGGTGGAATAGAAGGTATCGTGCATCAGATCGCCTTCGTTCGCCAGCAGCACCCAGCCGCCATAGAACATATCGAAATCGCCGCTCCGCATGATATCATAGTAGTTGCCGATTTCGGTGACGTACACTTCGATGTTCACGCCGATCTGCGTCCATGCATTCTGCAGCATTTCCACCATGTCCACGCGGGACTGCTTGCTGGTAACCATCAGTTTGCAGTTGAAGCCATCGGGATATCCCGCTTCCGCCAGCAGCGCCTTGGCCTTTTCCACATCCTGCGTATATACATATTCGCCTTCAGCGGGCACATAATCCACAAACGTGGGCGAGCAGATGCCGTCGGCGGGCGTGGCGGTGCTGCCGTAGGCGATCTTTACCATGCCGTCCAGATCGATGGCATAGCGCAGTGCCTGACGCACGCGAGCATCGTTAAAGGGCGCGCGCTGGCAGTTGAAGCCGATGTAGTCCATGCTCAGCGAGGGATAGGAAACGATATCCACAGTGCCGCTCATTTCCAGATATTCTACCTGAGAGGCCGGCAGATCCTGCGCCATATCGATTTCGCCGTTTTCCAGCGAGAGGGAACGGGTGGTATCATCCACGATGAAGCGATACACCAGATTGGTGTAATAGGCGGGTTCTCCCCAATATTCATCGAAGCGCTCCAGCATGATGGAATCGCCCGCGACCCATTCTACAAACTTGTAGGGGCCGGTGCCGATGGGATTGCGGCTGTAGCCGTCTTCGCCCATTTCTTCCCACGCAGCCTTGCACACGATGCGGCATTCGGAGGAGAGCATGGAGATCAGCGCCGGATAGAATTCATAGGTCTTGACCACCAGCGTGTTTTCATCTTCGCAGTAGGAATTTCCGCGGTCGATCGCGCCCCACATCCACGCATAGGTGTTCTGCTGGATGGAGAACAGGCAATCTTCGGCGGTCAGCGTCGCGCCATTATGGAATTTCACGCCCTGACGGATGCTGAACTTCCACGTGGTATCATCCACCATTTCCCAGCTTTCTGCCAGATCCGGCACGATTTCATTCGTGGCGGGATCGAGCTTGACCAGCTTGTTGTACAGGTTTGCGCAAACCTTGCCGTTGGGATCCACGCCCTGCAGAATGCCAGAAAGGCTATTCGGTTCGGAGTTGATGCCGACGATCAGCGTATCTTCTACCGCCGTCGCTCCGGCGGCCAGCGCGGACATAGCCCCGCCCGACAGCAGCAGCGCGAGGGTCAGCAGCATGACAAGCGTTTTCTTCATTGCGTTTTTCATGGGTTTCTCGCTCCTTTTTTTCTATTTGTTTCACCGTGCGTTTGCGCGGGTAAACACAATTTTCAGAACTTCGCGGGTCTGCGCGTTCCATCAAAACCCGCCGATGATTTTCAGCCCTTTGCAGCGCGCGCACCGGAGAAGCCGAAGCAGGTCCAGCCGTATTCCTTGCCGCAATCCAGCACGTAATCCAGCGTTTTCTGGTAATTGGCTTCATCCTTCATGATCTTATAGTACATTGCCACGCCGAAGCCCTGCGTCATGGCAGAAATCGCATCCTCCTGATTATCGGGTTCCTTTTCCATCGCCAGAATCTCTTCCGGCGTGAATTTGCCCTTATACATCAGGCACAGGTTCTTGTAGCCCACGTTTCCGCCGGCGTCGATTTCTTCCGTTACGTATTCCAGCGCGGCTTCCGCTTCCGCATCGCGGCCCAGCAGCTTGCAGCAAATCCACGTCCAGTTGCTCAGCGCAACCTGACGGGCGCTCGTGGTGGGCAGATCCCAGCAGCGCTTATAGGCTTCGTATGCCAGATCATAATCGCCCAGAAGCAGGCGGGTAAGCCCCAGATGGTACTGCACCGACCAGTTCTGCGGGATCAGCCGCTGCGCTACGGTGAAATCCGCGCACGCTTCGGCGATTTCGCCCACATTCAGATAGCGGTGCGCGCGCCAGCGATACAGAATTCCGTTGAACGGATCGATGGCAATGCCGCGGGAAAGCGCTTCAATTGCCTCGCGGATCAGGCGCTGCGCCGCCAGCGCCTGCGCCTTCTTCAGCCACAGATCGGGCGAAGGATCGGGCATTTTGGCGATTTCCTCATCAATTTTCGCGATTTTCTCATCATAAGCAATCGAACTTTTTACCGGCAGCAACTGTTCAGCCTTGGTAGACAATTCAGCCATTTTCATTTCCTCCTGTTTTGTTGATCATTTATCATTCATTTCCGCACATATGACATGCGACAAAATGACCCGATTCCACTTCGCGCAGTTCGGGATCCGCTTCCCGACAGCGTTCGGTGGCAAAGCGGCAGCGGGGCGCAAACCGGCAGCCCGGCCGCGGATTGATGGGCGAGGACAGCTCGCCGCGCAGCAGAATACGTTCGCGCTTCACGCGGATATCCGGTATCGGAATCGCGCTCAGCAGCGCCTGCGTATAGGGGTGGATCGGATTCTGGAACAGCGCCTTTGTGGGGCAGGTTTCCACGATCTTGCCCAGATACATCACGCAAATGCTTTCCGAAATATGCTTCACCACACTCAGATCATGGGTGATGAACAGGTAGGTCAACCCCTTTTCCTGCTTCAGATCCTGCATCAGATTCAGAATCTGCGCCTGAATGGAAACATCCAGCGCCGATACCGGCTCATCGCATACGATGAATCCGGGATTCAAAATCAACGCGCGCGCAATTCCGATGCGCTGGCGGCGACCGCCGTCCAGTTCATGCGGATAGCTGGAAGCAAAGCGCTTGGAAAGCCCGACCGTATCCATCATCGCTTCCACGCGTTCGCGCATTTCCGCGCCGGACTGCGTGAGTCCGTAAATCTTCAGCGGCTCGGCGATCGTTTCATATACGCTCATGCGCGGATCCAGCGAAGAAAACGGATCCTGAAAGATCATCTGCATCCGCTGGCGCATCTGATGCATATGCTTTGCGTCCTGCGCGGTTATATCCTGTCCTTCATAGATTACCTGGCCGGAATCCAGTTCGATCAGGCGCAGCAGCAGTCTGCCCAGCGTAGACTTTCCGCAGCCGGATTCGCCCACAACACCCAGCGTTTCGCCGCGGTTGATGCTGAAACTCACATCGTCCACCGCGTGCAGATATCCCGAAGGCACCTTGAAATATTTTTTCAGGTTTTTCGCTTCAAGAATCGCGCTCATCTTTTCACCTCCCCCGCATCCAGCACATGGAAGCATTTAACCATATGACCCGCTTTCACTTCGCCCGCCGCGGGATCCGCCCTGCGGCAGCGCTCCGTGGCGTAAGGGCAGCGATCTGCAAAGCTGCACCACGCGCCCAGATTCATCGGATCGGGCATCAGCCCGGGAATCGGCTGCAATCGATCCATTTCCTTCGTCAGGCTGGGAATCGAATTGAACAGGCCGATCGTATAGGGATGGCGCGCATCCTCGAAGATGTCCTCCAGCGATCCGCTCTCCACAATTTCGCCCGCGTACATAATCGCCACGCGATCGCACGTTTCAGCCACAACCCCCAGATCATGCGTGATCAGCAGCATCGATGTATTGAAATCGCGCTTCAGTTCGCGCATCATCGAAAGCGTTTGCGCCTGAATGGTTACATCCAGCGCGGTGGTTGGTTCATCGGCGATCAACAATTCCGGATTGCACACCAGCGCCATCGCGATCACCACGCGCTGCTTCATGCCACCCGAAAACTGATGGGGATATTCGCCATAGCGTTCCGCCGGAATGCCCACCTTTTCCAGAATCGCGGCCGCCTGTTTGGTGGCTTCCGCCGCGGTGCACTTGTGGTGCAGGCGCACAACTTCCTCGATCTGATCGCCGATTGGAATCACCGGATTCAGCGAAGTCATGGGATCCTGAAAGATCATGGAAACCTTGTTGCCGCGAACCCTGCGCATCTGCTTTTTGCTCTTGCGCATCAGATCTTCGCCGTCCAGAATGATTTTTCCGGAAACCACGCGGCCGCTTGCATCGGAGATCAGGCGCAGAATCGAAAGCGCCGTGGTCGTCTTGCCCGCGCCGGTTTCGCCCACCAGTCCCAGCGTTTCGCCGCGATACAGTTTCAGCGATACATCGTTTACCGCCTCTACCACGCCGTGGTCGGTTTCATATTGCACCACCAGATTTTCGATGTTCAGAAGCACTTCTCTTTCCATGCGAATACCTCCTTAGCGTTTCATTCGCGGGTCAAGCGCATCGCGCAGGCCATCGCCGAAAAGGTTGAACGCAGCCACCGAAATCATGATCGCAAGGCCGGGATAGATCACCAGATAGGGATAATTGCGGATGTACTGCCGCGCGGAGGAGAGCATGGAGCCCCACTCCGGCGTCGGCGGCTGTATGCCCATGCCCAGATAGCTCAGTCCGCAGGCGCAGATGATCGAAGATGCGATGCCCAGCGTGGCCTGTACAATAATCGGCGCCAGCGCGTTGGGCAGCATGTGCCGGAAAATCAGCCGGCGGTTGGATGCACCCACAGATCGAGTCGCTTCCACGAAATCCACGCCCTTTACGGTCATTACCGAACCGCGCACCACGCGCGCATAGCTGGGAATGGAACTGATACTGATCGCCAGCATCAGATTCATCAGACTGCCGCCCAGCGCGGCCGCAATGGCAATCGCCAGCAGCATACTGGGAATCGCCAGAATGATATCCATAAAGCGCATCAGGATGTTATCGATCTTGCCGCCGTAGAAACCGGCGATCGCGCCGATGATGCCGCCGATAATCAGCGACGCCAGCACCGATACCACGCCGACCGTAATCGACATGCGCGTGCCCCAGATCAATCGGCTGAGCATATCGCGCCCGAACTGATCGGTTCCCAACGGATATTCCCTGCACGGCGCGGTAAACGCGCGGCTGTAATCCTGATTATCGTAATACTCCGGCGCAATATAATTCGGAAACGCCACCAGAATCAGCATCAGAATGATGATCACCAGCGAAACCATCGCGCTTTTGTTGCGCGACAGGCGCTTCCATGCATCGCGCCACGGGCCGGACTTGCTTTCCCTGCCGTTTTTGCGGCGCTTTTCCCATTTCTCGGTATAGACTGATTGAATCTTTGCCATTAGCGCGCGCCTCCCTTCGCAACCCGCCTGCGCGTTTGATACTGCGATTTAATGCGAGGATCCGCAAAGGAATAAATGATATCCACCAGCAGATTCACGATGCTGTAGATCGCCGCCAGCAGCAGAACGCCGCCCATGATTACCGGATAATTTCTCTGGCTGATCGAATCGAGCATGTATTTGCCGACGCCGGGAATCGCGAACACCGATTCGGTGAGCACCGCGCCGCCCAGCAGGCCGCCGAATTGCAGGCCCGCGACCGTGATAATCGGAATCAGCGCGTTCTTCAGCGCGTGCCGCACGATCACCTTGAATTCGGTTTGCCCCTTGGCGCGCGCCGTGCGGATGTAATCCTTGCGGATGACCTCCAGCATGCTGGATCGCGTGGTGCGCGTGATCGTCGCCATGGAGCTTGTGCCGATGGTCAGCACCGGCAACACCCAGTATTTCGGTCCGTAAAAACCCGATACCGGAAACCAGCCCAGAAAGATGGCGAAGATGATGATGTTCATCAACCCCTGCCAGAAGTTCGGCATGGATACGCCCAGCAGCGACAGCAGCGTGGAGAAATAATCGATAATTGAATTTTGCCACGTCGCCGCCATCACGCCCAGAATCACGCCCAGCGTGACCGAAAACAGAACGCTCAGCCCCGCCAGCAAAAGCGTTGTGGGCATGCGGCTCATAATTTCATTCAGCACGGGCTGTTTCGTGGTATAGCTGGTACCCAGATCGCCTCGGGAAACCAGGCCCCACAAATAATCGCCGTATTGCGCCAGCAGCGGTTTGTTCAGCCCCAGCTCCTCGCGCTTGGCCTCATACACTTCCGCCGTGGCATTTTCACCGACCAGCTGCCGCGCGGGATCGCCCGGCATCATCTGATTCAGCAGGAATGTGATCGTAACCACACCGATCAGCACCGGTATGATCCACAGCAGGCGTTTCAGTATATATCTGCCCATGCTACTCAGCCCCTCCAAAATCGATTTTTTCTTTTTGTTGTCCTCACATGCATTGTGGCACTAAAATTGAATTTTCGCAATACCCTAATAATTCATGTACTGGTTGTAATCTTATGATTTAGGGGGTTAAAATGTAATTTTTTACATCTAGCGCTTTTCTTTCCTGCAATTTCATGCTATAATGCCCGTGGATAAAAAAACAGTTTTATCCGTATCACAAAGACACTTTCCGCATATCGCCGTCACATAAGCGGCGCCCTCTACCTGTCAGGAGATGATTTCCCATGTGCAGGCTGTTTCGCCGGCTGAACCTTTCCAGCAAGCTGGTATTGCTGGTATTTACATGCTTTGTGTGCATTTATGTGCTGTTGAACATATTCTGGGCGGGCGTTCTGGAACGAAAGGCGCGCGAGGAATTTATCAGCAGCGGAACCGATATATGCACGCTGGGCAACCAGATGGTCGAAAAAGAATGTTCCTATTTGCAGGGAATTGCCGCCTACCTGAGCGTTTCTTCCAAGACGCAGAAGCTGCTTCTGTCCCATCGTGAGAACGCGCCTGTATCCTCCGACGACCGGCTGGCGGATGAACTGGCAAGCCTGAAATACCCCGTATCCGTGGTTTTTTATGATCTGGAGGGCATGCCGGTGGACGCGATGAGCATCGACGCTTCCAAATATCCTGTCCGCCAATCGCCGACAGTCGATTCGCCCTTCGCGCGTGTTCTGCATGGAAACGATACCTATGAATGGGAATTTATTGAAGCCGGATCGCAAAGGCTGTTTCGGCAGGATAATTCGCCCAAGCTGTGCCTGTGGCGGCTGATTACCGATACAAAAACAAAGCAGCCGCTGGGCATGATCGCCATCGCGGTGGATACGCGCCGCATCATCAGCATGGGGCCGACGCACGAAAGCCCCTATTTCCAATTGCTGCTGCTGGATCAGAAAAGCGCGCTGGAGGCCTTCAACCACAGCGATTACACGCTGGACGCTGCAACCCGCCGCGAACTGATCGCGCTGGGCTCGGAAGCGCCTTCCGGCAATACGCTGTTTACCTATCGTGGGAAACGATACCATCTGTTCTTCGCGCGCTCCGGCGCAACGCCGCTGATTTGCTATTATATCACGCCCTATTCCCTGTTTGTGCAGGATTTCGACGCCTACTGGGTGTATTTCATCGCGGTGCTGGTATTCCTGACGCTGGCGCTGTTCCCGCTGCTGCGCTATTCCTTCCGGCGAATGACCATGCCGCTGCACCGGTTGACCGTAACGGTAGACGGCTTTGCGCGCGGCGATATGCAGGCTTCCTTCGAATATGAAGGCGAAGATGAAATCGGCAAGCTGGGGCGCGCGTTCAATGAAATGGTGCAAACCAACCGCGCCATTTTGAAAAAGATGGTGGAATTGCACACGCGCGAACGCGAAGCGGAGCTGAATGCGCTTCAGGCGCAGATCAACCCGCATTTTCTGTACAACATGCTGAACATGATCTACTGGCGCGCGCTGCGCTCCGGCAACGATGAACTGGCGGATATTTCCTACGCCATGAGCCGCCTGTTCCGCATGACGCTGAAACGGGATCGCACCATGATTTCCCTGCGCGAAGAATTTGAAATCTGCAGCTATTATATGATGCTTCAAAAGAAGCGCTTCGGGGATCATGTGGAATACCAGATCGAACGGGAAGCGGGACTGGACGATGTGATCGTGCCCAAGCTGCTATTGCAGCCGCTGGTGGAAAACGCCATTATTCACGGCGCGGAAAATTACACGGGCGTGGTGCACATTCGGCTTACCGCGAACCGCGACGGCGATACCGTGGTATTCCGCGTGATGAACGATGGCAGCGTAATTCCGGAAAACATACTGCGCCTTTTGCCGAATTGCCCCGTGCCAAACGCGTCGCCGCGTTCCGGCAACGGCATGGCGCTGCACAACATTGCCGAGCGCCTGCAATTGCTGTTCGGCGATGATTATGTATTTACCTTCGAAAGCAGCGAGGAAAACGGCACGATCGTTACCATCGCCTTTCCGATCCACAGCGTGAACACAGATCCAGAAGGAGGTACCGCAAATGCTTAGGGTTTTGATTGCAGATGATGAAATCGACGCGCGCGACAATATGATCGCCCTCATTGACTGGAAAAGCCGCGGCATGAAAGTGATCGCCGCGGTGGACGACGGACTTTCCGCCTATGAAACCATCGCGGCGCAGCAGCCGGATATCGTGTTGATTGATATTCAGATGCGCGGCATGAGCGGGCTGGACGTTATTGAAAACGTGCGAAAGCTGGATTGTTTGCAGCCGGTGTTTATCATCATCAGCGGCTATGATTATTTTGCCTACATGCAGAAAGCCATTCAATTGAAGGTGGACGGCTATCTGCTGAAGCCCTTCCGCCCAAAGGACGTGCTGGAGATTCTCGACGCGCACTTTGGCGACGCCGACGTATCGCGCAGGCTGCAGCTGCGGCAATCGGCGCTGGGCGATTTCCTGATGGATCTGAGCCGCGAATGCGAGGATATGACCCATTATCCCGTGCACGAGGAGGGCATGGTGATCAACGCCATGCTCAGCGGATCGGAAAGCGATATTTCTGCTTCCCTCAATGGTTATATGGCGGCGCTTCGGCAGCAAAACCTTTCCACCGCAGGCACGCTGAAATGCTGCATCATACTGTATGCGGAAATGTGCCGCCATTTAAGCCGCCGCGGGGCGAACGCGGGCATGGATTCGCTGAACTGGGACGCAGGCGACCCCATCGGATCCATGCACGATCTGCTGTCCGCCGTGGCGCTGAGCGTGCACGGCGAATTGGCTGAAAACGCATCGATCAAAAGCACATCCCCCGCCATACGCGCAAAGGCGTATATCGATGAAAACTTCCCCGAACCGCTTTCGCTGGAAATGGTCGCCGATGCGGTTTCCGTCACGCCCACCTATCTGAGCAACTGTTTCGCGCGCGATGTGGGCACAGGCTTTGTGGATTACATCAAAAGCGTCCGCACCGCGCATGCAAAGCGCATGCTGGCGCATTCTACGCAGAGCGTAAGCCAAATCGCCGAGGCCTGTGGATACCCGAATGTGAAATACTTCAAGCAGGTCTTTAAGCAGCAAACCGGCCTTAGCCCATTCGAATTTCGCCGCCAGATGCAATCCGATGCGGGCTTCGGGGATTGATACGGGGCAAATGCGCGGATCGCCTTTCCACATTCCGCCGCACCGACGCCGCCCGCGCATGTATTTCTTCTTTTGCGCCCCCTGCCTTCAAATTGACCGCTGCGCTGAATTCTGTTTTCTGAAGATCAGCATGCTGACAAAACCCCGCCTGTGCTGATCAGGCGGGGTTGATCAATGATCGAAATCCTGATGCTTTGATCCAAAGCATCAGGATTTCGCTGTTTTATTCCAGATTGGCGTGACGGGAAACCATCTCATCATTTTCTACGCCCATGCGTTCCATCATATCGGAGATGACGATATCAAAGAAGATCAGCGCCACTTCTTCAAACAGTGATCCCATTGGCAATGCCGAATTTCTGTCTTTCCCCATAGTTTCCTTGCTTACCGCGTGAATATTGACAACAACATCGGATACATCCGCCAATGGCGATTCCGCGTCCAGCGTGACCAGCGCAACGCTGCTTCCCAGCGCATGCGCCTTATTGGCCAGGTTTCGAAGTATTTCGCTGCGCCCCGAAGCGCTCGTCAAAACCAGCACATCGCCCTTTTTCATCGGTTCGCAAAGCGTATCTCCGACAATGCTGCACTGAATCCCCAGATGCATCAAACGCATCGCAAATCCGCGCATACAAAGGCCGCTGCGCCCCATTCCAAAGCAAAACACTCTGCCAGCCGTGTGCAGCCGATCCTCCAGACGGCCGGCCTGCCCCGCATCTATGGACTCGATCGCGTGAATCAATTCTGCGCACACGGCCGCCCGCTTCGCCAAAGCCTTCATGATCTTCCTCCATGCTGATAGAGATCAAACAACGGTTTATTCTGCTTGTACAGCAGCCTGTATATCTCAAAATACTCGTTGTAGACATCAACATTTCGAGGAATGGGCTCAACCACGCGATCGTTAAAGCGAACAACCTGCTTGCATGCAGCCTCATAAGATGGGAAGAAACCCGTACCGACCGCCGCGGTCAATGCCGCGCCGATGCAGGATTGTTCGGCTTCTACCGTCGTATATATCGGCTTGTTAAACATATCCGCTTCAATCTGGAGCAGCAAATCGCTCCGCGCGCCGCCGCCGGAGGCAATCAGGCGGTCAGGTTCCTTATGGACAATATCCTTAAGCGTTTCAAAGCAGTTCCGCAGGCTGTAAATGACGCCCTCCATGATACTGCGCACGATATGCGCCTGCCCATGCTGCATCGTCAGCCCCATAAACATGCCTCTGGCCTTCGGATCCACATCCGGACTTCTGCTTCCGCTGAGGTATGGCAGGAAAATCAGGCCGTCGCTGCCCGCCCCCACCGTATCCGCCAAAGCGCCCTGCTGGACAAAATCCATTCCGGGATAGACCTGCTGGCTGATCCATTTCATCGCGGAGCCGCCGCAGAGATTGACACTCATCAGCATCCAGAGATCTTCCTTGACATGGCAGAATGTATTGGTTCGATAGTCCTTATCATAACCGGCATGCTGCATGGCGCAGCTCACCTGACAGGATGTGCCGATATTCACCACCCAGGGCTGTGATTCATCGATCATACATGTGCCGACTTCATGCATCAGGGTATCGCCGCCGCCGTAAACAGCGGGCGTACCGCTGCGCAGCCCCGTCAGCTCCGCCGCCTCGGATGTGATCTCGCCCGCAATTTCGTACGCTTCATGGCACGCAGGGAAAATAGAGCGCGGCAGATTCAATCTGTCAATAAAATCCCATGCCCAATCGCGCTTCGCGGTATCAAATATCACGGTACTGGAGGCATCCGTCATATCCGTTCCAATTTTACCGGTCATACGATAGCGGACATAGTCCTTGGGCAGCAGAAGCGTCTTCATTCTTGCAAAATTATCAGGTTCATGGTCGCGAACCCATACAAGCGAACTGACGAGGTAGCCCGTGCTTAAACGATTCAGCGTTACTGCATTGAACTCTTCCGGCGATATCGTATTATAGATATCGTTTATGGTATCGATTGAGCGAAGATCGCTCCATATGATACAATTGCGAATCGGCTTTCCATCCGCATCCAGCATGACAAGGCCGTGCATCTGCCCTGAATAACCCACGCCATCGACCAGGCGCATCTCCATCGGAAAGCGCGCCGCCAAATCCCGCAGGGTATAGCATGCGGCGTCCCAGAGTTCGTTGATCTCCTGTTCATCATAACCTTCGCATGGATGAAATATGTTGTACTTTTTCTGGGATGTACCGACAATGATTCCATCCGCGCCCATAAGCAATGCCTTGGTGGAGGACGTACCTACGTCGATTCCAAGATAATATTTCATATGACACACCTCACAGAGAACTTCCCTGATCGATCGCCTTGCGTATATTTAAGGCAGCGCTCTTTGGATCTGCACTTTCCAGAATCCCGCCGCCAACGATCAGGATGTCGGGTTGCAATTTCAAATATTCACTTACCGTTTGCGCCGTGATTCCGCCCGCCACGGCGATTTTACACTTCGGCGAACAGGCGCGAAGCTCCGTCAACATCTGCAGCGGCGTAATGCCTCTGGCCTGCTGATCCACGCCGACATGGATCGCCGCGCAATCAACGCCGAGCCTTTCCAGCCTGCGCACAACCGATTCCACCTCGCCTGCGCAAAGCATATCCGCCATGACATTGCCGCCGAATTGCCTTGCCGCTTTGCAGCACTGGCTTATCGTATCATCATCGGTGCATGCCATTACCGTAACCCAGTCCGCCCCTGCTTCGAACATTTCCGACGCTTCACACAAACCGGCGTCCATGATCTTTCCATCGCACAGAACCTGCAGCTTTGGATGCAGCTGCTTCATTCGCCGAACGGCCTTCAGCCCATAGCGAATCAAAAAGGGCGTTCCGACTTCAATAATATCAATGTAGTTTTCCAATTCTCCAATCAGTTTCTCTGCCGGAACGATCTCGATCAAATCAAGTGCAACCTGAAGCTTCGTCATATCAGTTCCCCCCTTTGGGCTTTTCCATCTCTTTCTTTGCACCAAAGAGTTTCGCCAGATTGATGCTTGACCCCTGATTCTTCAGATAATCTACAAACACGGCAATCAGGATCACGACGCCCTGCACCACGTATTGCCATGAAGTATTGATGCCCAGAAGATTCATGCCGTTATTGAGCACACCGATGATGATGGCGCCGATGACCGTTCCCATAAGGGAACCCCTGCCGCCGCTCATGCTTGTGCCGCCCAGAACAACCGCCGCCACGGCATCCATTTCTGCGCCTTGGCCCATATCCATCGTTGCAGCGAAGGTTCTTGCCGTAGAAAGAATCCCCGCCATGGCCGCCAGAAGGCCGCTGAAGAAGAAGCCGAAAAAGCGAATATGTTCAACTTTAATGCCCGCATATCTCGCTGCCTGTTCATTATCGCCGACATAGAACGTCTGACGCCCAAGTTTCGTCTTGTTGAGGATAAACGATGTTATAAGCACAACGATAACGATGAAAAAAAGCTGTACCGGAACGCCGGCTACCTTTCCCGTACCAAAGAAGGTATAACGCGGATCAAGTACCGCGATCGTTTTCGCCTGGGTGTAGATTCTGGCGAACCCTCGTCCGATATTCATTGTAGCCAGCGTTACAATGAACGGCGGTATGGTGGTACGGCTGATGATCAGACCGTTGAAAACGCCGATCAATGTACCGATTGCAATACCAATGAGTATGCCCACGGGCACCGGAAGCTTCATCCAGGTGATCATTCCCGCGCTGACACAGCCCGTAACCGCAATAATCGATCCAACCGACAAATCAATGCCGCCCAGAAGAATAACAAGCGTCATACCACAGGACAGGAAGATGTTGATACAGATCTGACGACCGATATTAAACAGATTGGACGTTGTCAAAAACTTCGGCGTTAGAATCATTACCAGCACACACATAACCAGAAGTCCAACTAAGATGCCGATACAATCCTTCAGACCCTGTCCGAAGGCTACAAGCGAATGCTTTATCTTTTTCATGGCGTATCCCTCCGCTTATTGTTCCATTGTCGCGTATTTCATGATCGTTTCCTGACTGAACTGCGCTCTGTCCAAAACGCCGGTCGTATATCCATGACTCATCACAACAATACGATCGCACATATTGATCAGCTCCGGCAGCTCCGAAGAAACCAGTATGATCGTCATGCCCTGCTTCGTCAGCTCATTGATCGCCTTGTATATTTCCGTTTTTGTTTTTACATCAATGCCGCGCGTCGGCTCATCCAGAATGAGTATCTTTTTCGTCGACAGCAGCCAGCGGCTGAAAATAATCTTTTGCTGGTTGCCGCCGCTAAGGCTTGATATCTTTTGACTGAGCGATGCATACTTCGTTTCAAACAAGCCGTCTACATAGCGCCGAGTCAGTTTTATTTCCTTTTCACGATCATATCTGCCGTGATGCAAAAATTCGTCCATTACTTCGACGGTCGTGTTCATGGGAATATTCTGCTCGCCGAAGATACCTTCCTTTTTGCGATCCTCGGGAACCAAACCAAAGCCGGCGGCAATGGCCGCCTTCACATTTTTCGGCAGAATCTTTTTCCCTTCCAGCTCCACAGTGCCGCTTTCAATCTTGCGCAGGCCAAAAAGACATTCCATCGTTTCGCTTCGTCCCGTGCCGACCAGACCGGCAAATCCAAGCACCTCGCCCTTTTTCAGATCAAAGCTGACATTCCGAACGCTTTTGCCCGCCTGCATATTCTGAACGCGAAGCACAACCTCATCCGTCGAATTGTTCTCCTTCACGTAAAAATTATCCAGACTGCGGCCAACCATCATTGCAATCAGCTGATCGTGGGTCGTTTCCTTCATTTCCACCGTATCGATATAACAGCCGTCCCTGAGCACCGTAACGCGATCCGCGACCACGTCCAGTTCACTCATTCTGTGAGATATATAGATAATACCAACGCCCTGCTCCTTGAGCTTGCGAATGGCATCAAATAACACATCAACTTCCTTTTCCGAAAGCGAAGAGGTCGGCTCATCCATAACCAGTATCTTTGCGCCAAACGAAATCGCTCGCACAATTTCCACCATCTGGCGCTGCGCTATGTTCAGCCTTCCGACTTTCGTAGCAGCCTTTAATTCAAGGCCAAACTGATCCAACAGTTTCTGCGTTTCCGCTTCCATTTTTTCCCGATTGACGGTACCGAAGCGGGTAGATATTTCTCTTCCAATAAATATGTTTTCAGCGATACTCAAATCGGGCGCCAGCATCAATTCCTGATGAATAATGCTGATACCGTATTTTTTTGCGCTCTGAACATTGGTAATGTCCGTGCGTTCGCCATTGACAAAGATATCGCCGCTGTCCTTACTATATATTCCGCCCAGGATCTTGATCAGCGTGGATTTACCTGCACCATTTTCTCCAAGAAGCGCATGCACTTCACCGCTCAAGAGGCTCAACTGCATATCTGTAAGGACTTTGACCTTGCCAAAGCTCTTGTTTATGTTCTCCATGCGAAGAAGAATGTCCATCGTCTTCCCCCTTCTTATTCTTTCAGTCGATGCTTTGAGTTCCGAAGCACGCCGTTTGCCCCATCACCGCATGACTTCGCATTGATTTATGCGTATTTGGGTACGGAAAAGAGGCTGAGGCATGATACCTGCAGCCCCTCTCCGGTCAGACTGAATCGCCACTATTTTGATTTACACGCTTACACGATTATTGATAACCCTTGCCGCTGTATTCGGAAACGTTGCTTTCATCGATCGTGTATGCATCTACTTCAACGGTGAACGGATCGCATACGCCGTCGGCAGCATACTGCTTATAAGCATCATAGCAAGCCGCACCGATCTTCTTGGGGGACTGCGCCGCGGTCATGCGATATACGCCGCCGGGGATCAGATCCATGGCTTCCTGCGTGCCGTCAACGCCGTAAATCTTCACATCCTGGCCAGCTACGGAAACCGCAGCGTAAGCGCCGAGGCCGCACTGATCGTTGATGCAGAAGATGGCGTCCAGATCATAGGACTGAACCAGGTCGCTCACGACCGACTGACCGCCTTCGATATTCGCATCGGCGTCCATCGTCACCAGAACGTTGATGTTCTTGCCCTCGATCGTATCCAGGAAGCCCTGCTCGCGATCGTTTGCCGCGCCATTAGAGGGATAATTCAAAACAGCAATATCCGCGCCATCCGGAAAATCCTTCAGCATGGATTCGCCGCAAAGCACACCCGCCTGATAGTTGTTGGTTGCAATGAAAGCAGCGATCTTGGAAGTATCCGTCACGCCTGCATCAAAGTTGAAAACCGGAATGCCGGCTTCTTCCAGCGCCACGAGCGCGGGCTGAATGGCATCCTTGTCAACGGGGTTCAGGAACACTGCCGAAACGCCCTGAGCAATGAAATCTTCAACGATCTGAATCTGCTTGGCTGCATCCTGCTCTGCATCTACAACAACAGTCGTATTGCCATCCGCTTCCGCCGCTTCGGTAATACCATTTGCGAGCGTCTGGAAGAACTCGGACTGACACCAGTAAGTGATACCAAAGGTAAGACCTTCGGCCATTGCGCTGCCGCACGCAATCAGCATCGCAACCATCGTTAGAACGGCTATAAATTTCTTCATTTTCTTTCCTCCCGATTTTTTTAATATAACACGGGCCTAGAATTCATTCTGACGCTGCGCATCATCAGGATAGAATCCCATGCTCCATGCAATATCCGCCGGCTTTGCTGCCCTTTGCAGCTGCGCTTTTTCCATAAGCTTCAGGTTGGCTACCGAAGATTCCCGTTTCCAGTCAAATTCGCCATCCAGGAAAGCATCTACCACTTTCTTCATGTATTCCAATGCCATAACACGGGCGCCCATGCACAGGATCTGCGCATTCAGGCTCTTTCTGGCGCGCTCCGCCGTGTAGGTTTCGCTGGCGTGCGCTGCGCGGATTCCCCAATACGTATTCGCAACGGTCATAAAACCGAGGCCCGTACCGCAGATAAAGAAGCCCAGGCGGCATTCGTCATGCTGAATTCCCTTGCACATGATTTCCGCAGTTTCCAGAAATGTTCCATTTCCTTCTTCCCGCGTCTTTACCGGATCAATAACGATCTCCGCATTTTTTTCTTCGATTAAATATTTTTTGATTTCCTCTTTGGCGTCGAAACCGACGTGATCGCAGCCCAGCGCAATTTTGACCTTCTGCATTTTTTCCAAATCCACCCTTCTTCAATCTCCATAAACCGCATTCGCCGCATCCCGCAGCGTCTTGAAGCCGATCTGCACAAGTTCTGCGGATGTTTGCGCAAAACGCCGCGTCAAATAAGTCATACCGCAGGTTTCTTCTATCGTTTCCGGATTGAACGTTTCCAGACAACCGGCTCCGGTATAGTTGATCTGCTTCAATGCTCGAAGAATCCCCAGCCAGTCGATATGCCCCATGCCGGGCGTGCCGCGGTTGCTATCCACCAGGTGCATATGCGCCAGCTTATCGCCGCAGGCGAGGATCGCTTTGGGAAGATTCGCTTCTTCAATATTCATATGGAAGGTATCCAGATGGACCCTGAGGTTGGGCGCGCCCACGATATCGATCATTTCAAGCGCCTGCTGCGCCGTATTCATAAAGTGCGATTCAAAGCGCTTCACAGGTTCCATGGCGATGGTAACGCCATAGCCTCGGGCAAAATCCGTCAGCCGCGTCAAATATTCAGCGCACCAGTCGATCTCCTGCTGCGTTTTGCAATGACCGCTGTGATAGCCGGATGCCGAATGATTGACGCCGCCCGAAACCTTTGCGCCCAGTTCAGCCGTAACTTCAACCAGTTTCTTCATGAAATCGAGCGCCCGATCCCTTTCGCAGCGCTCAGGCGAAATCGGATTGCTCTGCAGGGGCAAAGCCGTCGATGTAACCGCCATCATCGGGCTGTCCTTCATACGTGCCGCCGCTTCCTTGACGGGAAATACAAACGGGTCATTGATGGAAAAATCTATGGCCTCCGCGCCGAGCTTTTCCGCTTCATCAATACAGAAGAGATGTTCCTTTCGAAATGTCGCCGCCCAAAGCCACGTATCAACACCCATTTTAAACATTTCCACAGCGCCTCCTGATTACAAGTTTTGTTCTCCTGTATCAACCTTAACGTTTTGTTCTCTCAGGAAATTCAGCGTTTCTTCCGTACATCCTTTATCCGTATACAGCGCGTACACCTGGGACGCGGGGAAGATCGTTACCGTTCCCTGTTTGGAAAACTTGGTAGAATCCGTGAGCAGGATCGTTTTCTTGGCGCGGCTTACCATCGTCCGAACCACTTCCGCCACCAGAACATCCTTGGCTGTAAAATCGCCTTCCGGCGTCATCCCATCCGTTCCTGTAAAGAATTTATCTACGTAAAAATTCTTTATGGCCGCAATGGCGATCGGGCCTACCGTATTTTTCGTTTCAGACATTACCATGCCGCCCACGAGAATAATCTGGTTGCCGTTGGTCGGATGCACGGAATTGCCAATAAACGCAGAATAGGTAATCATCGTTACATTGCGCTTCGTCTTGTTAATCTGTTCCGCCAGAAGCGCACAGCAAGACCCCGATTCAATAAAAACAACCTCTCCGTTTTCGACGAGTTCTGCCGCTCTGGTCGCAATGTCAAGCTTCTTCTCATAACGCAGTGCAAGACGGTTATTAATATCCGTTTCCGCATCGAGAACCGCATAACCGTGGATACGTTTGATCAGCCCCGAACTTTCAAGATCCGAAAGATCCTTTCGAATGGTGACCAGCGATACGCCCAGCATTTCCGAGAGTCGTGTAACCTCGACCTTTCTTTCTTCCGCAACTATATGCAGGATCTGCGATTGCCTTTGAGTCATTGTGCCCGTACCGCCTTCGTAAATTATTTTGCTTTCGTTCGCACGCGTTTCCGATTTCGTTTATATTATAATGCGCCTTATTATATCTGTCAAGCGGTCTTTTTGAATTATCCACATTCTTCATTTATTCAATGCATTGCACAATCGCATTGCAGCAATTTGTCAAATGCGGCGTTTGCACGCATTTTCACCTGCCCTATCGCCGTTATACAGCCACCATAGGAAAACATCCAATCAAAGCAGGGAATCCTGTCCTCCCCATTGCGTGTCGATTTTCTGCATTTTCCAGCCTTTCGAACGAAAGTCACAATTGTTTCTATTTGGCTTGACACTGTGCACCCTCTGTCGGCGCGCATTTCCAAACGCATATTCCGCAGCAGTGAAAACCGCCGGTAAATACGCTGGCCGCCCGCCGGTTGGAGAATTCAGATGTTGTTAAAAATGAAACGGAGCTGCCTGTTTTGTTGCAATGCGGGTATGGTTTTGTTATAATTGATGTGTTAAGTGCGTGGGTGTTGTCTGCCCCGACGCAACCAAAGGCGGTATACGATGTCAAGCCCGGCGAGGTATGGCCCGAAGAAAGCCTGACGCGCATCAGCAAAGCCTGCGAAGCGCACGGCCTTATCTTCGACGCCGTCGAATCCATCCCCGTACACGAAGATATCAAGCTGGGGCGCGGCAATGTAGATGAATTGCTGGAGGTTTACTGCGAAAATGTACGCCGCTGCGCAAAGCACGGCGTGAAATGCATTATCTATAATTTCATGCCCGTATTTGACTGGACGCGCACGCAGCTGGACAAAAAGGCGGCTGACGGCTCCACGAGCCTTGTGATGTACTGGGATCAGCTGCGGGGGCTGGATCCCCTGAAGGACGATATCCATCTGCCCGGCTGGGACACAAGCTACACGCAGGCCGAGGTGCGCGAGCTGATCAGCGCCTATGACGCGCTGGGTGAAGAGGGGCTCTGGCGCAATCTGGAATATTTCCTGAAAAAGGTGATTCCGGTTGCCGAAGCCTGCGGCGTGCGCATGGCCATCCATCCGGATGATCCGCCGTATCCCATCTTCGGCCTGCCGCGCATCATCACCTGTGAAAAGAATCTGGATCGTTTCCTGAAGATTGTAGACAGCCCCGCGAACAGCCTTTGCATCTGCACCGGCAGCCTTGGCTGCGCGAGCAGCAACGATATCGTATCCATGGTGCGGAAGTACGCCGAAATGGATCGAATCGGCTTTATGCATATCCGTAACGTACAGATTCTGGAGGACGGTTCCTTTGAGGAGCGGGCGCATCTGTCGTCCTGCGGCAGTCTGGACATGTATGAAATCGTAAAGGCGCTGGCGGACAACCACTATTGCGGCTATGTTCGTCCGGATCACGGGCGCATGATCTGGAATGAGGTCGGACGCCCCGGCTACGGCCTGTTTGACCGCGCATTGGGTGCAGCTTACCTCAACGGCCTCTTTGAGGCGTGCGAAAAGGCTGCGAAATAATCGCAAATGAATCATAAATCGAAAGAGGAAGCCGACGATATGCAGTCGGCTTCCTCTCAGCTTGTCAAAAAAGGTCGCGCAATGCGACCTTTCTGTCTGTCAAAGAAGCCAGATTGCAAGCATGCAATCTGGCTTCTTATACGATAAAAAGGCAGGAAAAAGCAAGCGCGACCACTTATGGAT
>CAKUKP010000050.1 GCA_934663625.1 uncultured Clostridia bacterium
TATGCAGACGCTTAACAACCTATACCCCTATATGTAAAATATGCATATACCCATACGGGTATGGAAAGTGAGTGCTGTGCATGAAATCATTCATGGAAAAACTGGAGGGGTTGCTGGAGCGCGGCGGAATCAAAAAGGATATTGCGCTGCTGGCGATTTCTGGAATCGCCGTCATTTGCAGCTTGTTGAAGTTCAATCCGCTTCCGTTCGATATGGCGTGGGTCGCCATCATCCTGTGCGGAATTCCGATCATTCTGGAAGCGATCATCGGTCTTGTAACGGCGTTCGATATCAAGGCGGACGTGCTGGTTTCACTGGCGCTGATCGCATCGATCTGCATCGGGGAAACCTTCGCCGCGGGCGAGGTCGCATTTATCATGCAGTTGGGCGCACTGCTGGAGGAAATAACCGTCGCCAGAGCCAGAGCCGGCATTGAAAAGCTGGTGCATCTCACGCCGCAGACCGCGCGCGTTTTGCGAAACGGCGCGGAGAAAATCATTCCAGCCGAGCGAGTACAAATCGGCGATCGAATCCGCGTGCTGCCGGGCGAGCGCGTGCCCGTGGACGGCGTGATTGTTTCCGGACAGACCTCGATCAATCAGGCGGTGATGACCGGCGAATCGCTGCCGGTGGATAAAACCGCAGGCGATCCGGTGTCCAGCGGCACGGTCAATCAGTTCGGCGCGTTTGAAATGGAAGCGACCCGCGTCGGCGAGGACAGTTCCATTCAGCGGATGATCCGTCTGGTGCAGTCCGCCGACGCGGGCAAGGCGAAAATCGTGGGCATTGCGGATCGCTGGGCGACGTGGATCGTGGTCATCGCGCTGACCGCCGCCGCGCTGACGTGGATTATATCCGGCCAGATCATCCGCGCCGTTACGATTCTGGTTGTGTTCTGCCCCTGCGCGCTGGTGCTGGCGACGCCCACCGCGATCATGGCGGCGATCGGCAACGCGACAAAGCATGGTTTTCTCGTGCGCGAGGGCGATGCGCTGGAACGGCTGGCGAAGGCGAAGGTCATCGCCTTCGATAAGACCGGCACCCTGACGTATGGCGCGCCGGAGGTGATTGCAATTGGCAGCGTTTCCGAAAGCCATACGAAGGATGAAATCTATCGGCTGGCGGCTTCCGCGGAACAGTTATCCGAACACCCGCTGGGCAAGGCGATCGTGGGCTGCTGTCGAAAAACAGGCGCGGTGCTTACTGCGGCGGAGGATTTTGAAATGATCCCCGGCCGCGGCGTGCGCGCGCGGGTCGAAGATAAGTGCATACTGGCGGGAAATCCCGATCTGCTTCGGGAGCGCGGCGTTCAGATTGCACCGCCGCCCGAAGCGGAGGATTACATCCGGCAGGGCTGTACGGTGACCTATATTGCGATCGACGGTGCGTTTGCCGGTTACATCGCGCTGTCCGATACCCTGCGCAAAGAAAGCGCGGCGACGATTGCGGCGCTTTCCGAATTGGGCGTTACGCCCGTTCTGCTGACCGGCGATCATGAAAACGCCGCAAAAACCATCGCGGAAAAGCTGCATATCCGCGATGTGCGCGCCAACTGCCTGCCGGAGGATAAGCTTCGGTATATCGATCAGTATCAGGCGAAGAAAATGCCCGTCTGCATGATCGGCGATGGCGTAAATGATGCGCCCGCGCTGAAAAAATCGGACGTCGGAATTGCGATGGGCGGCGTGGGCAGCGATATCGCCGTGGATGCGGCGGATATTGCGCTGGTGGACGATGAGGTTCGCGAGCTTCCACACCTTGTGGCGCTGTCCAGATGCATGATGACCACCATCAAGATCAATATGTCGTTTTCCATGGGACTGAACTTTTTGGCGATCGTTCTGGCGATCATCTGTACGTTGAATCCGGTCGTCGGCGCACTGGTGCACAACGCAGGCTCCGTGCTTGTGATTACAAATTCAGCATTTTTATTGAAATGGAGGAAGAAATAATGGCGATCAAAATCATTGGACTCATCATCGGCGTTCTGATACTCATTGCGGGCATTTACTATCATGCGAAGGAAAAACATGATCCGGAATCTCGAAAGATTTACACCATCTTCAGCGTGGTTGGCGGCGCGGTCGCGGCGATTTGCGCCGTACTGCTGCTGATTTAACGAAGAATCAGAAGCGCGTTTCGGAGGATTGCCGAAGCGCGCTTTTGTAATACCAGGTTAAGAATCCGCGGAATGCGGATTTGTGCGATCCAGCAGCATATAGGAAACGGATAAATAAGCGATTTCCTCCGGATCATCCAGCGTGCTGTCCAGAATTTCGCAGATACGCTCCAGCCGATACAGAAATGTGCTGCGGTGGATGAACAGCGTCCGCGCACTGCGCACGGCGTTCAGGTTCTGCTGCAAATACACGCGCAGCGTCTGCATGTATTCTGTTCCGCTTTCAGAATCGTGCGCGCGCAGTGCCAGCAGCCCCGGATGACAGATCATCTCGGCGGGCAGGCGATGTACGGCTTCATCCAGCAGAAAGCGCATTGATATGGAATCGAAATGGTGAATCCAGATGTGCGGCTGCACGCGCGATCCCACTTCCAGCGCCGCCTGCGCCTGGATGAACTGGCGCTGCAAATACTTGTGGCCAAACATGGCACGGCTGTAACCTGCGTTCAAAAGCTCATCGCGGATGAATACGGTCAGTTCGCCGGAGATGGTTTCGATCGATTTGCCCAGCAGCGTGGCGTTGAAATAGCAGACCACCATTTCGTGGTGAATCAGCGGGCAGCTGTCCGGATAGCGGCGGCGAATGCGCGATACGATCTGCTGCATGGATAGTCCCTGATTTTCGCGGCGTATCAATCGCAGCACAAGGCAGAAGTATTCGTGATCCGCTTTCCAGCCGAGGCGCGCAAGATCGTCGCTCAGCCGGAATTGATCCGCGGTGTGATCCGTAAGCATTTGCTGAATCACATCCGCCAGCCGGTTATCCGATGCGCTGCCGCTCCGGTTCCGCATCAGCGCATTGCGCACGAGGGGCACGATCGATTTGAGCAGCATGCCATCGCCGATCTTCAACGGCGCGGCGCTCTCCACCAGCAGAAGCTGATGCTGTGCGGGCAAACCGTCTATGCGCACGCTCCAGAATCGGCGGCCGAGCAGCACTTCGCTGTACAGAAACGGATCGCCCGCGTTGCATTGGCGGGTATAAATCGGATCCGTTTTCAATATGGCGAACGCATCGATATCCTCGCGATCGGGAACCGCCGCGCGATTGCCCGCGGATAATTCCATTTCGCCGGATTGAATTACCGGAGAAAAATCGCCGTCCAGAACGATGATCGGATTGACCAGCATTTCGCGCGCGGCTTCCAATAGACCCTTCAGCCCGCTCTGGTTCATCGCGAGCTGGTTCATCCGCTGCGCCCATGCGTCATATTGATCGAACAGCTGCTGCAAAAAATTGAATACCTGCGCCGCCGAAGCGCATACGTATACGCCCGATCGAACTTCGGGCATGGGATCGGCGGATGCGAATACCGCCAAGACATCGTCGCGGTACAGCGCGGAATGCGGCTTTTCGGAAATGTACAGCCCGCCGGCTTCGATGCGCAGATCGCCCGTCCACAATAGCGGGCGGCGCACCTCAAACGCGGGCGCGTCATCCGCCGCGGCACAGGCGAAGCGCTTTGCGAGCGCACCGCGCACCAGATCGCAGCCCAGCGTCATAATGCTTTCCCCGCATCTTCGCCGCGGATGACCCGAAGCGCCGCCTCGGCCGCATCGACCGCGTTATCCGTGTAGATATCCGCGCCGATATCATCGGCGAACCGCTGCGTGATGGGCGCGCCGCCGACCATGATCTGCAAATGCGAAAGGCGGCGATCCCCCTTGAACAGGCGCACGCATTTGCGCATTTCGCGCATACTGGTGCTGATCAGGCAGGACATGCAGATGATTTTCACATCGGGGTGTTCCAGCGCGGCGCGCATGAACTGCTTTCCGGAAACATCCACGCCGAGATCGATCACTTCAAAGCCGTAGATGCGCAGCATCACCGCCACCAGATTTTTGCCCACGTCGTGCAGATCGCCCTCGACGGTGCCCAGAATCACACGCCCCAATCGGGGCATATTGTAATCCAGCATGCCGGACAGCAAATCCATGCCCTTTTGCACGCAGCGCGCCACGCCCAGCAGCGTGGTGATGTCCACGGTGTTTTGCTTGTACTGCCGCCCGATATCGTCGATCGCGGGAATCAGCGCGTTCAAAAGCAGCGTTTGGGGATCAACGCCCTCGTTCAGCGCTTCCGTAATCAGCAGCTGTACGTGGTGGTATCGCCCCAGAAGCGCCGCATCATAGATGCTCTGCACATCCATGCGTTTCATCCTCCCTTCCAAACAGGAAGCAGCCCAGATAGGCAATGGTATTTTGTCCATAGTAGTATTTCAGATGGTTGCGCTGGCAAACCTCCGTGACCAGCATCCCGTAGGCCTCCATCGAAGAAACCATTTCGTTCGGTCTGCGGCAGGGCGCGTCCGGATAGGTGCATACTGCGCATTTTTTGCATCCGCCCGCGCCCAGCGCCAGCACATCCGCGTGCTGCTCGCGCAGCAGGGCGTACATCCGATCGAAGCTTTTCTTATGCGCATCTTCCGTTTCCATCATGCCTTCGCCGTCCAGCGGATCTTCCAATTCGCCTACGGTCTGCACGATGATGCCCTTTGTATATTGCAAAACGCGCGCGCGGCATTCGTCCAGCGTGCCGCAGGCGGGCGGACAGCTCCAGCAGGCGCCGTATTTTCCGCATCCGCCCGATGCGCACATATCCCGCACCTCGGCCTTCAAATCGATCGTATGCACATCCAGCGGCGCAACGTGGGTAAAGCCCACGTCCATGGCCAGCCGCGTAAGTTCTTCAAAATTCATGCGTTTTCTCCTATGCCAAACTCCAGCGCATCGATGAATTCATCCTGAAAATCGGGGAGGGTTGCCAGTTCCAGAAATTCGGTGTTCTTCGCCAGATCGGATGCGATCGCCCACGCGCCACGATCCTTCAGCACCATGCACGCGCCCTCGCCCGCGGCGTTGCCCACCGCGGCGATCGGCACGCGCCGAAGCTCCGGCGGGAGCAGACCGATGTTCAGCGCGCTTTCCGGATTCATAAAACTGCCGAACGCGCCCGCGATGCATACCTGTGCGACGTCGGAAACCTGGATGCCCAGCTTTTCCGCCATCAGCCGAATGCCCGCACAGATCGCCGCCTTCGCCAGCTGTACCTCGCGAATGTCCTTCTGCGTAAGCGTAACCGCCGTATCGCCCAGACGGTATTCGTTCCCGTTCGTCAGGCGGCCGCTTTCATCGATTTCGCCGGTTTGCAGAAGCACGGAAACCAGATCGATCAGCCCCGATCCGCAGATGCCCGTGGGCTGTCCATCGCCGATAACGTGCCATTGAACGCGATCCTGATCGATCCATACGTGATCTATCGCGCCCGTTCCGCCGCGCATGCCGCAGGAAATCTTCGCGCCCTCGAAGGCGGGCCCCGCGGCGGTGGAACAGGCGATGCGCCGCGCTGCGTTGCCCAGAACGATTTCGCCGTTCGTGCCGATATCGATCATCAGCGTGATCGGCCGGATTGATTCCCAATGTCCCGCCAGCAGGCAGCCCACGGTATCCGCGCCCACAAAGCCCGCGATGACCGGCGGCATAAGCACCGGCGCACCCGCGTGCAGGCGCAGATTCAATGCCGATGAATCCAATATCATCGCTTCGCTGACGGCGGGATTGTACGGCGCGCGCGATAGCGAAGCGGGGGATACGCCCAGCAGCAGATGGTGCATACAGCTGTTGCCTACGCAGCTGGCGGCGTAGATTTCATCGCGGTCGATTCCGGCGGATGCGCACAGCTGACCGGCAAGATCGTCGATCGCGCCGCGAACGGCGTTCGTCAGATCGTCCATGCCGCCCGCCAGCGCATGATCCGCGCGCTGAATCACATCCGCGCCGAACTGACGCTGCGGATTCAGCATCCCCGCGCGGGCGAGAGTCGCGCCGTTTTCCACATCGATCAGATAGCCCGCGATGGAGGTCGTGCCCACATCGAAGGCGATCATCGCGTGGCGGCGCAAAGCGGTATGCGCGTCCAGCACGATGTCGCCGCACACCACGGCGGTCAGGTTTCCATCATTGGTTCGGATGCGTTCGCCCAGCAGCGATGCAAGCGGCAGATTTACCCGCCATGCGCGCGCGCCGAAGACGATATTCAGCGCATCCTTAAATCGATCCCAGTCCGATGTGCTTTCGCCGCGTCTGCAGGATTCTACATGGATATTTTCTATTTCGATCTGCGGATTCAGGCTGGATCGGGCGGATACGCCTTCGGTCAGAACGCGCGCATTCGCCTCCGTACAGATCGTATGAAGTTCCAGATCGCATTGCGCGCGCGTCTGGCAGGCGAGCACGATATGGAATGCATCGGAACCCGCCTCGCGAATGCGAACTGCGCATTTTCCGCAGCTTCCCTTGCCGCCGCAGGGCGCATCCGGCTGCAATC
Source organism: uncultured Clostridia bacterium (assembly GCA_934663625.1). Taxonomy (GTDB): domain Bacteria; phylum Bacillota; class Clostridia; order Christensenellales; family Aristaeellaceae; genus SFTH01. The sequence goes on from CAKUKP010000050.1 coordinate 6,510, forward strand.
CGGCGCGAATCTGCGCCTGCAAAAGCGTTTCGCCCGCAGGAATTTCAAGGCGTATCTGTTCATTGATAAAATGTATGATGGGCATCTGGTTACAGCTCCTTATATACTCATTTTCATTATAACATTTGCGGCGAAAACTTGCAACGGGATTTCATCGGATTCGTCATTTGACAATCCTACAAAGTGTATCAAAATGCCGGATAAAGTCGTACAGTGTGTCATCTTTACGCGCTGTGTAAACTGTGTTATATTGGTTATGATAAATCCGATACGAGGAGGAACACTTCATGATTATTATCGGTGAAAAGATCAATGGATCAATTCCCGCCGTTGCGGATGCGATTGCCCGCCGCGATGCTGAATTTATTCAAGAGCGCGCGCGCAAGCAGGCGGAAGCCGGTGCAACCTTTATCGATTGCTGTGCATCCGTTCCGGAAAAGGATGAACTGGAAACGCTCAAGTGGATGATCGACTGCATCCAGTCCGTTACCGATCTGCCGATTTCGGTGGACAGCCCCAGCGTTCGCGTGCTGTCGGAAGCGTATAAGTTCTGCGCGCGCCCCGGCCTGTTCAATTCCGTATCCGGCGAAGGCGATAAGATCGATGTCATCTTCCCGATCATGGCGCAGCCGGAAAACAAGGGCTGGCAGGTGATCGCGCTGCTTTCGGATGATACCGGCATTCCCAAGTGCGCCGCGGATCGCCTGCGCGTATTCGATCGCATCATGGAAAAGGCGAAGGAATACGGCATCGCGCCCAACCGCATCCACATCGATCCGCTGGTAGAAATGCTGTGCACATCCGAAAACGGCATCGAAACCAATACCGAGGTCATTACCACGGTGCGCAAAAAGTATCCGACCATCCACATCACGGCGGCGGTCAGCAATATTTCCTTCAATCTGCCCGTGCGCAAGATGATCAATCTCGGCTTTACGGTGCTGGCGATGAATGCCGGTCTGGACAGCGCGATTCTCGATCCTACCAACCGCGATATGATGGGCGTGATTTACGCCACCGAAGCGCTGCTGGGTCTGGATGATTATTGCATGGAATATATCGGCGCTTACCGCGATGGAATCTTTGGCCCAATCAAGTGATTTCATCGTAAGTAAATAAAGGAAAATCAAACTATATTCAAGGGGGATCTTTATATGAGCAAGCAGGATGTTTCCAATCTGGTAATCGCGGGCAAGGCCAAGCTGGTCGGCGCGGCCGTACAGGAAACGCTGGATGAAGGCGTACCCGCGGCGGATATTCTTTCCGCTATGATCGAAGCGATGGGCGTCGTCGGCGAACGCTTCAAGAACAATGAAATCTTCGTTCCCGAAATGCTGGTCGCGGCGCGCGCCATGAAGAAGGGCGTTGAGGTGCTCAAGCCTCACCTGGCGAGCGGCGAAGTCGGCTCCAGAGGCAAGATGATCATCGGCACCGTACAGGGCGACCTGCACGATATCGGCAAAAATCTGGTTGCGATGATGATCGAAAGCGCGGGCTTCGAAGTGATCGATCTGGGCGTAGATGTGCCGCATGAGCGGTTCGTAGAAGCTGTGCGCGAAAACCCCGATGTGAAGATCGTCGGACTCAGCGCGCTGCTGACCACCACCATGCCCGCCCTGCGCGACGCCGTCGCGCTGCTGAATCAGCAGGATTTCCGCAAGAACATCAAGATCATGGTCGGCGGCGCGCCGATCACCCAGGCGTTTGCCGATGAAATCGCCGCGGACGCGTACAGCGCGGACGCAGCTTCCGCAGCCGAGGTTGCCAAGAAGCTGGCAGGCTGATTAATCTGATTCAATCAAACCAGCGGATAAAAGATAAAAACAGGGGAGCCGCGAAAAACGCACATCGTTTTTCGCGGCTCTCAGACCGCTGACAAACCCCGCAACCGCAGAAATTTTTTGAAATACTTCTGAAGTAAAAATTTCTGCTTACTGCGTCAACAGGAACTGCAAAATCGGTTACATACGTCTATGTATGCGCCCTCATTTGCAGTTCCTGTTTCCTTGTCTTGCGACGATTTTCAGCGTCTGACCCTTTGCTGCATTGAAGCATCAATCCAGATGGTAAACCTCCTCCATGCCGGACCAGAATTCGCCCTCGCGCCGATCCTCGAGCGGCTGCATCAGCGGCTTCACCAGATCCCACCATTTCTGCGTGTTGGGGTCGGCGGCCATCTTTGCCATATCGGCTTCAAAATCATCGCCCACATATTCGTAGGTGGCGAACAGATAATCGCCGCGCGAATAGATGGTATAGTTGCGAATATTGCATTCCCTGATCATTTCGTTTACGCCCGGAAGCGGATTTGCATGGTAGCGAATGTAATCCGCCTTTCCCTCCGGCTTTACACGAATCATTTCACCGATGCGCTTTACCATTTGCAATCCTCCTGTCAATAGATTTTGCAGGCTTCATCGAACATGGCCTTTACGTTCTCCGGCGGCACATCCGGCTGAAGCGCTTCGTGGCTGGGCGATACGATCAGCCCCGTGGGGAAAATCGTGCGCAGCTCGCGCACCTTCGCCATCACCTGTTCCGGCGTTCCGTTCGGCAGCAGCTCCTGCGTATCCACGCCGCCGCAGAAGGAAATCTGATCGCCGAAGCTTGCCTTCAGAAGTTCGGGCTGCATACCGGCGGCGAGCGCCTGAATCGGATGAATAACATCTACGCCGGCTTCGATCAGCATCGGAATCGCCTCCGCGATCGATCCGCAGCTGTGATAGATCACCTTTACGCCATAGCTGTGCGCGATATCGATCAGACGCTTTGCGCCCGGGATCACGAATTGCGAAATCAGCGCGGGGGAGAGCATCAGGCCGCGCTGGGAACCGATATCATCGCCGATCAGCACGGCGTGAACGCGGCCCTTCGTGGCCTCCAGGAAAATACGCAGCGCCTTTTCATAGAATGCGATAATGTGATCATCCACGTAATGTACTAGTTCCGGTTCGGCGATCATGTTCATCAGCGCCGTCTGCATGCCGAACGCCGCGCAGGTATCCTGAAAATGGCATGCCCACAGCATTCCCAGAACGGTTTTGTTGTCGGGCGCTTCATCTACAAGCTTGCGGCAGAGGTCGGGATCGATATACTTTTCCGGATCCGGCCAGGGGAAATTGATATTGATGGCGTCCTCTACATCCTCGCATTCGCAGAAGCAGCCGTCCGCGGTCAGCGTGCGGTGCTCCACATCCACGTTGCTTCCGTTCATGTACCAGTCAAAAGCGGCAAAGATGGCGTTGCAGGTCGGGGAATGATAGGGGATTTCTACGGCGTAAAAATCATCGCCGCAGGTTTTCTTGAGTTCGCTTACGTTGGCTACCTTGTAATACTCGCAGAGGCGCGCCGCCGCTTCGGGCGTGGGATCGCCGAGCCAGCAGGCGGGGCGATCTACGGCCTTGCGTTCAATGGTTGCATAGAATCTTTCGATGCTGTTCATATTCTGCTTCCTTTCCGTTGTGTGCGTGAATGTAGCTTCGATTTATGCGGTGATTTTGGTATGCTTTTTGCGCGCAAGCCGTTTGCCGCCCAGCAGGTACGTATTGGCAATCAATACGATCAGCAGCATGCCGCCCCAGATCAGATCGCCGTAGTAGGAATTGAGCTTCGGGAACATGTTTACGCCCGTTGCGATGACCTGAATCGTAACGATGGAAATCAGGGCGTTGATGATCCAGCCGATGCCGCCGTCCGGCATGATGCCCGCCAGCACCAGAATCAGTATGCAGCGCATGACGTAGGAAGTGCCGTTGTCCGCCTTGGCGGAGTTCAGCGTGGATACCATGATCATGCAGCCGATGGTGGCGAACACATCGCAGAGGATGTAGGTCACGGTTACGACGCGGCGGGTGTTGATCGCCGAGTAGCGCGCCGCCTTTTCATTTGTGCCGATCATGTAGATCTTCTTGCCGTAGGTGGTCTTGAGCACCAGGAAGGCGGCGATGGCGAAGATCACGATGAATATCAGCATCGGCACGGGCAGGAATCCAAGCACCGTCGCATGGCCGATTTCGGAGTAGATCGACGGAAGGCCGGTCAGCGCGTAGCCGTTGGTCAGGCCGATGGATACGCCCTTCCATACCAGCTGCATGGAAATCGTCGCCATAACCGGCGGGATGTTCAATACGCTTACGAGCGTGCCGTTGATGATGCCGCCGATAACCGCGATGGCGAGCGCGATGAGCATGCCCACCAGTATCACGCCGACGATCGTGCCGGTGCCCGCGACCTGCCATTGATCCTGCGGAAGGCTGTTGTTTACGATGAGGGAAACGCTGTTCCAGTCCGCATCATAACCCGCCGCCAGCTTGGACTGGATGTAATAGGTCATCATAATCGTGGCAAAATTGCCCAGCATAACGAAGGACATATCCATCTTGCCGCAGATAAAGCAAAGCATCAGACCTACCGTCATAACGCCGTACTCCGGAAACTGGAACGCCATGCCCGACCACGCATCCGCGCGCCAGAGCAGATTGCCTTTGGTGATGGTAAAGAACAGAATCACGATTGCCGCCAGCGCGAGAAGCATAACGGTATAGCGGTTCTTTCGGGTAAACTCTTTGAATTTCATATCTGTAAGCCGCCTTTCTATTTCGTATGCTTCACGATCAAACGCCCCTGCGTTTGGCCTGTACAGCGGAAACGGTGATGCCGATCAAAATGACCAGTCCCTTGAAGAAATCCTGCCAGGTGGAATTGATGCCGATCAAAAGCATACTGTTGGATACGACGGTGATGATGCCCATGGCGCACATCGTACCAAACACCGTGCCTTCGCCGCCGAAGATGCTCGCGCCGCCCAGAATAACGGCGGGGATGATCGTCATTTCCTTGCTGACCAGCGCCTTGGGGATGGACTGGCGCGCCAGGCAGACGCGAACCATGCCGATAAAGCCCGCCGTCGCGCCGACAACTGCGTAGAGGATGAACTTCACGCGCTTTACGTTGTAGCCCGCGCGCTCGGCGGATACTTCGTTGCCGCCGATGGCGTAGAGGGATCGACCGAACATGGTATGATTGAGGATAAACGAAGTGATGATGACCAGCACAATCAGGAAGATGACCGACGACGTCATATTGGAGGTAATACCGGCGGCGTTCGTAACCTTGAACAGGTATGCGTCGCCCAGCGTGCGGAAGCCCTTGGGCAGCGTGGATGTAATTTCCTTCAACTCAAGAAGTCCCATGGAAATGCCGGTAAAGAAGGTCTGCGTGCCCAGCGTTACGATCATGGTGTTCAATTTGAAGTTGGAGATGATCCAGCCGTTGAACGCGCCCAGTATGAAGCCGAATACAATGGCCATCGCAAAGCCCGCCAGCGGATTGGTTTCACACCAGCCGTTGTTTAAGCAGATCGTGACCGAGAGCGAATACGCCAATGATGCGATCGCCGGAAACGATAGATCAAAGCCGCCGGAGATCATGACCACCAGCGAACACATGGCGAACATGCCGTCCACGACCAGTGCGCGCGTTATATCGCAGATGCGTCCGGCTTCAAAGAGCTGACCGCTGGAAAGAATCTGAATCAGCAGGCACATGATCACCAGGACCAGGAAAATATAGAATTCCGTCCTTTTTGTCATGCGCTTCAGTGCCGCTTTGTTCATAAAAGTGCCCCCCTTAACGAATGATTTCGAGGATGTTGTCCTCAGTAATGGCGTCGTCCTTCATTTCCGCTACGAGCTTGCCGCCCTTCATGACCAGTACGCGGCTGCAGTTGACGACAACCTCGGAAAGGTCATCCGAAATGATAATAACCGCAAGACCTTCGTTGGCGAGTTCGTGAACCAGATGATGAATATCCTGCTTCGCGCCCACGTCTACGCCCACGGTGGGCCCGTTGAGAATCAGCACATCCAGATCGTTGCACAGCCATTTGGAAAGCACGATCTTCTGCTGATTGCCGCCGGAAAGCGTGGATGCGTGCTTATGGGCGTTGTCCGTCTTGATGGCAAACTTATCTACCCAGCGATTGGCGTCCGCCAGTATTTCGCTGCGGCGAATCGTGCCCAGCGCATGGCAGAGGCGCTTGAGCGACGCCAGCGTAATATTATCGGCGATCGATTGATGCATGCACAGTCCCTCGGTCAGGCGATCTTCGGGTACATAACCGATGCGCAGCTTCTGCGCCTGCACGGGGGATGCGATCTTGACCTGCTTTCCGTTTAAGGTGATCGTGCCCCTGTTGGGGTGCATCAGGCCGAACAGCGTCAGCGCAAGTTCGTTGCGGCCGGAGCCGAGCAGACCCGTGATGCCCAGAATTTCGCCCTTGCGCAGTTCAAAGCTGATGTCGCTGTATTTGTTCTTCAGGGAAAGATCCTTTACGCTCAGCACGGGGGTTTCGCCCACGTTTTTGGGAATGAAATGATCGTCCGTCAGTTCGCGTCCGGTCATATAGTAGGCAAAGGAGCTTCGGGTCAGATCGGAGGTCGCGCCCAGATACACATTTTTGCCGTTGCGCATGATGCATACATCGTCGGCAATATCGAATATTTCTTCCGTCTTATGGCTGATGAACATGATGGCGATTCCGCGGTCGCGCAGCTGACGCACGGTTTTGAACAGTGCGTCGACCTCCTTCTTGGTCAGCGCCGTGGTCGGCTCATCCATGATAATCAGTTTCGCGTTGTACAGGAGCGCTCGGCAAATGGCCACCAGCTGCTTGTCCGCAATGCTCAACTCGCCCATCTTGGCATAGATATCGATATCATAGCCGATTTTGGAAAGCGCCTCTTTGGCGGTCTTTTCCCAGCGCTTGCGGTTGACCAGCTTGCTTCCGGCGGAAATTTCGGAATTGATCGCCAGATTTTCCATTACGGTCAGGTTGGGGAAGATCGACAGGTCTTGATAAATTACCTGTATACCGAGGTGTGTGGCCTCCGCGGGCGTGATTTTTTCGATTTCCTTGCCCTCGAAGATCACCTTCCCTTCGTCACGCGTGTAAACGCCGGAAATAATCTTGACAAGCGTGGATTTGCCGCAGCCATTTTCGCCCGCCAGGCACATTACCTTGCCGGGCTTGATGGCGAAATTGACATGATCCAACGCGTGCACGCCGGCAAACGATTTATCGATGCCGGTCATTTCAAGCAGGTATTCGGACATAGTCAAACAAGCTCCTTTTCATTGGTTTTGAGACAACGCAGTTGCAGACTCAGATCAGACCACCGCAGATAATCCTGCCGTGGTTTCATCTCAGCTTGCACGGATGAAAGGATGAATCGCATAATCATGAAAAAGGGGTAGGAGCGTAGCTCTCCTGCCCCTTTTTGGATTCAATGTGAAGACGCAGCTTAGAAGGTGAAGTTGTCCACGTTCTCAGCGGTGATGGCGAGCGCGCCGTTGCCGATGATGACCTTATCGTTCAGCGCGATGCTCTCATAGCCTTCGTAACCGCAGTCGAAGCCTTCGGTGATCTCAGCGCCGCCGTACAGCGCGACAGCCACGTTCAGCATAACCTTCGCGGTCAGCGCGGGATCCCACAGACCAACGGCCTGCAGCGTGCCTTCCTTCAGGTAGTCGCGGGTTTCGGAAGGCATGGCGACGGAGATGGCGAACATCTTGCCGGCCAGACCCATTTCTTCGATTGCACGCGCAGCGCCGGGAGCGTCGAAGGAACCGGTGCCCAGAATGCCCTTCAGGTTCGGATACTTCTGCTTGAGCTCCTTGGTCTTCTGATAGGCGATTTCAGCATCGGAATCATCCGCAACGCGCTTGTCGTCAACCAGCGTCATGTTCGGATACTTTTCGATCTGGCGCGCAACGGCGGCGTCCGCCCAGTTGTTCTGGGAAGCCATCGTCATGGAGCCAACCATGGTGATGTATTCGCCTTCTTCGCCCATCTGCTTGGCGAGCTCGTCCATCAGGAACGCGCCCAGACCGGCGTCGTCGAAAGCTTCAACATCGTAGGTGATGTTGGTCATGGTCGAAGATTCGGTGGCAACTACGATGATGCCCTTCTCGATGGCCTGCTTGCAGATTGCTTCGCAAGCGTTCGGGTCATTGGCGGAGAAGCACAGAATGTCGATGCCCTGGTTGACCAGGTCGGTCATGATCTGAACCTGCGCGGCGGCGTCAACGGTGGTCGGTCCCTTGTAGATCACTTCAAAGCCGGTTTCAGCTTCCCACTCATGCACACCGGCTTCAACGTAGTCCCACCAGGCCTGACCCATGACTTTCGGAACGAAAGCGATGGTGGGCTTGTCCGCTTCTGCCACGGCGACGCAGCTGAGCGCGCTGAGAACCAGCATGGTCATCAGCAACATGGAGATGATCTTTTTCATTGTTTACCCTCCTGAAAATAATTCTATAACCTCCGCTTCATGCGCGGAAATCATTCAATAAAAGGTTGCTTAAACGCCTTTAAAACGTTAATATCATAACATATTATTTTACAGATTGCAATAGTCGATATCCTGTATCATGAAAATATCGGAAAAAATTGCACCAATCGGATAATATTATATACAATGATTGTTTGTTGAATAAAAAATACAAGCGCACAAATAAATTTCTGACATAAATACTGCGTGCGAAATTGGATGAGTAAAATAAAAAATTAAGCCATCGTTTCAGAGATGGGCGGGACAAAACGGATTCTGCATTGATCGAACCGGAATGGACATTCGGCGGCAAAAGCATTATAATAGGATGTGAAATACTTATGGGGGATGGATATATGAACGCCTATGAAAGAATGATGAACCGAATCGCGGGCAAGCCTGTGGATCGCGTTCCCAATATGAATCTGGTTATGTTTTTTGCCGCCAGAGAAACCGGAAATCATTATGGCGAAGTGATTCGCAACGGGAAGCTGCTGGCGGAGGGCATGCTGCGCTGTTTTGAAAAATACGGCATCGATTGCCTGCACACGATATCGGATTCCGTGCGCGAGGTTGAAGATCTGGGCGCGGAGGTCGTGATCCCGCTGGACGGCGTACCGTATCTGAAAAAGCCGTTTATCGTAGAAGCTTCCGATTTTTCCAGGCTGCACATGGTGCGTCCGGAGGATGGGCGCGCGATGAGCGACCGCATTGAATCCGTTCGCTGGCTGAAGGAGCGCGCGGGCAGGGACGCGGCGGTCGTCGGCTGGGTCGAGGGCGCATACGCCGCGGCGTGCAATTTCACATCCGTGCAGGATTTTATGTATATGCTGATGGATGAACCGGAGGAAGCGCACGAGCTGATCGAGTTCTGCTATGAACTGGAAACCGAATTTGCGCTGGCGCAGGTGCGCGCGGGCGCGGATATCATCGGCATGGGCGATGCGGCGGCTTCGCTGATCGGGCCTGCGCTGTATCGCGAATTTGCCTTCGAACCGGAAAAGCGGATGATCGAAGCCATCCATGCCACGGGCGCAAAGGTGAAAACGCACATCTGCGGCAATATCAATCCGATCATGGAGGATATCGCGCAGACCGGCTGCGATATCATGGATTGCGATCACATGGTGGATTTCCGTCAGGCGGGCGAACTGATGCGCGGCAGGGGCTGCGTTTGCGGCAATTTCAATCCCGTCACCGTGGCGTTTCAGGGCACCGAACAGGATGTATACGATGCATCCATCGCCTGTGCGACCTGCTGCGATAACAGCATCGTGGCGGCGGGCTGCGAAATTCCGCTGAAAACCGATCCGGCGAACCTGCTCGCCTGTCATCGGGCGCTGGTGGATCTGGCGGCGCGGTAACGCGCCGCGCGCAATGTAAAAAAACAGATTGCGCTGGAAAAACGCGGCATAGTGTGCTATATTATAAGTAGAAAATGAACAGGCTGTGTTGTGCTTTCGTTCCGCTCTTCAGGAACGAAACTGAGGGAATCAGGTGAAAATCCTGAGCATTGCCCGATGCTGTAAGTGCAAAAATGTACATTTCGTGGCGAAAGCCGGTCATTGGCGGTGGATATGCGCGCATATCGATCGTTGAGAAGGCGGGGATGTGCGTGTAGATGCGAGAGCATCTGAATTGCATGAGCCAGAAGACCTATAACACGCAGAGATATTATGGTGCGCTTGCGGCAAGGGCTTGCATGTGGTGCGTATGTTCGCATTGGTGATGATACCAACCGCCCGTCTGAAACATCAGATGCGGCGGCCGCGATGATTGTGCAGAATGGCTGACGCTCCTCAATCCATATGGATTGAGCGGGTCGTCGGCCTTTTGTTTTGCCGACGGCGCGCGTGTATACCGGAGGTGGAAATATATGAAAAAACGAACCCGAAAGCGCGCCGCGAACGCGGTAATGGTTGCGCTGATCGTACTGATCGCCTGCGCGGCGGTATACTTTGTCGGCAAGCTGCGCGGCTGGTTTTAATGGAGGTGCTTTTTGATGAAACGGATAATCTGCCTGATTCTGATCTGCGCGCTTATGATCTGCGCGGCGGCCGCGGAAGAAACCTGCGCCGTATACAACGATCGCGGCGTGAATTTTGTCGAACGCATGGGGCTGGGCTTCCCGATCACGGATGAAATGGCGCTGCGGAACGGCGATATTCTGCAAACGAACGCCGGTTCCGGTGTGACGGCGCGCGTCGGAAGCGCGTATCTTACGCTGAACGAGCGCGCTGAAATGAAGATCGAAAACGCTTCGGCGGACGAATTTGAAGTTACGCTGAACGCGGGCGAATTGTTCGTATGTGTGCCCGAAGGCAGCGCCGTATGCGTAAACATCGCGGGGCGCGCGATGAATTTATCGGATGGGGCGGCGTATTTTACGGCGCGCGTGGGCAGCGCGAGCGTTTTCATGCTGCGCGGCAGCGTGCCGGACTGCGGCGAAGGCAAAACCGTAAGTTTCGTCGGCGATGAAATCGATGCGGCGGATTTTTCCGTGGTGTCGCTCAATGAATTTGCGCTAAAGCAGGTGCAGGCGGCGCTTTCGATCATGCCGCTCTGCGTAACCGATCAGGATATCGATGCGGCGATCGCCGATCGCGATGCCGAGCGCCAGCGCGCCTGGGATGCGCTGGGCGCGGATGATACCGCCGATTCCGATCGCCTGTATTGCACGCTGGAGATTCGCTGCGATACGATATTGGATCATATGGATATGCTGGAGGCGGGCAAGGACAGCTATGTGCCCGTGGATGGAACGATCCTTACGCAGGTGCGCGTGGCGTTTGATGACGGCGAAACGGTGTTCGATGTGCTGCAGCGCGCGTGCGAATACGCCGATATTCAGTTGGAATACAGCTGGACGCCGATGTACAACAGCTATTATGTCGAAGGCATCCATCAGCTGTATGAATTTGATTGCGGCAGCGAATCGGGCTGGATGTACAAGGTGAACGGCTGGTTCCCGAATTACGGATGCAGCGAATATCGCCTGCAGGATGGCGATTCGATCGTATGGTGCTATACCTGCGTCGGCCTCGGCGCGGATGTGGGCGGCCCCATGTACTGATATGAAAAGCGCGTTTTCCGATCTGCACCCGTGGGTCAACTTTGCGTTTTTTGCGCTGACGCTGGTATTTTCGATGATCTTCATGCATCCTGCGTATCTGGCGGCGATGCTGATCGCGGCGTTTTTCTGCCACGCGAGCATTTACGGCTGGCGAAAAACGGTGCGGACGGCGGCGGGAATGCTGCCGGTATTTCTGGTGCTTTCGATCGTCAATCCGATCTTCAACCGATACGGTCAGCGCGTGCTGTTTACCTATTTGGGGCGGAATTACACGCTGGAAGCGCTGTACTACGGCATGGCGATCGCGGCGATGTTTACCGGCGTGCTGATCTGGTTTTCCTGCTATTCGGCGGTGATGACCAGCGATAAATTCGTCGCGCTGTTCGGCGGGCTGATGCCGTCGATTTCGCTTTTGCTGGTGATGGTGTTCCGGCTGGTGCCGTCCTATCAGCGGCGGGCGAAGGCGATATTGGGCGCGCGCGGCGGCGTGGGCATGGGCGTTGGGCAGAGCGCAAACCGGCGTGAACAGATCGAGCAGGGCATGATCGTGCTGTCGGCGCTCACCGGCTGGGCACTGGAGAGCGCGATCACCACCGCGGATGCGATGCGCAGCCGCGGCTATGGCGTGACGAAGCGCACGTCCTTTCAGATTTACCGCTTTACCCTGCGCGATGCGGCGTTTGCGGCGATCATGGGGATTTTGGCGGCGGGCTGCATTGCGGCGGCGATCATGGGCGCGGCGCGGGCGCAGTATACGCCATATCTGTCCATTGCGCCGGTTCATCCGGTCGGTTTTATCTGTTATGCGCTCTTTCTGCTGATGCCGAGCGCAATCAATTATTGGGAGAAAATTGCATGGCACATTTCGATATCCAGAATCTGAATTTCAGTTATCCTACCCGCCCCGATCAGCCGGTATTGCAGGATGTAAGCCTGCGCGTGGAGCGCGGCGAATTTCTGGCGGTCATCGGCAAATCCGGCAGCGGCAAAACCACGCTGCTTCGGCATTTGAAGCCGATTCTCGCGCCGCACGGCAAAAAGACGGGCGCGATCCTGTTTGAGGATCAGCCGATCGAATCGCTGGATCTGCGCGCGCAGAGCAGCCGAATCGCCTACGTGATGCAGAATCCGGATCATCAGATCGTTACGGACAAGGTGTGGCATGAACTGGCGTTCGGGCTGGAAAGCCTTGGACTGGATCAGGCGACGATGCGCCTGCGCGTCGCCGAAATGGCGAGCTATTTCGGCATTCAGGGCTGGTTTCACCGCAACGTATGCGAATTATCGGGCGGTCAGAAACAGCTGCTGAATCTGGCTTCCGTCATGGCGATGCATCCGGACGTACTGATTCTCGATGAACCCACCAGCCAGCTGGATCCCATCGCGGCTTCCGATTTTTTGAACACGGTGCGCAAGATCAATCTGGAACTGGGCACGACGGTGATCATTACCGAACACCGTCTGGAGGATATCTTTTATGCCGCCGATCGCGTGGCGGTGATGGATCGCGGGCGGATCATCGCCTGCGATGCGCCGCGCGCGGTTGCGCGGAAGCTGCGCGAGATGGAACACGATATGTTCGCCGCGCTGCCCGCGCCGACGCGCATTTTCTACGGCGTGGAGGGCGCGGAATCGGGCGAATGCCCGCTCACCGTGCGCGAGGGCAGAAATTATCTGTCCGCGCATTACAGAAACGGCGGCGCATCCCTTACCGAGGAAGCGGCGATCGATGATATCGAAGATCCGGTGCTCAGCATCCGCGAAATCTGGTATCGTTACGAAAAGGATTCGGCGGATATTCTGCGCGGCGTGAATCTGGATGTGCCGCGCGGCAGCCTGTTTGCGATATTGGGCGGCAACGGAACGGGCAAATCCACGCTTCTGCGCGCGATCTGCGGCGTCTGCCCGCCGTACCGCGGCAAAATTCAGATCGATGGAAAGCCTGTGAAGAAGTACAAAAGCGGGCAGCTGTTCCACAAAATGCTCGCCATGCTGCCGCAGGATCCGCAGAGCCTGTTCGTGAAAAAAACGGTGCGCGAGGATCTTGCCGAAATGGTAGGGAAGGGCGAAGGTGCGCGGATCGACGAAGTCGCCGAGATCTGCGAAATCACGCATCTGATGAACAGCCATCCCTATGATCTCTCCGGCGGCGAACAGCAGCGCGCGGCGCTCGCCAAGGTGCTGCTGACCGATCCGAAGCTTCTGCTGCTGGATGAACCCACGAAGGGCATCGACAGCTTCTTCAAGCAGAAATTTGCGTCGATTCTGAAAAAGCTCACGGCGCGCGGCGTAACCGTGGTGATGGTATCCCACGATGTGGAATTCTGCGCGCAGTACGCCGATCTGGTGGGCATGTTCTTCGATGGACAGATGATCACGATGAATACGCCGCGCCGGTTCTTCGCGTGCAACAGCTTCTATACCACGGCGGCCAACCGCATGAGCCGCCACATCTTCCCGAACGCCGTTTCGGTGGAGGATGTAATTGCGCTGTGCAGAAAGGCGGAACGCATATGAAGGGCAAAATCACAAAGCGAAACTGGCTGAGCATCGTGCTGTTGGTGATCGTGATTCCGGCGGTTCTGTACCTTTGCCGCCAATTGGGCAACCGGTATTATTACATTGCAAGCCTGGTGATCATGCTGATCACGGCGGCGCCGTTTATCCTGTCCTTTGAACGGCGGCGGCCGCAGGCGCGCGAACTGGTGATCATCGCGGTCATGTCGGCGCTGGCGGTGGCGTCGCGCGCGGCGTTTATCTGGATCCCGAATTTCAAGCCGATCTGCGCGATCGTGATGATCGCGGGCATTGCGCTCGGCGCGGAATCGGGCTTCGTGGTCGGCGCGGTGAGCGCATTCGTATCCAATTTCATATTCGGGCAGGGGCCGTGGACGCCGTGGCAGATGTTCGCCTACGGCATGGCGGGTTTCCTCGCTGGGCTGGCGTACCGGCTGCACATCATCGATCGCAATCGCTTTAAGCTTTGCGCGTTCGGCTTTCTGTGCATCGTGTGCATCATCGGGCCGATACTGGATCTGTGCGCGATCTTTACGATGGCGAGCACGATCAATGTGGAATCCTGGGGCGCGATATTCCTGTCCGGCCTGCCGGTCAATGTGATTCACGGAATCGCCGTGGCGCTCACGATGCTGCTGTTTGCCAATCCGCTGCTGGATAAGCTGGATCGCGTCCGCGTGAAATACGGAATGCTGGAGGAAGAAAATGCGCTTTGACAGCTATCATCCGGCGATCAACCTGATCTATTTCGTATCGGTGATCGCGGGCACGCTGTGCTTTCTGCATCCCGTGTTTCTGGCGCTTTCGTACCTGTGCGCGTTCGCGTATTCGGTGAAGCTGAACGGACGGCGCGCGGCGATACTGAACCTGTGCCTGATCCCGCTGATCGTGCTGTGGACGCTGTTTTACGCCGCGTTCAATCATTTCGGCGTAACCAATCTGCACCGGAATTTCATCGGAAACCAGCTCACGCTGGAATCGATCGTGTACGGCGGATCGATCGGCGTTGCGCTGGCGGGCGTGATCATGTGGCTGGAATGCATGCATGCGGTGTTCTGCACGGATAAGATCGTATATCTGTTCGGACGCGTATCGCCAAAGCTTTCGCTGTTTCTGGCGATCATCCTGCGCATGGTGCCGAGGATTCGCATGCAGGCACAAAAGTCGCAGCGCGCGCGGCAGTGCGTCGGGCGCGGGATACGGCAAGGAAACATTCTGCGCCGCATCCAAAGCTTCATCAGCATCTTTTCCGCGACGCTTACCTGGACGGCGGAGAGCATGATTTCCATTTCCGATTCCATGCGCTGTCGGGGGTACACGCTGCCGCATCGCACGGCGTTTTCGATCTATCGGTTTGACAATCGCGATCGCAGCTTTGTGATCGGGCTGTTTGCGTGCCTGAGCGTGCTGCTTGCGGGCATGCTTCTGCATCAGACGCGCATCTACTACAATCCGCGCATCATTCTGAACCGCATTACGCCGCTTTCAGCGGTGTTTTATGCGGCGTACTTCGTACTGTGTATGCTGCCCATGGCGCTGCAGATCATCGGCGAGATACGCAGGCGGTTTATCAGGTAATTTCATACCAGAGATGCGAATAACTGCAAAAAGCAGGTTGCGCTCCCTTCCGGAAACGCGGCGAAAACAAAAGCCGCTTCGCCGGAGGGGAGCTTTGTTTTTCCCTGCGGGTATGTGCAGCCGAACGAAACGGGGAATATGCCGCGCCCTTTTCAGGACGAAATCCAAAAGCAGTCCTTTTTGGTTGAAAGCAGTATGAAATCACGAATATTGGTTGAAAGTCAACGACAAATGAAGTAGAATACTAGTCAAGATATGAATCAAAAGAAGGGCTGATTGACCATTATATACAAGGAAGTTAAACAACGTATACTTGAAATGGCGATGAACAGCAGCCCGCACAGCAAGCTTCCATCCCGAAAAAACCTGTGCCAGCAGCTGCTGATTTCAAAGACCACCGTGGATCGGGCGATTCGCGAACTGATCGATGAGGGCATACTGTATTCCATGAACGGAAGCGGCACCTACATATCCGACAGCTCCACG
>CAKUKP010000051.1 GCA_934663625.1 uncultured Clostridia bacterium
CGGGATCGCTGATTCGAAATTTACCGTTTGACAATTATGAATGGGTGTGATGAGGTGCGGCGTTAGTCCGCGCTTCATCACACAGAACACGAGCACAGCGGCTTGACTTAGCCTTTTTATGGGCTGTGTATACTGCCCGCATTTTTTATGCACTTTCTGACCTAAAAACACATCAAAATTGGAATGAGGTGAGTTTCATGTATGAAAACCTGAAGGAAAAAGCTGCTCAAATTCGCAGGGACACGCTGGAAGAAATCTTCGAAGCAAAATCCGGCCATCCGGGCGGATCGCTGTCCGCAACGGAAATGCTGGTCGCGCTCTATTATAACAAGCTGCAAAATCTGGATCCGCAGAACCCGCAGAAGTCCGACCGCGATCGCTTCGTACTCTCCAAGGGTCATGCATGTCCGGCGCTGTATGCCATTCTGGCTGACAAAGGGTATTTCCCCAAGGAAGAATTGCACACGCTGCGCAGCTTTGGTTCGCGTCTTCAGGGGCAGCCCGATCGTAAAAAAACGCCCGGCGTGGATGCCTGTGCAGGTTCGCTGGGCCAGGGGCTATCGGTCGCCGTAGGCATGGCGCTCGGCGCGAAGCAGCGTGGCGATGCTTTGCAGGTATACGCAATGGTGGGCGACGGCGAAATGCAGGAGGGGCAGATATGGGAAGCACTGCTCTTCGCAGCGCACCATAAACTGGATAATCTGACGATGTTGGTGGATAATAACGGCATTCAGCTGGATGGTACGAATGATGAGGTTATCTCCATGAGCAGCATTGCCGATAAAATGCGCGCTTTCAATTTTGAAACGATCGAACTGGATGACGGCCACGATTTTGCGCAGATTCTGCCTGCGCTGGATGCGCCGCACAACGGCATGCCGAAGGCTATCGTTGCGCATACGGTGAAGGGCAAGGGCGTTTCCTTTATGGAGAACACCTGCAAGTGGCACGGAACGGCGCCGAACCACGATCAGCTGGAAGAAGCGCTGAAGGAAATCCAATACACTGAGTGAATAGAACAGGAGGGAAATGAGCATGGCGGACAGAATTCCCACCAGGGAGGCCTATGGTAAAGCACTCGCGGAGCTTGGCGGAAGAAACGATAAGATTGTTGTGTTTGATGCGGATGTCGCAATGGCAACCAAGACCATTTATTTTAAAAACGCTTATCCGAATCGCTTTTTTGATGCGGGTATTTCCGAGGCAAATATGATCTGCACAGCAGCGGGTATGGCAGATATGGGCTATATCCCCTTTGTGAGCAGCTTTGCCGTGCTCGGTCTGGGGCGCGCGTTCGATCAGGTGCGAAATACGGTGGCGTACGGAAAGTACAATGTAAAGCTGTGCATGACGCATGCCGGACTTACGGCGGGCGCAGACGGCGGAAGTCATCAGGCGATTGAGGATCTGGCGTTGGCGCGCGTGCTGCCGAACCTGCGCGTCCTCTGCCCCTGCGATGCGGAGCAGACCAAAAAGGCGCTTCAACTGGCGGCGGATACGGAAGGCCCCGTTTATCTGCGCATTTCGCGCATGCCCACGCCCGTGTTTTCGGCGGATCGGCCGTTTGAACTCGGCGGTTCCCATGTAATGCGCGAGGGCAGCGATCTGGTGATCTTTACGCTCGGCGTTATGGTCAGCCGTTCGCTGGAAGCGGCTGAAATACTGAAGCAAAACGGTGTGGACGCCGCGGTGATCGATCTCTATTCCATCAAGCCCATCGATCGGGATCGCATATTGACGTATGCAAAGCAATGCGGCCGCGCGGTCACTGTGGAAGAACATTCGATCTATGGCGGTCTGGGTGATGCCGTGAGCGAAGTGCTGTGCGCGGAATACCCCATTCCAATGGCGCGAATCGGCGTGCGCGATCTGTTCGGCTGTTCATCGATTGATTCCGAAGAAATGCTGCGCGCCTACGGCCTGGATGCAGAAGGCATTTCCAGCCAGATTCTGGAATTCATGAAAAACAGGGCGTAAATCAAGCAACAGACCGTATAACAGACACTTTTGGCAAAACTACGAAGCCTGATAATCTACTCAAAAGTAGGTTGTCGGGCTTTTTGTTTTTTCTTATTATAATTATAATTTCCCCAATGATAAACCGGCGAAAGCGCAGCGTCGCAAAATTCCTGATATTATGACGGACGAAAAACGTTGCTACAGCGCGCATTTGCAGAGCGTTATACGGCATTTGACGGCTTAAACATAGGTGGAAAGTAGGGAAACGGCATAAACCTGTCGTTCAGACAGACTGTGCCCGTAAAAATCAAGCGTTGTTTTGGCAGACTGATGCCCCAACAGTGCGCTGATTGTTTGAATATCGACACCCAGTTCCAGCAGACGGGTGGCAAAGCTATGACGCAGCGTATGAAAATGTACCTGTCTAAGTCCCAGCGTTTGCATTTGTCGCTGAAAACGGCGCTGAATTGTGCGAGGCTCTGCGGCGCGACCAGCTTTTCCAAAGATGAATATATCGGGATGTTTTACGGATACAAAGGCTTTTTTCAACATCGCAAATAGAAAATCTGGAATGGGCAGGATTCTGTGCGAGCGTCTGGACTTCGGAGAACCGATCATCAGATGTGTGCGAGGACAAGCGTTGTTTGCAATTCGCTGAACCGTCCGCTGAACTGTGATCGTTTTTCTTTCCCAGTTGATATCCGTCCATTTAAGTGCGCACACTTCGCCCAGACGCATACCGGTATACAGACCGAGCAACGTCGGAAAATCTTCCCGCGCAAGAGCCGATACGCGCAGTTTTTGCTGTTCTGCGCCGCTTAAAACCCGCTGTTCTATCACTTCTCCGGATTGAATTTTAATTTTTCGGCATGGATTATTCGGAATGATTCCCGCTTCGTGCGCACAGCGAAGCGCAACGCGCAGCAGGCGGAAGATTCCTTTCATGGTGCTATGCACCAAGCCCCGTTCTTCCAGACGGGAAATAAATTCATAGATTATCGGCGGCGTCAACTGCGACAAACGAAAATGGCCCAGCATCGGAATCAAATGAACTCGGATCTGGCGAAGATAAGTTTGATAAGATGAATTTTTCACGCTGCCGAGCAATTCATTTTCCAGCCAGCAATGCAGCCAGTCCTTCAGAAGTGTGTTACAGCTGTTTTCGGTCAGCTTCATTGCACCCAAATGTTCCGCCTTTTTTTGAAGCAGATAATTTCGCACCTGTGTATACTGACGCCCGTAAACGTATCCGAATCGCGTCTTTCCCGTTTCCGTCTTTCCGATAACATATCTTCCTTCATAACGACCATCCCGACGCTTATAAATATTTTCTCCATGTCTGGGCATGTGTTTTTCCTCCTAGGTATATTGTTTCCCGTGAGCTTTCATCTGACGGCGATTCTGACGGCTTATCCCATATCCTATCGCTTAAACCATGCTTGTTTGGGCAGAGCGGGAAATGCCATAAACAAAAGTAATCCTGTGTCGCTGTTTCCCGTAAAAATCGCTGCGATCCCCTTTTAATCCGTTCAATCAAGTTGACAAGGTACAGATTTCCACGTATAATATTATAATAGATGGTGAAAAGCATTGAAATTTGTTTATTTCACCTGATCTCCGTCATAAAATCAGGAATTTTGCGACGGAGGATGTGAGTATTATACACGCCGATTCGGATTTTCTAAAGGAGATTAAAACTGGAATCGGCTGCACGGCGTTTTGTCTTGAAGAAACGGAGGGCGAAGCTTTGCCCGAAGAAATGCAAAGCAACAATGAAAGCCGTGATGGGAAAATAATGGTAAAAGGCGGGTGAACATGTGACCCACTACAGCGGCGCTTTGACCCGAGAACAGTTTATGTTTCGGGAAATGCGCATCGTCGCGCGCCTGAAGCGGGAAGGCTTGACGGATGCGGAAATTTCGGATCGAGTTTTTGACGAGAATCTGTTTCAATACCCGACGGAGCGGGAGATTCGCGGAAAATGCAGGGCTGCGTTGAAACGGCTGAGTTGCATCGCGCATAGCGCGGCGTTGATTGAAATTCTGGCGGAAGGATCGTTGACCGAAGCAAAACAGGTTGCGCTGGTTGCCATGATGGCGCAGAGCCGTCTGATGGCGGAATTTATGGTAGAGATTGTCGGCGGAAAGTATCGATCGCTGGATATGACGCTTACGCAGAAGGATGTGCGGCTGTTTTTTGATCGGCTGAGCGAAAAGGATGATGGTGTGGCGGGCTGGAGTCCATCGACGGTGAAGCGAATACAATCGATGATCATGAACGTGCTTCGGGAGAATGGATATCTGGAAAAAATCGGCAGTGAAACGCTCTGTCCGGTGTTGATTTCCGCAGAAATTGAACAGGCGTTGAGAAACGCGGGCTTCCAATGCTTTCTGCCGGCGTTTAACGTATTGAATTGAGGTGGCGATAGTGCAGAACATCTATGCGCGGCTGGACGCGCTGCGCGAAAAACTGAGCGACGCGGCGTTTCTTGAAAATAAGGGCTTGAGCAACGAAGTAGGGCTTTACGTATTCGCCTATTCGCCGGACGAGGAAATGCCTGTCCGGCACTTTTTGCATACCATTTCTGAAGAAATGAATGGCGAGGACGGCCGCGGTCGCGCGATTGTGCGCGATTTATATGAAATTTTGCTGGAAATCTGCCGAGAACGGCGCATTCTGGATCGCATTCCGCAGATGGAGGCGCAGCGCGGCGCGGCGTTCATGCTGCAGCAGATACAGCGCGTCGCCCCGCCCGAGGCTTATGTCGATCATATGCGGTATGGCGATCATCGCAGGGGCGATGTGGTGATGATTTCGGGTGTGGGTCGCGTTTTTCCCTATATGCGCAGCCATAATATTCTGAATAATTTGCAGCACATTTTTGATGATGTGCCCGTGGTGCTTTTTTACCCGGGCGAATACACAGGTCAGACGCTTACATTGTTTAATCGATTCATTGATGATAATTATTACAGGGCCTTCAATCTGGTTTGACGAGCGGGAGTGGTACATATGAAATTGCAGGATATGTTTCTCAAAAGCATTGATCGGTCGATCAACGGCGTCATCAAGGTTATGCAGACCGATGATGAAAACCGCCGTCAGGAGCTGGAAGAATATGTAATCACGCGCGAGCTTCGCAAGCATTTCGGCGTGTTTTACGATCACTATGAACAAAGCATCGAGGGCAGCACGGACAAAATCGGCGTTTGGATTTCCGGCTTCTTTGGAAGCGGTAAATCGCACTTTTTGAAGATTTTGTCCTATCTGCTTGCCAATGAAGTGGTCGGCGGCAAGCGTGCGATCGACTATTTTGAGGACAAATTTTCCTATGATCCGCTGCGCTATGCCATGATGCGCCGCGTGGCGGAAACGCCGACGGAAGTAATCCTATTTAATATTGATGCGAAATCCCCTATGGGCAAGGATCAGGATGCGATTCTGCGCGTGTTTACCAAGGTGTTCTATGAGCATTGCGGCTATTACGGCGATGATTTGAAGGTCGCTGCCTTCGAACGTTTTCTGGATCATCAGGGCAAGCTGGCGGCGTTTCAGGAAGCGTTTTTGAAAATCAACGGCGAATCATGGCGTACGGCGCGCGAAGCTTTTGCGTTCTGGGAGGATGATGTGGTGGAAGCGCTGCGGCAGACGACCGATGTTTCCGAACAGGCGGCGCGCAACTGGTTCAATGGGACGGAAACAGCGGAAATCAGCATCGACCGGCTCACGCGCGAAATTGCGGAATACGTAGATGCCAAAGCGCCGAACTTCCATCTGGTATTTCTCGTGGATGAAATCGGCCAGTACATCGGCGATAATTCCGGCCTGATGCTCAATTTGCAAACCGTTGTTGAAGAACTCGGCTCCCGCTGTATGGGCAAGGTTTGGGTGATCGTAACCAGTCAGGAGGATATCGACAGCGTAACCCACGTCAAGGGCAACGATTTTTCCAAGATTCAGGGGCGCTTCAATACGCGCCTGAGCCTTTCCTCCGCATCGGTGGACGAAGTAATCAAGCGCCGCATCCTTGCCAAAAACGAATCCGCGCAGGCGCTGCTTCAGTTGATGTACCGGCAGAACAGTTCGGTTATGCGCAATCTGTTCACCTTTGCGTCCGGCACCGTGGCGGATTTGAAGGGATATTCTGGCGAAGATGAATTCGTGGAAAGCTATCCCTTCGTACCCTATCAGTTCAAGCTTTTGCAGGATGTGCTGGTGCAGGTACGCAAGCATGGTTCCTCCGGCAAGCATCTGTCGGGCGGCGAACGCAGCATGCTTTCCGCCTTTCAGGAAGCGGCGCAGCGAGTGAAGCTTTGCGATGAAAATTGCTTCGTTCCATTCCATTATTTTTATGATACCGTGCATACCTTTTTGGACGGCGCAATTCGCCGCGTTGTGGATCGTGCGGATCGCGCGGCGCAGGCGGGCGACGGCTTAAAGCCGCAGGATGTGGATGTATTGAAGCTGCTGTTCCTGATTCGCTATGTGGATGGCGTCGCGCCCAATCTGGAAAATCTGTCTACGCTGATGATCTCCGATGTACATGCGGATAAGATCACCATTCGGCGCGCGCTTCAGGAATCTTTAGATCGGCTGGTGCATGAAAATTATGCGTCGCGCAACGGCGATATGTATATGTTCCTCACCGACGAAGAACAGGATGTGAACCGCGAGATTCGAGCTCTTATCATAGATCAGAACGATGTGGTTCATATGATCGGGCAGGCGGTGTTCGCCGATCTCTATGCGGGAAAGAAATTCCGCTATAAGAATCGATATGATTTCGCCTTCGATCCGATGGTGGATGACGCCATCGTCGGCCAGTCCTCCAGCGATATTCGCTTGCGGCTGATTACGCTGGCTTCGGGCTTGAGGGAGGGCGAAGCCGATGCAAAGCTGATTTTGCAATCGCGCGCCAATAACGAAGCGATCGTTCTGCTCAGCACCTCCGGCAATTACTATCAGGAATTGGAGGAGGTTAAACGCATTGAAAAATACGTCAAGCAGCGCAATATTTCACAGCTGCCCGAATCCATCCGCAAGATCATTCAGGCAAAGCAGGCGGAGGCGAAGGAGCGCGAAAAAACCGCGACCAATCTTTTGAAAGAAGCGATCGTTCGCGGCGAATTCTACATCGCGGGCGAACGCGTGCAGATTCGCTGCGCATCGGTTCGGGAAACGCTGGATGCGGCGCTGACCCGATTAGTGGAGGATGTATACGGAAAACTGGGCTATGTGAATTCTTTCGTCCAATCGGACGCAGATATTCAGAAAATTTTATCCGATCGCGCGGTACAGGAAACGATTTCGGGCGTGGCGCCGCCCAATGCCATGGCGCTGGAGGAGATTCGGCAATATCTGGAAATTCGCGGCAGACAGCATATGAATGTCACCATGGCGGAGATTCAGAAGCGCTATCAGTCGGCGCCCTACGGCTGGCGTGAAATCGATATCGCCGCGCTGGTCGCCGCGCTGATGCGCGGGCAGAAGGTACAGCTCATTTACGGCGGCGCGGCGCTGACGGCGATGGATCGCAGAACCATCGATTGCCTGCGCAAGCGCGGCGAAACCGAAAAAACGGTGGTTCGTCAAAGGGTTTCCGCGCCGGATGTGCTGGTGAAAAAGGCGCGCCAACTGGCGGCGGAGCTTTTCGGCGCGATGGATATGCGCACGGATGAAGAAGGCCTGTGCGGTCAGCTGGATACGCTTTTGAACGAAGCGCGCCAGCGCAATGGAAATCTGATCGCGCTGTATTCCGATGCGGCGGCATATCCGGGGCGGCAGGTGGTAGACGATGGCAAGCGCGCGCTGGATGATGTGCTGGCGCGGCGCGGCGATAACGTTGCATTCCTGGATGCGTTCGTTAAGGCGGAGGATGCGCTGCTGGACTGGGCGGAGGACGTGCGCGAGGTGGAATTTTTCTTCAAAAATCAGAAGAAGATATTTGATT
Source organism: uncultured Clostridia bacterium (assembly GCA_934663625.1). GTDB lineage: Bacteria > Bacillota > Clostridia > Christensenellales > Aristaeellaceae > SFTH01. Next base: position 7,910 of record CAKUKP010000051.1, read on the forward strand.
CCGCGCGGGAAAAGTGCGATCGGGTGCGAAAAGAGCGGCACTATTTCACGGATGAAACCGAAGCGCTGGACGCGGCAAATGCGATTTCGGCGATTTTGTCCAATTCCAAGCCCTATCGCAGAATCGTAGAACTGCCCGCGCTGGAACAGAAGATCGATGCGGCGTATGCGCGCATCAGCGCGGCGCGGCGGGAGCGCGTTCAGGAAATTCTGGTTCAGGCGCGCGGCGATATTCATACGCTGGCAGCCGATGAACCCAGCCTGCGCGATGAAATCCGCAGGGCGGATGAAGAATTGGAGCGCCGCAAACAGGAAGCGCTGAATGCGGCGAGTCCCACGCTGCTGGATGCGAGCATCACGCAGATTTTAACCTATAAGGATGCGGAATGCCGCCGCATTGAAGCGATGATCGCCAATTTGCGGCGCGCGTCGGGCGATGATGCGCCCAAACTGCGCGTGCGCACCATTCGGCGGTATGATATCCTGCCGCAAAAACGGATTTCTTCCGAAGCGGAAATCGATGCCTATGTAGAACAGCTTCGGCGCGCGCTTACGGAAGCCCTACAGGGAAGCGATGCGATTCAATTGAACTGAGCAAATGCGATGCGCAGCGGCGGATGAGGTCGTTCCTTGGCTCTATCTGATTAGAGAAGCGTTCATACGCCGTTCTCTTGGCTCCACCTGATGGGGGAGCTGTCGGCGAAGCCGACTGAGGGAGAGAACCCCTACCGCAGAACCCGCTGTTATTCGATAGGCGCGTTATCTCTCCTTCCGTCAAAACCTGCGGTTTTGCCACCTTCCTTTTAGCAGTCGCGTGCTGCTTGCAGCCCGCGACCAGCCGCCGCGAATCCTTTGGATTCGTTCGGCGCGCTGCCGAAACCCTGCACAGCAGGGTCTTCGGTGCGTATTATCAGAGGAAGGCAAGGTTACGGATGATCGTTCTCTTGGCTCCACCTGATGGGGGAGCTGTCGGCGAAGCCGACTGAGGGAGAGAACCCCGATCGCAGAACCCGCTGTTATTCGATAAACGCCCTGAAATTCACCATACCAACCGAGAGGAACATCACCATGAACAAAAGCGATCTGAAGAATTTTGCCATCAATGCCCGACTGGAGCTGCTCCAGCGGGTTTCCGACCGCGCGGCGCTCTACGGCGTGGATGAAAAGCGCGCGAAGGATAAATCCATTGCGCCCACGGGCACATTACACAAGCTGGACGGCACGGTGCTGACCGCATCAGAGGCGGAACGGCGCGATGCGCTGATCGCGCGCGTCTATCAGATCGGCTATCGTCCGGCGATGGAAGCGGCGGCGTACACCTGGTTCAATCGCTTCATCGCCGTGAAATACATGCAGGAACACGGCCTGCTGCCGGTGGCGCAGCGCGTGTTTCCGGATGCGGCGGGCGCGCAGCCGCAGATTCTGCGCGAAGCGCAGGATGTTTCGCTGGCGGGCGTGGATATGGCGCAGGTGATCGCCCTGCTGGATGCGAACCGTACGGATGAACTGTATAAGCTGCTGCTGATCGCGCTGTGCAATGCGCTTTCCGCGCCGCTGCCGGGCATGTTTGAAGAAATCAGCCGTGCCGATGAACTGCTGTTTCCGGACGCGCTGTTAAAGGCGGATTCCGTGCTGGGCGAAATGGCGAAGCTGGATGCGGATTGCTGGAGCGAAATTCAGGTCATCGGATGGTTGTATCAGTATTATAATACCCAGCTCAAGGATGAAACCTTCGAACTGCTCAAGAAGAATGTAAAGATCACAAAGGATCGCATCGGTGCGGCAACGCAGCTGTTCACGCCGGAATGGATCGTGAATTACATGGTGGAAAACAGCCTCGGCCGCCTGTGGCTGGAGGGACATCCCGATGCAAACCTGCGCATGCAATGGCGCTATTTCATGGATGAAGCGCCGCAATCGCCCGAAGTGGCGGCGCAGCTTGCCGAAATTCGCGCGCCCTATGCATCCATCCAGCCGGAACAGATCGCGGTGCTCGATCCGTGCATGGGATCAGGGCACATTCTGGTCTACGCCTTCGATGTGCTGATGCAGATTTATCGATCGCTGGGCTATACCGATCGGGATGCGGCGGCGAGCATCGTGGAAAACAACCTGTACGGCTTGGACATCGATGACCGCGCGGCGCAGCTTGCGTATTTCGCAGTGATGATGAAGGCGTGCGAATACGATCGCCGCTTCCTGCGAAGGGGCGTGCAGCCGCACGTCTGCGCCATTCAGGAATGCGCGGTGCTGCCCGCCGAAGCGCTTGCGGCGCTGGGTGCGGAGCGGTCGCTGGCGGAACGCCTGCTGAAAACCTTCGCCGATGCGAAGGAGTACGGCAGCCTTTTGCACGTAGATCTCACCATGGCGGAACTGGAACACCTGTCCGCACGCCTTGCGGAGCGGGAAACCGCCGCGCACGATAATCTGCTTTCCATCGCCGATAGCGCACAGGCGATAACCGTTCTGAAGCCGCTGGTAAAGCAGGCAATGATTCTTGCCAAAAAGTATGATGCGGTGATTACTAACCCGCCATATATGGGCGCAAGCGGCATGAATGAAAAGCTCTCGCGTTTCGTCAAGGAAAACTATCCGGACAGCAAGAGTGATCTGTTTTCCTGTTTTATTGAATGGGGATTAAAACAGATAAAAGAAAACGGTTTTACGTCCATGATTACAATGGAAAGCTGGATGTTCCTTTCCAGCTTTGAGAAGTTGCGCTCTGCTTTGCTCAAAACAACTAGCATTGTAACAATGGTACACATGCCATATTTAGGAAAAGGCGGCACTAGCCTTGGTATCAATTTTGGTACGGCGGCTACAGTTTTGCAGAAAAACCATATAAACAACTATGTGGCTTCGTTTGACAGGATAAGCTATTACGAAACGGATGATGAAGGTGTTCCGTTTGCTTTTCCTGTAGAAAATGATTATTACAGGCATACCAATACGGACAACTTCTCAAAAATCCCCGGCGCGCCGGTAGCGTATTGTTTTACTGAAAAAGTATTCAATATATATGCTGATTCGAAATCGCTGAATGAGTACGCAATTACAAGGCTTGGCATGACAACGGCGGACAACGATAGATTTGTTCGTATATGGTATGAAGTATCTATATTGAAAAACATGTTTGCTGCTGATAGTGCTACAACGTTCTCAGCTTCAGGAAAGAAATGGGTTCCTTACAATAAAGGTGGGAAATTCCGAAAATGGTATGGAAATCTAGACTATGTAGTTAATTGGAGTAATGACGGATATGAGATTAAGCACTTTTCTGATGAGAAGGGACGAATCCGTTCAACAGTTCCAAACACAGAGTATTATTTTAAGGAATGTGCTACTTGGTCAAAAGTTTCTTCAGGATCGATCGCTTTTCGCTATCGTCCAGTAGGATCAATATTCGATGTTGCAGGGGCATGCTTATTCTCAGATAGAGAACTGCTTCCACTTTTAGCGTTTTGTAATTCAAAAGTGGTTGTATATATACTGAGTGTTTTATCACCAACGATGAACTTTGAAGGAAGTCATATTTCATCGCTTCCGATTGTTTTATTAGACTCAGAAAATGCCAGTGTTGTTGATAGAAAGGTGAATGAGTGTATAGAACTTTCACAAGATGATTGGGATTCTTTCGAAACAAGCTGGGATTTCAAGAAACATTCGATGATTTGAGGTGAATACAGTGGAAGCAATTGTACAGGATTTTCATAAAGCAATTTATAATATCGGCTTGCCTAAAGAGCAGGAAGCGGCGATTTGGGATTTTTATGTGACGCATGCAATCGCATCTTCCGCATCGCAAAAAAGATCGGCAAGGGATTATGGGCTTTCACAGCTTCCATGGGAAGAAATGAAAAAAGTTGCTGGCTTACGAAAAGATAATGTGAAGATTCTGCTGGCAAATTCCATTAATGATACGCTGAAGAAATACGACCTTATAGTTATTGAAAGCGAAGGAGGGCGAAAAACGTCAAAAGCTATTGACATAGATTTGTTGCGAATAGTATGTACAACGCCATATAAAATAGCAGACGAAAATCCTCCTGAAGCCAAAGCAGGAGAGGCTGAAAGTGTCTTGACTCATATCCGAAATTCTTTTGCACATGGCATGACATACTTCTTTGATAATGGAAATGTGATGTTTGAAGATAAGAATTCCGGTGGTCAGATTACAGCGCGAATGATATTAAGAAAGCAAACGCTGCTTGATTGGATAGGATTAATAGATAAGGAAAATAGATATTATGTATTGCATGATACAGATACGGAAGGAGAGTAATCACATGTCCCACCTGATTTCCGACAAATACCGCGCCGTTCAACAGGAATACCTCGATCGTTTTAACCGTCTGCGGGCGAACGAGGAGGAATTGAACCGCATTTTCATTGATATTTACGGCTTGCAGGGCGAACTTACGCCCGAGGTCGCCGAAAAGGATGTGACCGTGTACCGCATCATCGACCAGCCGAACGACGAGCAGCGCAAGATGGCGTATGTGCTTTCCATGCGCGATGAAATCGTCAGCCTGATTTCATACATCGTGGGCTGTATGCTGGGGCGCTATTCGCCCTATGTGGATGGGCTGCTGTTCGCCGGCGGCGAATGGGATTATGATGCGATCTGCGCGCGCATTGCAGATGGCGCGCGCAGCTGCGAATTTTACGATGCTTCGCAGGATCTTTTTCTGCCCGACCGCGATGCCATCGTACCGATTACCGATGATGAATATTTCGCCGATGATGCGGTGGCGCGCACGGCGGAATTTGTAAAAAAGGTCTATGGCGCGGAAACGCTGGAGGAAAACCTGCGGTTCCTCGCGGATGCGCTGGGCAATCGGGGCGATTCGCCGCGCGAAGCGCTGCGCAATTATTACCTGAATGATTTCTATAAGGATCACCTGAAAACCTATCAGAAGCGGCCGATCTATTGGCAGTTCGATTCCGGCAAGCAGAACGGCTTCAAGGCGCTGGTGTATCTGCACCGCTACGATCGCGATACCGTGGCGCGCGTGCGCACGGATTACGTGCATGAAATTCAGGAACGCCTGCGCACGCAGCTGCAGGACGCGCGCAAGACCGCCGAAACCGGCGATGGCAGAATGCGCATGAACGCGGCAAAGCGCGCGCAGAAGCTGGAAAAGCAGCTGAACGAGGTGAACAAATACGAAGAAATCGTACACCACTACGCGGATATGCGCCTGCCGATCGATCTGGACGACGGCGTAAAAGTGAACTACAGCAAGCTCGCCGAGCTGCTGACGAAGATCAAGTAAAAGCGCTTTGTGCCGCTGGGTTCGGCGGATGAAGAAAACAATAAAGCAGAGGACGATATACATTGAAAGATACACTGAATGCGCGGTTTCGCGCGCCGCTGAAGGATTATTACCGGCGCAGGATCATCGTCTGGCGGGATGAGGCGGGCGAATTTGCCGAAACCGTTGCCGGAATGCAATTGGATAACGCGCGGATTCTAACCATGAAAAGCGATGCGATGTTTGAACTGCGCCGTCAGATCGAAGTAGATCATGCAGGTGAAAACCTGCTGATCTACTGTCCGATGGCTTTTGAAAAGCCGCAGGACAATTGGCTGTTGGACGTCTTTTTGTACAGCGAGGAATTCCGCGCGGACTATTGGTCGCTGGTGTTTGAAGAAATGAACATCGAAAATACGCGGTCCGTGCGCGAATATGCAAAATCCGTCGCGGCGTTCTTCGCCAGCAGGGAACGCCGCGCCCGCCTGCGCGCGCTTCGGGGGAAATATGCCGATGCGCGCGAGCTGCGCACGGGCGTGCTTTGCGCGCTCTGCGGCGCGAAGGAATATGGATTTGCGCAGGCGCTGCGCGCCGTGCTGATGCGCGGCGAAACGGAAAACGCGGCGTTGAACGCCATGGCGAAATTCTGTGGGGAGGACGCCTTCTGGCAGGCGTGCGCGGAGGAATACGGCTATACCGGCGCGCCGGAGCCAATTTATCTGGCGTGCTATCTGCTGGCGACGGCGGCGCGCAACGGCGCGGAGGACGCCGCGCTGCCGGGGTTGCCAGCCGATCCAGCGTACACGCTGAAGGCGTATGGATTTTTCGTGGATTGGCTGCGCGTCGATCGCGATGGGCTGGCGGCGCTGTGCCAGTTGGTCGAGGAACGCTTCGGCGTGGAAAAGCTGCTCCGGCGGCTGAACCGCGAAGCGCTTTTGCACATGGGCGTATTCCCCGCGGCGGATCGGCTGTTATTGGAAGCGGCGCTGACGGCGTTTGCCGAAAACCGGCTCAATCTGGAGGAGGCGCAGGCGATGCTGCGCGCGCGGAGCGATTCCGCGTGGGCGGCGGATTATGCGCCGTATGCCGATGCGGTGCGCGCGCTGATCGATATGCAGCGCTTCAGCATCGCGCGCACGGGCGGTTTTTATTATACATCGCTGAAGGAACTTTGGATCGCGTATGGGCGCGAACTGTATCGGATGGATCAAACCTATCGCGCCCTCTGCGATGCGTATGATCGGGCGATCGCGCTGGGCGTGATGGCGCTGGAGGATGCGCTGAAAGCCGCATCGGATGTGGCGGAACGCCTGTACAAGAATGGTTTCCTCGGCGAACTGAACCGGACGTGGACGCATTTGTTCGAAGAACAGGGGCTGGATGCGCTATCTGGCGTGGCGCGGCAGCAGGATTTCTACCGGCAGAACGTCGCCGCGGCGGAAAACCGTGTTTTCGTGATCATTTCGGATGGCATGCGCTATGAAGTCGCGCGGGAACTTGCCGATCGAATGAATGGAAAGCTCAACGGCAATACCGATTGCACGGGCATGATCGGGCTTTTGCCCGGCGTTACGCCGGTGGGAATGGCGGCGCTGCTGCCCCATCGGAAGCTGGAGATGGATGATGGGCTGAAAATCCGCTGCGACGGCATGAATACGGATGCGCCCAACCGCGAAAATGTGCTTCGCGCGGCATGTGCGGAAAGCGTCGCGGTGGATTACGCCGAATTCCGCCGGTGCAGCAAGGCGCAGCGCGGCGAATTGGTGAAGGGCAAGAAGGTCGTTTATATCTATCATGACGCCATCGATCGCGTGGGCGAGGGCGATGGAAACGTATTTCAGGCGTGCGAAACGGCGATTCAGGAATTGATGCAGATTACGCGCATCCTGACGAGTGAATTGAACGCTGCCAATGTTTGGATCGTCGCGGATCACGGATTTCTATATACGCGATCGCCGATGGAGGAATATGAAAAGACCGGCAAGGAAATTCTGGACGGCGAAATTCTGGAATATAAGCGCCGGTACGCCATCGTTCGCGGCGGCGCGCAAGCCGTTTCCATTCCGCTGCATGAATTCGGACGGCAGGATTTAACGGCGGTGTTCCCGCGGGGCTGTATGCGGTTTCGAATGCAGGGCGGCGGCGCGGGCTATATGCACGGCGGGATTGCATTGCAGGAAATGATGGTTCCGCTGATCCGCTATCAGAATCGAAGGGCGGGGCAGAAGGGATTTACGGCGATTGCCAAGGCGGAAATCGAATTGCTGGGCGCAAATCGAAAGATCAGCAACAATCTGTTTACGCTGAATTTCTATCAAAAGCAGCCCTGCGGCGGAAAGCTTCAGCCGCGCACGGTGATCGCGCGATTTGAGGATGCGGCCGGCGGCGCGGTCAGCGATGAACACCGGATTATCTGCGATCTGACCGCGCAGGAAAATGATCAGCGGGTGATTCGAACAACATTCCGCCTGCTGGGCAGCGGCTACGATCGCAATGCGATTTACGATCTGGTGCTGCGGGACGCGGATGATCAGAGTGAAATCATGCGCGAGGCGTTCACCATTGATATCGTGTTCGGTCTGGATTTCGATTTCTAAGGTGGATATCTTGAAGCGGAAGACCAAAACTTTATTTATACCGGAGGAAACACAATGGATGAACTGGATCGCAAAATCGTAAAAGCATTTCCGGGCAAGATTGTCCGAAAGGATCTTACGGCAATGCTGAAGCGCGGCGCAAATGTGCCGACGTTTGTATTGGAATATCTGTTGGGTATGTATTGCGCGACGGATGATGAAAACGCCATCAGCGCGGGCGTGGAAAAAATACGAAAAATCCTCGCGGAAAATTATGTGCGTCCGGAGGAGAGCGAAAAGATCAAATCGATGATTCGCGAACGGGGCGAATACACGGTAATCGATAAGATTTCCGCGCACTTGGATGAATACAAGGATTTTTATGTCGCGCGCTTCGCCAATCTGGAAATTGAACCGTTCGTGATTCAGAGCGAATACGCGGTGAATTATTCGAAGATTTTGATGGGCGGCATATGGTGCATCGCCCGCATTTCCTATACTTATCCGAATGAATCCATGCAGGATGAAAAGCGCAAAAAGAAAAAGCGCGGGCCGGAGGATTCGCCGTTCCGGATCGTAAGCCTGAAGCCGATTCAGCTGCCGAATCTCGAATTGAATGATATCATCGGCCAGCGCAGCCAGTTTTCCACCCCCGAATGGATGGATATGCTGCTGCGCACCGAAGGCTTGGAACCGGACGCGCTGAACGATAAGGAAAAGATGCACTTTCTGGAGCGCATGGTTCCGCTGGTGGAGCACAATTACAACCTTTGCGAACTGGGCCCGCGCGGCACCGGCAAGAGCCATCTGTACAAGGAAATTTCGCCCTATTCCATTTTGATGAGCGGCGGACAGACCACCACGGCGAATTTGTTCTATTCGCTCTCCGCGCATCGCGTGGGGCTTGTGGGGCATTGGGATTGCGTGGCGTTTGATGAAGTGGCGGGCATGCATTTCCGCGATCAGGATGCGATTCAGATCATGAAGGATTATATGGCGTCCGGCTCGTTTGCCCGCGGACGGGATATGATAAACGCCGATGCATCCATGGTGTTCGTCGGCAATATCAATGATTCTGTGCAGAACCTGTTGAAGGTAACGCACCTGTTCAGTCCCTTCCCGCCGGAATTCAACAACGATAGCGCATTCTTTGATCGCATACACTATTATCTGCCCGGCTGGGAGATTCCGAAGATGCGTTCCGAGCTGCTCACGGAAAAATATGGCCTGATTACGGATTGCCTTGCCGAATTTACTCGCGGCATGCGGCGCATGGATTATACGCACGTGATCGATAAATATTTTTCGCTGAACAGCCAGTTCAACAAGCGCGATGAAATCGCTGTGCGCAAAACGCTGTCGGGCCTGATCAAGCTGCTGTTTCCGGATAAGCAGGCGACGGTTGAAGAACTTGAAATGCTGTTGAAGTATGCGATCGAAGGGCGCCGCCGTGTAAAGGAACAGCTCAAGATCATGGCGGGCGTGGAATTTGCGGATGTTGATCTGGGCTATGTGGATCAAAACGGCGATGAAACCATCGTGGGCGTTCCGGAGCAGAGCAGCGAAACGCTGATTCCGTCGCAGAAGCTGCCGTCAGGGCATGTGTTCGCCATCGGCGCAAATCAGCTGGACGGAGAAATGTCCGTTTATCGATTGGAAAACAGGGCCGTGCGCGGCAGCGGAAAATTCGATCAGCAGGGCGTGGGCAATTTCAACCGCCCGCTGAGGGACAGCCTGAAGGCGGCATGGGTCTGTTTTGAAAACAACGCGAAGAACATTTTGCCGGGTGTGCGCATCAGCGATAAGGATTATTTTCTGTACTTTAATGATTTGCAGAGCCGCGGCGGCAGCGTGGAAGTATCCATCGCGGAATGGGTGGGTCTGTGCAGCGCGCTGCTGGATCGTCCGGTTATGGAATCTCTGGCTATCGTCGGCGAAATCAAGATTTCCGGATCTATGGGCGAAGTCATGAACCTGGAAAGCATTCTGCGCGTGGCGGATAATGCCGGCGCACGAAAGCTGCTGCTGCCCATGGATTGTATGCGGGATCTGGTGCAGCTGTCGGGCGATCTGCTGGCCAACGTGCAGCCCATATTCTACAATAATCCGGTGGATGCGGCGAAAAAGGCGATGGATATATAAGCCATCCGGGGGGCATGGAAATCATGGGGAAACTTGACATTGGGACTTGGCAGTATGTTGGGGTTAATCAGCTCAAGCGCTTTGTCGTGCCGGACGGATGCACGCAGATTGGCGATGGCGCATTTGCATCCAGCGCGCTGGAGTCCATTTCAATTGCGCCGACCGTCCGCAAAATCGGCAAAGACGCCTTCAGAAATTTGTTGTTTTTGCGGGAAATTGTGATTCCGGAGGGCGTTGTCGAAATTGGGGATACGGCGTTCAGCGGCTGCGTGCAGCTTCGGCGCGTTTTGTGTTCAGGAAACGGATGGTGAAAGCGATGCTTTGCAGATGTTGCTGCCATTCACCATTCAAATGAGCTTTACAACCGATTTTGGCTTTTGATCCGAGCACAGAATACAAATGAAGGAAGGGATAAATCAGTGACCTATTCATGCGGGAAATGCGGAAGATTGTTTGAATGCGAAGATACGATATCGTTTTGTCCGTTCTGCGGAACGGCATATGCGGCGGCAGGTGCTTCTTCGGCTGTGTCAAATGTTCGAATCGTTATCGGATCGGACAGCGAACGCACCGTGGAGGAGCGCTATTGGGATGCGGCGCAAACGAAGATCGAACGGATATTTCGATTGTTGCGGAAGCTGATTCCGGATGCAAGAAAGCTCGAAATGCGGCGGCTCAGCTTGGAAGTATGTGAACGCAAGTGGGGTAGATGCAGTTCGATAGCGCAATTTAAACAACAGTGCGATAAATTGCTGCGGCGGATTGAGAATTTACTAAGAATGACCGATGATGAAACGACGTATAAACCCATTGACATTCAGGAAATCGCGGATAAGTTGGAGCGCATCGGAAATAGCATGGCGGATGTGCTGGACGAAACGCTGCAGGAGCGCCCCGCGCTCAATTATTCCCCCGTTGATGGATTCAAACGTGGGAAAAATGAAAAATATAGATCGATGGAATGGACGGAGCTTCTCCAGACGATTCTGGATGTGCGCCCCCGCTTTTATGCGGTGATGGATGAGTGCAGCTGGTTTGTCGCGAAGTCGGCGATGAAAAGCGTTGCTCAGGAGAAAAAGCATGAAACAGATCCGGCAAAGCTGAGCAAACAACTGCGCGAACTGGCGCAGAAAGATTATGACCCGCTGTTCGGCGAAAGCTGCGAGGATTTTGCATGGTTCTTCTGGGAGAGCATACAGATTTTGATCAATATTGCCAACGCCCGAAATGCGCTGCTGCAGTGGGATCAGAACGAATGTGCGAAGATTGAAGCGCTGGAAGCCTATGCTGAAGCGTGGGAGCAAATGCTGAGCTTAACTTTGGATCGCGTTTATCAGGATCATAAGAAAAGCATGATAGACGTCAGCGAAAAGCTGCGCCTGATCTGTGAGAAAACGGAGGATATGGTGCGGCAGGAAATGCAGCAGGAAGAATAAAGCAGCGGGGAACATAATTTACTGCGGTATCCTCTTATTACCTTGCATGGAAACCGCAACCGGCGGAGCGGGAACAATACCCGCTCCGCCGGTTTGAAGTTTACAGATATCTTCCGGTAATGCTGTTTTTGTTATTCTGAATTTCCTGCGGCGTGCCGGTGGCGATGATCCTGCCGCCTGCGTCGCCGCCGCCCGGCCCCATATCGATTACATAATCCGCGTTGCGGATCACATCCAGATCATGTTCGATTACGATGACCGTCGCGCCGTGATCCAGCAGCGCCTGAAAAACGCCGAGCAGCACCCGCACATCCAGCGGATGCAGGCCGATGGACGGTTCATCGAATACAAAGATGGAATCCGTCTGCGTCTTGCCGATTTCGCTGGCGAGCTTCAAGCGCTGCGCTTCGCCGCCGGAAAGGCTGGGCGTTTCTTCGCCGAGCGTCAGATAGCCGAGCCCCAGCTGCTTCAGAATGCTCAGCTTCTGGCGGACGGTTTTCATGCTTGCGCAAAACTCGATGGCAGAATTTACATCCATATCCATCAGCTCCGGCAGGGACGCGCGCTGCCCCGCCGCATTGGTCAGCTTCACATCATACGCGGCGCGGGCGTAGCGGGAGCCGCGGCAATCCGGACAGGGAATATTCACATCCGGCAGAAATTGCACATCCAGACTCACCACGCCGGTGCCATCGCAGCCGGAGCAGCGAAGAGCTCCGGTGTTGTAGGAAAAATCGCTGGCCTTGTAACCGCGCGTCTTTGCGTCCTGCGATTTGGCGTACAACTTGCGCAGCTCATCGTGCACGCCCGCATAGGTGGCGATCGTGGAACGAACGTTGATCCCGATGGGCGTCGCGTCGATGAGCTTGATATGCCCGATGCCCTGCGCATCTATGGCGCGGATGTGGGGCGGCAGGGGACGAGTGTTGATCTGTGCGTCCAGCGCCGGAATCAGGCTTTCCAGCACCATGGTGGTCTTGCCGGAGCCGGATACGCCGGTGACTACGGTGAGCCGCCCCTTGGGAATATCCACCTCCAACGGCTTTACCGTGTGCATCTGCGAAGTGGACAGATGAACGGCGCCGTTTGCAAACAATTCATCTTTCGCGGCGCAATTCCGCAGCTTCGTTTCGGCGCTGCCGGAGAGGAACGGCGCGATCTGCGACGCTGCATTTTCTTCGATGGCGGGAATCGTTCCCTGCGCGATCACATGTCCGCCCTTCGCGCCCGCTTCCGATCCCATTTCGATGATCCAGTCCGCTTCCTTCAAAATCTGCGTATCGTGATCCACCAAAATGACGGAGTTGCCGTCCGCCACCAGATCGTGCATCACGCCGGTCAGCCCCACGATGTTGGACGGATGCAGACCGATCGAAGGTTCGTCCAGCACATAGAGCACGCCGGTCGTGCGATTGCGAACGGCGCGCGCCAGCTGCATTCGCTGGCGTTCGCCGGTGGACAGCGTGGATGCGGAACGATCCAACGTCAGATAGCCCAGCCCCAGATCCAGAAGCCGCTTTGCCGTGCTCTGGAAAGATTCACAGATGCTTTCCGCCATCGGGCGCATTTCCTCCGGCAGACTGCCGGGAACGCCCCGTACCCAGCCGACCAGATCAATCAGCGTCATCGCGCAGGCTTCATCCAGCGATATGCCCCGCAGCTTTGGCGCGCGGGCGGCGGCGGAAAGGCGCGTGCCATGGCACTCCGGACAGATATCCTCCTTCAGGAATTTCTCCACCCGCTTCATGCCCTTTTCATCCTTGACCTTCGAAAGGGCGTTTTCTACGGTATAGACGGCGTTGAAGTAGGTAAAATCCAGCTCGCCCACCTGATTGGAATTTTTGTTGTGGTAGAAGATGTGCTTTTTCTCGGCGGGGCCGTGGAACACGATGTCCTTTTCCCGCGCTGTAAGATCGCGGAACGGAACATCCGTCCGCACACCCATCTCCCGGCAGATGTCCGTCATCAGCGACCACATCAGGCTGTTCCACGGTGCGACCGCACCTTCATCGATGGTCAGTGAATCGTCCGGTACCAGCGCATCCAAATCCACCGTGCGCACAATGCCGGTGCCGCTGCATTTCGAACATGCGCCCTGCGAATTGAACGCCAGCTCTTCGGCGGACGGCGCATAAAAGTGCGCGCCGCATTCGGGGCAGATCAGCTCCTTTCCCGCGGCGACCGCCAGGGACGGCTGCAGATAATGCCCATTCGGGCAGCGATAGCGGGCGAGGCGGGAATACATCAGCCGCAGGCTGTTCAGCAGCTCCGTGCCCGTGCCGAACGTGCTGCGGATGCCCGGCACGCCGGGACGCTGATGCAGCGCCAGTGCGGCGGGCACATACAATACTTCGTCCACGCTGGCCTTCGAAGCCTGCGTCATGCGGCGGCGCGTGTAGGTGGACAGGGCTTCCAGATAGCGGCGGGAACCCTCGGCGTACAGTACGCCCAACGCCAGCGATGATTTGCCGGAGCCGGATACGCCCGCGATGCCTACGATTTTGCCAAGCGGGATATCTACATCGATATTTTTCAGGTTGTGCACCTTCGCGCCGCGAATCAACATTTTATCAATCATAATTTCTGCCTTCCGATCGCTTATTCAGAGTGAAGCATTTGAATATCGTAAAGTGTGCCAGGTTGTGAACCCATATCATTGTACCATAGATGCGCAAGCATTTCATTTGAACGGTTGTTGATTTTTTGAACGGCTTTTCACCGTGCGGCCCGCCGCCCTTCATGGTGATTGCGGATCGCTTCGAAAATATTTTGGAAACTTGCCGTTCACCCCTTGACATATCCTGCCTGCAATAGTATAATATCTACTGTTGACGAAAGATCAACACAATATCTGGGTGTAGCGCAGTTTGGTAGCGTGCTTGAATGGGGTTCAAGAGGCCGGAGGTTCGAATCCTCTCACCCAGACCACAGTCCGTCCGAAAACACAGTTTTCGGACGGATATTTTATATCATTCATACAAAAGCCACCCATTCAAAGCCAAAAATCGCGAAAAAAGGAGGGGTTTCCCCCTCAGATTTCCGCGATTTCTCTGATTTTTGGCATAGCGATTCTGCGGTAGCGTTCGATGAGCTTTTGAACGCCGCCGCAGAGGGCGATG